>JAWOEU010000028.1:0-15794 GCA_046482575.1 Fidelibacterota bacterium
ACACAATCACAAGAATTTCTTTTTGAACGGATTGCAGACGGAATATATACGTTAATAATAAAGATAGCGGCGATAATGCATTTGCATATTTATCCGGAGTATGATAAAAAGCTAATCCGCAAGTTCAAGGTCGGAACGTATCTTGATAAACTGTTTTGCTATTCCAAGAAATACATCCTTCCGGCCCTCGAATTCCAAAACAAAGACACTGAAAAGAACATACTCCTTACGAATCGTCACCGCCTTCAAAACGGGGGTTTTAATAATGCGCTCAAGCACACCTTCCATGACAGATGAAGATTCCTGCTGCGCCTTATTATTGACAAAACTGTAAAAATCTTCCTTGGTGGGATTTGTCAAAATAAGTATGATGACCACAACAATGATCACAATCCAGTACTTTTTCATTTCTATTCTCCTTCGTTTACAGGTTTTTTTATTGAGCGCTTTGCGTTTTTTTCCGCAGAAGTAGTATAATACACTTATTACCACCAATATATGTATTTATCGTACAAAAATCTTCATTTATTATGAGAATGAAAGTTTATTTCCCGCAGCAATTTCAAACTTTCTGTATCTCCCTTATTGCAGTACACGAACAGGCTGCAGCCGGAAGTTCAATAAATCCTCAGTATTTATAAATATTTCTTGCATATTGGTGGGTCATTGTGTAGTTTTGTGGGAGATTGTGGGTAATTTTACCCCTTTTGAAGGTAAAAGGAATAGGTAGAGTGGGTTATACAGACTTTACAGGCCAATATAAGTACTCGGTGGACTCCAAAAACCGTGTCAATATCCCGTCACGGTACCGGAAGCTCATGACCGAAGAAGATGTGCATGAAGTCGTCATTTCAAAAGGCATTGATTCCAATCACATTGACGTTTATCCGCTTCCCAAGTGGATAGCGCTGCGTGATAAGATCACAGCCTCGATGCAGCTCGTTAACCGGGTACATCGGAACTTTCTGCGCCAGTTCACTCAGAACGCCGCACATTGTACGCTGGACAGCCAGGGACGCATTATGCTTACGCCCGCCCTTATGGAAAAGGCCGGTATTAAAAGTAATGGTAATGTGGTGATCATCGGTATGATCGACTTTATGGAGATCTGGGACCCCGGTGAACTGCAAAAACACGAAGATAATACCCCACTTACAGACAGTGATTTTGAGAAGCTAGAGCAATTGCCATTAATTTAGGGTGATCATGTCAACTCCCTACCAGCACACGCCGGTATTATTGGACGAGGCTGTGCGGCAGCTCGTTGTATCACCCGCAGGCGTATACGTTGATGCAACCTGCGGACTGGGAGGACATTCCGAAAAGATCTGTGAACAGCTGGCTCCGGAAGGCCGCCTGTATTGTTTTGACCTGGACCACCGGGCACTGGAAATTGCAAAAGAACGTCTGGCACGTTTTGAGAACGTTCATTTTATAGAGAATAATTTTGATAAGCTAAAAGTGGAGCTTTATGCGGCAGGTGAGAGAAAGGTTGACGGAGTGCTTTATGACCTGGGAGTATCTTCAATGGAGATCGATGCTCCGGAACGCGGATTTTCTTTCATGAAGGACGGTCCCCTGGATATGAGAATGCGCAGGCACGGTGAGACAGCGGCAGAACTGGTCAATACTGTATCCCGAGAAGATCTTGAAAAGATCATCCGGGAATACGGGGAGGAACGTTTTTCCGGGCGCATTGCGCGCAGCATCACGGAAACCCGTCCGCACACCCGTACGGGAAGTGTGACAGAAGCCGTTCGCCGTGTCGTTCACGGTCCTCATGTAAATAAAACACTTGCCCGGGTATTCCAGGCTTTGCGTATCGCTGTCAACGAAGAACTCGATGCCCTGAAAAAGAGTCTGAATACCGCGATATACCTGCTGAATTCCGGAGGACGCCTTGTGGTGATCTCCTACCATTCCCTGGAAGACCGAATTGTAAAACACACCTTCCGGGATGCCGCCAGCAACTGTATT
This sequence comes from Fidelibacterota bacterium, assembly GCA_046482575.1. Lineage (GTDB taxonomy): Bacteria > Fidelibacterota > Fidelibacteria > Fidelibacterales > Fidelibacteraceae > M50B103. The sequence continues at coordinate 1,978 of JAWOEU010000028.1, forward strand.
TGTCCCCCGGCCTCTCCCGTCTGCATCTGTGATCACAAAGCGGAACTTCAGATCATCAATAAGAAGCCCTTCACTCCCGCAGCGGAAGAAATTGAGAAAAATCCCCGCAGCAGGAGTGCAAAATGCCGGGTAGCTGAAAAGTTATGAGTGCTGTTAAGATACATAAACATCGTGAGACCGGTATCCTTCGCTGGATACAGAATCGTATCTTTTTCTTTGTAACGGTATTGTTTATTCTGGTCCTTGTCCTTATTGCCTATATGTATATCCGCAATGCACTCAGTGATACCAGTGCCCGGAATCTCGTGCTCAACAATGATTGCTCACGGTTACAGCAGGAGATCATCTATCTGGAGAGCGAGATCAATGAATATCGCCGGCCGGGCTACATCAAGCGGATAGCTGAAAAGGAACTGAAAATGACCGACTCGCAGCCACAGGCTGACGCTATTATCGTAAAGAAGCGGAAATGATCGAAGAATTAAAGAAAAACCGTGATCCTTACCCATTGCGCGCAGGCGTGATCAGCGCGGTCATCCTTATGTTTCTTCTGGTCGTTATCGTGAAACTTGCTGCCATACAGCTTTTTGATTCTGAAAAATTACGCGGATATGCGGACAGCCAGGGTATGCGCTCGGAGATTATTCTTCCGGAGCGGGGACTCATCCTGGACCGTAACCAGAAGATCCTGGCAAACAACATCATCGAATATACGATCGGTGCACGTTATATCGATCTTCTCGAACCAGAAAACGCATTTCGTTCTCTGGCAAAAGCGTTTGATAAAACTCCGGCATATTACCGCGATCAATTTAAAAAAGAATCCAATTTTTATATCCTTGAAACCGACGTACGTCCCGAAACAGCAGAAAAACTTCAGGCCGACAAATCCTGTCACGGTCTGAAATACGACAAAAAAACGAGCCGTATTTATCCCTATAAGGATGCTGCCGGGCAGGTTGTCGGTTTTCTGTGGGACGATGGTTCCGGACAGGCGGGAATTGAAAAATATTACGAAAGTGTTCTGTCCGGGAAAAAAGGGACCCGGATGATCCAGCGGGATAAGCGCGGGGCGGTGATCTCGGCATATGAGAGTACCAAAACACAGGCTGCAATACCGGGCGGAAATGTCCAGCTGACCATCAATATCGATTATCAGATCATTCTTGAGGAAGAACTTGAAAAAACCGTAAAAAGAAGTAAGGGGAAAGCCGGTATGGGACTTATCATGGACCCGAATACCGGTGAAGTCCTGGCTATGGCAAATTATCCTTCCTTTGATCCGAACCGTATCCGGAATTCAACATCGGAGATCCGCAGAAACCGTGTCATAGCCGATCAATTTGAACCCGGCTCCGTTTTTAAGTTCATTCCCGCTTCAGCCGCGTTCGAGAACAATATTTTCACCCCCACCAGCCGTATTTTCTGTGAAAACGGGGACTGGCAGGTCAAAGACCGTATTATTCACGATACCAAACCACACGAATGGCTGACCGTGGAAGAGATCATCACACTTTCTTCAAATATCGGTGCCGGGAAGATCGCACAGCAGGTAGGCAACCGTGCGATCTATGAGACTGCCAGAAAATTCGGTTTCGGCGAAGCCACGGCAGTAGGTTTATGGGGCGAAAGCGGCGGACTATTAAAAACACCGGATAAATGGAGCGGTGTGGGGTTTACCCAGTTAGCCATGGGGCATGGTGTTACGGCAAGCCTGATACAGATCGTGAATGCTTATGCGGCCATAGCAAACGGGGGGACATTACTTAAACCTTACGTTGTATCCACAGCTTATAATGAAAAAGGGAAGGTCATAGAAAAGGCAGCCGTTTATCCCGTCCGAAGAGTCATAAGCAAAGAAACCGCAAAAACCCTGCAGAATATTCTTGAAGAAGTGGTAAACAGCGGCACCGGAACCGCCGCGCATATCACCGGATATCATGTTGCCGGAAAGACCGGCACTGCACAAAAGGTTATTGACGGAAAATATTCCAATTCCAAATATTATGCGTCATTTGTTGGTTTTTTCCCGGCGAACAGTCCGGTACTCGTTTGCGGAATTGTGGTTGATGAACCCGCTTACGGCCTTCACCACGGCAGCACGTCCGCAGCTCCCGCCGTCAAGGAGGTTTTTAGTCGCATTATCAACACCCGGGATTTCAACACCATTTATAAAGCGCTGCCGAAACCGGAACCGGAACCGGTAACGGAAAATCATTCTTCTTCCGGACTTCTGCTTTCCATGCTGCACCGTTCGCAAAAGACACCGGATTTCTCTGAAAATAACGTGGAAACGGTGTCCGTAGCGGAACCCGTATTGAATAAGGAGAGGTATGATGTTATCATGCCCGATGTACTGGGAATGCACATTCTGAATGCCGAAAGGACCCTGAAAGAAATCGGTCTGACGGTCAATCGGAAGTCAAAACGCGGCAAGGTGCTCCATCAGTATCCCCCGCCGGGTACCTATTTAAAAGAAAATGCGATCTGCCGCCTGGAGGTGAATTTATGACACATCTCCATGAACTCCTGAAACATCTTCAACAGTCCTATTTTTACGAAGGTCCGGATCCTGTTATCCGGGATATCGTCTATGATTCCCGCCATGCCGGCACCGATACACTTTTTGTTGCTGTCAGAGGGTACAGGACGGACGGACACAATTTCATTTCCGATGCCCGGCAGAAAGGAGCTGCTGCCTGTATCGTTGAAGAAGCCGTGGAAAGTTCTATCCCTCAGATAGTGGTAAACGACAGCAGACGCGCATTGGCGGAACTGAGTCACGTTTTTTTCCACTCGCAACCTTTGCCTTTCCCTTTGCTCGGCATAACGGGAACCAACGGTAAAACTACCATGACCCATCTTTTGTACCAGCTCGCTGAAAGCTGCGGAAAGAATCCTGCTCTTGTCGGCACACTGGGCGCCAAAAGTGCGAATTATTACGAAGACGAGGACCGTACGACCCCCGAAAGCCGCGATCTTGCACTTCTTTTCCGGCGTTTTGAACAAGAGAATATTTCAGCAGTATTTATGGAAGTTTCTTCTCATGCAATTGCTTTACAGCGGGTACACGGACTTTACTTTGATGCTGCCGTTTTCACAAATCTGACCCGGGATCACCTGGACTTTCATTCGGATATGGAAGAATACTTCCAAACCAAAGCACGCATATTCCGTCAGCTTCGCCCCGGTGCTTTATCTATCGTCAATATCGATGATAATTACGGAAAGCGCCTTTACGATATGATAAGCACTGCGAAATTATCCTATTCTCTGAAAAATTCACGCGCCGATGTGCACTTTTTGGAATTGTCCGCAGACATCCGCGGAATACATGGTATACTGAACACGCCCGCCGGGCGTTTTCGGATAAAAGCGCCGCTGCTGGGAGCTTTCAATGCTGAAAACATCAGCGGAAGCATTGCCGCCTGGCTTCATCTTTTTCCGGATGAAAAAGAAGTTGCCGATAATTTCCCTTTCCGTTCTGTTGACGGCCGGATGGAGATGATCCCGGGCTCCCGCGGTACCGCCGTTATCGATTATGCGCACACGCCGGATGCGATGGAAAAGGCGCTGAGCACCATAGTCCGGCTTACCGGCCGGAAACGTATTATTACACTCTTTGGCTGTGGGGGCGACCGTGATCATGACAAAAGACCCATGATGGGCAAGGTCGCAGATAAGTATTCGGATATCATTATCCTGACAAATGATAATCCCCGGAGTGAAGATCCCCTGCAGATAGCAGAAAATATTCTGACCGGGATTGAGAATAAAGAAAAAACGGAGATTTGCCTGGATCGTAAAAAAGCCCTGCTTAAGGCATACGGGTACTCCGAAAAGGGCGATATTATCATGATCCTGGGAAAGGGAGCTGAAAAATATATGGAGATCAACGGTAAAAGAATCCCTTTTAACGATAAAGAAATAGTAAAAGAACTGGAGAAATACAAGTAACCCTCTACCACCCCGGTGCGGAGAGCCTTCTCCGTACCGGGGTTCCTAAAAAATGATGAAAACCGAACAATTACATCAGGGTCCATTTGCTTTGCGCAACATTCGCTTCGACTTCTTTCGCGGTGTCAGTATTGATTCCCGGAATATTCCGGAAGCCTATATTTTCTGCGCCCTGAAAGGTGAACATACAGACGGTCACCGCTTTGTTAAAGACGCGCTGAAAAACGGTGCGCTGGCCGCTGTCGTCAACAGCGGGTACGCAAAAACGGCGGCACCGGACGAAGCGCTTATTGTTGTCGATGACACCTTCCGCGGATTGAAAGACATGGCCGCTATTTATGCCCGCAGTCTTCACGTACCGATATTCGCTATTACCGGAAGCGCGGGAAAAACCTCCACACGCCGGCTCCTGACAGAAGTTCTGCGCTCGCAGATGATCGTCGCCGAAAGTCCGAAAAACTTTAATAACCATATCGGCCTGCCCCTGGCGGTCCTGCAGATAATGGGTGATGAAGATATTGCCGTTCTTGAAATGGGTACTTCCGGACCGGGAGAGATCCGGGAACTTTGCAGTATTGTTCCGCCGGATCTCGGGTTGATCACGGTCATCGCACATGCGCATATAGGCGGACTGGGTTCCATTGAAAATGTACAAAAAGCAAAATATGAACTTTTTGACTCCGTAAAAGAAGACGGCACTCTTTTCATAAATCTTGATGATCCCCGTATAGCAGCGTATCCGGAAGATAAGCGGAAACGGGTAAGTTTTTCCCTGGAAAAAGCGGCAGATTTTACCCTGCCTGTCCGCTCTGTTGATGAAAACGGGCGGTATGTACTCAGTGCAGAAGGCGCCGATCTCCATCTGAGAAGCATGGGAAAAGGAGCCGCTTATAATGCAGCGGCGGTATATGCTGCCGCCCGCACACTGGGTATGAAGCGTGACAGCATCATCTCTCAGGTCGAAAACTTCCGGGTTTCAGCCGGCCGGGGACATACCGAAACCTGGCACGGTGTGCGCATAATTGACGATACCTATAATGCAAATCCGCTTTCTGTCAGAAATGCTATTGACGCCCTTCGCTCATTACGCTCTCCGGGAAAGAAGATCATGGTTTTCGGTGATATGCTGGAAATGGGTCCGGAATCCCGTTCAAGCCATGAAACCGTTGCCGGAGAACTTGCGGGTTCCGGAGTGGGTTATCTTCTCTGTTATGGAAAAGAAAGCCATTATACGGCAAAGAAAGCAAAAGAAATCGGCTTTCCGTTCGCAAAACATTATCGTAATAAAAAAGATCTGGCTGCGGAGCTGGCCGGCATTGTAAAACCGGGAGATGCTATTCTATTCAAAGGTTCTCGAGGCGTTGCAATAGAAGATATCATCTCTTTATTCAAGGAAATATATTATGTTGTATGAACTTTTGTATCCGTTGCGCGAGTATATTTCAGGACTGAATATCATGGGGTATATTTCGTTCCGCAGTGCGGCTGCAGCGATCACCGCCCTTCTTATCAGCTTTTTTCTGGGTCCGCCGATCATTCGTGCACTGCGCCGCAATCATATCGGTGAAACCATACGCATCGAGGGACCTGAAAGCCATCAGGTGAAAGCGGGAACGCCGACGATGGGCGGACTTATTATTCATCTCGCTGTTTTCATTCCCACAATACTGTGGGCAGATCTTTCGAACCGCTATGTTCTTCTCATGATGTTCGTCACGCTTTGGATGGGCGTTATCGGTTTTATTGACGATTATCTGAAGGTAGTCAAAAAACTGAAAAAGGGACTGGTTGCCCGTTACAAACTTATGGGACAGGTCATTCTCGGACTTATTGTAGCTGCTTTCATGTATATTTATCCCACTGATGCCGAATTGATAACTGTTACCTCCCTGCCCTTCCTGAAAAATGTAATGATCAATTTCGGTATATTTTACATCCCCTTTATCATTCTTTACATAACCGGTTTTTCCAATGCGGTTAATCTGACCGACGGACTGGACGGACTGGCGTCGGGACTGATGGCACTGGCGGCATTTTCCATGCTGGCCATTGCATATCTTTCCGGACGTGTGGATTTCAGTCAGTATCTCGGTATTCTGTATTTGCCCAAAGCCGGTGAGTTGACCGTTTTTCTCTCCGCTATGGTCGGCGGACTGGTAGGTTTCCTCTGGTTCAATTCGCGACCTGCGGAGATCTTCATGGGAGATACCGGTTCTCTTGCCTATGGCGCCGCACTGGGTACTATAGCCATCCTGTTGAAAAAAGAAATTGTTTTCCTGCTGGTCGGAATGGTATTCATCGTTGAAGCGGCCAGTGTGGTCATGCAGGTAGGCTGGTTCCGTCATACCCGGAAACGTTACGGAGAGGGCCGGCGTATTTTCCGCATGGCACCGCTTCATCACCATTTCGAAGAACTGGGCTGGCCGGAGAGCAAGGTCGTCATACGATTCTGGATACTGGGGATTTTTTGTGCACTGATGTCACTGGCAACTTTCAAGGTGCGTTAAGGGAGACATATGCGCGTTGCTGATAAAAATATCACCGTTCTGGGTGCCGGAAGAAGCGGCATCTCAGCAGCCATATTGCTGGCGAAACATGCCGCCCGCGTGCGCGTAAGCGAAAAGAACGAAACACGTAAAACTCCCGACATCCTGAATATTTTCAAAGAGCACGGCATCGATTATGAATTCGGTTATCACAGCGAGCAGATATTCCGCTCCGACCTTGTCGTGCTCAGTCCCGGGATCCCAACATCTTCAGAGGTTGTCCGTCAACTCTATATGCGTGACATTCCGGTCTATTCCGAGATCGAGGCGGCAAGCTGGTTTGCCGAAAGTCCCGTAATTGCCGTCACCGGCTCCAACGGAAAAACAACAACAACCTCATTGATCGCAGATATGCTGAAACAATCCGGTATTCCCGCCATAGCCTGCGGCAATATCGGGCATTCATTTTCCCGGGCTGTCTATACGGCGATCATCAGCGGCACACATCCGATGTACGTAACTGAGGTAAGCAGTTTCCAACTGGAAACAACAAAAGATTTCAGGCCGCATATGGCGGTCATCCTGAATATTTCTCCGGATCATCTGGACCGGTATGATACTTTTCTGGATTATGCGCTGACCAAGTGCCGCATCCTGATCAATCAGGAGAAAAACGATTACGCCGTACTGAACCGTGATGATAAAACGATCAACAGGTATGCAAAAACGCGTGCATATGTTATTCCGGTGGCAAAAGAAAAATTACCGGATTCCGTTGCGTACTTCGACGGAGATAACTTTTCTTTCAGGATCGGCAAAAGCTGGCACCGGCTCCAGCGGAAAGATATCAAACTTTTCGGCATTCACAACGAATACAATATTGCCAGTGCCGCATCAGCCGTTTACCCTTTTGTACATGATCATCAGGGAGTTTTTCATTCTCTCCGCAAATTCGTGAATATTCCCCACCGCATCGAATTCGCCGGAGAAGCCGGGAACATCCGATTCTATAATGATTCCAAGGGCACTAATATCGATGCCGTCGTAATGGCATTACGCAGTTTCAACTCTCCCCTGCATCTCATTCTGGGAGGCAAAGATAAAAACAATGATTTCCGGGAACTGATTCCCTATTTGTCGCAGGAGGATTCCGTTTATACTATCGGGGAAGCCTCAGAGAAAATACTCGATCAATTAGCGGAATTCTCTCCCCTTCCCTGCGGAGATCTTGAAACGGCAGTGATGAAAGCATTTGAACGCGCACATCCCGGAGATGCGGTACTCTTGTCCCCGGCCTGTGCAAGTTATGATCAATATAAAAATTTTGAAGCCCGGGGAGACCATTTTAAACGCATTGTAAAACAGATCACCGGATTGGGAAATGAAAACGCATAAAATCGAATATCCAATAAGTTTTAAGGTCTTTTCGATCACACTGCTCGTGCTGATCTGCGGGGGAATGCTGATCTTGTTTTCCGCCAGCACACGCGTAGCTTATAATATTGACGGTAATGCCAACAGTTTTTTCGAGAGCCATATCAAATACCTTATACTCTCCATATTGTTCGCTTTTGTGTTCTTTCTTATCGATTACCGGAAATGGAAACGCCTCTCCTGGCTCTTCCTGCTGATCGCCGTAAGTCTGCTTGCGTTCACTCTGGTAAAAAAATTCAGCGCCGGGAGTAGCTCTGCAGTAAGATGGTTCTCCTTTGGCGGAAAAAATCTTTTTCAGCTTGCCGAAATCGTGAAGTTCGCACTGATCATTTATATCAGCGCTTATATAGCAAATCACCGGGAAACGCTGGGAACGTTCCGGAAAGGCCTTCTTCCTCCGATGCTAATTTCCCTTTTACTGATCGGCATGATCGCATTGACACCGGACTTTTCTTCTGCATTCTCCCTGTATATCATTGTTGCGGTCACCTTTTTTATTTTCGGTGCATCACTTCCCCAGCTCGGTCTCGTTACGGGGTTGCTGACACTGCTCGGTGGTGCTTATGTCTGGTTCTCACCTTACCGCCGTGCACGTATCCTCTCCTTTTTCAATACCGACGATATTTCAAACGGCAGTTATCAGATACGGCAATCGCTTATCAGTCTGTCCGGAGGAAGATTCTTCGGGCGAGGATTTGGAAACAGCACGGGAAAGAATCTCTTTTTACCGGAAGCGCATACGGATTTTATTTTTTCCATTGCCGGTGAAGAGCTCGGCTTTATTACCACATCTCTTATTTTACTCGGATTTGTCATACTCTTTATTTCCATGCTGCGTCTGGCAAAACAGGTTGAAGATCCGTTTGGTAAAAGCATTATTTTTGCCACTGCTTTTTCCATTATTTATTATGCGTTGATCAATGCAGCGGTATGCGTGGGACTTGGACCCGTTACCGGTCTCCCGATGCCGTTTATCAGTAAAAGCGGGTCGCAATTACTTATAAATCTGGCATTGATCGGCATTTGTCTGAATATTATCAAGCAAACGCAGTATAAACTGCAGAAACAGGCAGAATTTTTACATGAACTCTAAAAGAACACATACGGTCATTATCAGCGGCGGAGGTACCGGAGGTCACTATTATCCCGCTATCGCCATCGCAGAGGCAGTTCAGCGTTTGTCCGCGGAAATGCTGAAAAATGTCCGAATTGAATGTTACTATGTTGGTTCAAGATTCGGTATTGAGCGCCGGATGATCACGAAATCCGGATTTTCCCATACCCTGCTCCCGATAAAAGGTTTTTCAAGATATTTAACGCTGCACGCCGTACTCCAAAATTGTTTACTTCCTTTCCGGCTGATCAACGCCTGGATGATCACCCTGAAGCTCTACAGAAAAAAAGATCCGGCGGCTGCAATTATCACAGGCGGATATGCCGCCGCCGTTCCGGGTTATCTTTCCGGTCGCCGCCGGATACCGCTTTTTATTCAGGAACAGAATGCATTTCCGGGACTTACCAGCCGCATGCTTTCAAAACATGCAATGGCTTTTTTCTATGCCTATGAAGAAGTCAAAGAACATATCAAACATGATGTGCTTTTCGTACAAAGCGGTAATCCCGTACGCCGGGATATCACCCTTGTTGAAAAATCCGAAGCCCGCCGTGTTTTTGATCTTGAAAAAGACTTGTTCACGATCTTTATTTTTGGCGGCAGTCAGGGCTCGCTGAGTATCAATACCTATATCGCAGAACGTATCAAATCGTGGGTCTATAAATATAAAATACAGGTCCTCTGGCAGACCGGAGAAGCCAGTCATTTAATGCTGAAACAGAAATTCGGGCAGCATTTGCGGATCCATCCTTTAAAATACATTGATAATATGGCCGCAGCATATTCGGCTGCAGACATGGTGATATCCCGCGCCGGTGCATTAACGCTCGCGGAGATCAGTAAAATGCGGGTCCCGGCAATTCTGGTTCCTCTTCCCGGGGCAGCGGGCAATCATCAATATTACAATGCCAAAGCACTGGAAAGCAGGGGCTGTGCCATCATTGTAGAAGAAAAGGATTTCCCGGATAATCCCTTTACCCGCCATCTGAACAATATGATCAACGATCCGGAGAAACTGCTCACAATGCAAAAAAATTTCCCGCAGCGGGAGGAGGATGCCGCCGATAATATTGCGGAATCCGTTATCAACGCCTTACGTTCATTTTATGCCTGGAGTTAATATGAGTGAAAACAAAATACAAAGTGTATTCGGCTCTATCAGGAATATCCATATGATCGGTATCGGAGGTATCGGCATGAGCGGTATTGCCGATGTTCTTCTGCGCCTCGGATTCCATGTCAGCGGTTCCGATGAAACAGAAAGCAGTATAACGAAGCATTTGCGAAGTCTTGGAGCAGAGATCAGCCTGGGTCACAGCCGGGAAAATATACATGGACAGGATGTGGTAGTTTATTCTTCGGCGATTAAGCATGATAATCCGGAATTCCGGCAGGCGGAAAAGCTGGGGATCAAACTGATCCGCCGTGCCGAATTTCTCGGCATGCTGTTATCGGTATGGCCGATACGGATCGGGGTGGCGGGCACCCATGGTAAAACTTCCACCTGCTCGCTGATCGCCACTGCTCTTGCCGCTTGCGGTTCACATCCTTCAATGTTCATTGGCGGCATTATAAAGGATCTGAAAACGAATGCCGTCATGGATTCAAAAAGTTACGTGATCTTTGAGGCAGATGAGTATGACCGCACCTTTCTGGCCCTGCCCCCTACTATTGCGGTCATAACAAACGTGGATGCAGATCATCTGGATATCTATGCCGATATCCATGATATGAAACACGCGTTTCTAAAGTATGCCAATAGTATTCCGGAGAACGGAGCGGTCATTCTCTGTTACGACGACCCTGAAGCGAGAAGTCTTCTCAATTCGATTGACCGCCCCTGTGTGACGTACGGGGAATACCCCAATGCGGATTTCCGTATTGATGAAATAAAATACGGAGACAGTTCCTGTTTTTCCCTTTATTACAACATGGAAAAGATCGGGGACTTTTCGGTCCCGCAGGTAGGCAAGCATCACATTCTTAATGCGGCCGCCGCGCTTGCGACAGTATATCTCTTACATTTAAATATTTCCGATGCTGCAAAGGGACTCCAGCATCACACCGGGGTTGAACGCCGTTCGGAACTGCGGTATAAAGACGAACAAGTTCTTTTTTACGATGATTATGCACATCACCCCACAGAGATATCAGCCACACTGGATGCGTTGCAAACCCATTATCCGGACCGCCGTATCATTGCGGTTTTTCAACCGCATTTATTCAGCCGCACACGGGATTTTGCGGCGGGCTTTTCGGAAGCCCTCCAAAAAGCGGATGCAGTATATCTTGTAGATATCTATCCTGCCCGGGAGGCGCCGATAAAGGGCATCACAAGTGCAATGATCGGGGAACTGATGAAAAATAGCGGTTATACGCCGGTCCATTATATAAATAATATGGACGATGTTCCCGCAGAACTTGTTCCTGATCTGAAAAACGGCGATATCGTGATTACCCTGGGAGCCGGTGACATATGGAAATTATCCGACAGTCTGTATAAGGAGTATAATGTACAGCGAAATAAAAAATAAGCGCCGGATCAGTCATAAGGTCCTGTATATTCTGATCATTCTGCTGCTGTTCATGCTTGCCCTGATGTATTGCCGCTATCAACAGGTTTTTACGGTCAAACAGATACGTGTTCACGGGAACCGCGAGCTCAGTGAAAGACAGATTATACGTATCAGCGGCATCAAACGCGGTGCCGGTATGTTCGATCTTGACCTCGGATCGGGTGTAAAACGCCTGATCAAAGAACCTTATATTTTTAATACTTTTATCAGCCGTCAATTTCCTGATGTTATCAATATTCATGTTATTGAACGCAACCCCGTTGTACGGATCGATCTCAGGGAAACGTATGCACTGGATGCTTTTGCTACCGTACTGCCGCTTCCGCAATCTTATTCCATTGAATCCCTGCCGGTCATCAAAGGCGTAGACCCGGATCTGGCATTTGAGCCCGGGCAGCCAACCCTTCATCCGGACATTCGTCACGCCATTAATTTTGTCAACTATACACAGAACTTCAGTGAAAATATCCGGGAATACTGCAATCATATTACCTGGACGGATGAAAAGGGATGGATCATACGTAAAGATTATGAACATCCGCCGGTATATCTGGGAAGTGATGAACTGAAAAAACGCATTGATATCCTGTATGCATTCATCAGGAAAATGAAAACGGAGAACACTGATATGCGCCGCTTCAAGTACGTAAGTTTACGTTTTAACGATCAAGTAATTGTACGGGATTAATTATGGGTGTAAGCATGAACGAAAAGATCATTTTAAGTGCTCTGGACATTGGCACCACCAAGATATGCGCCATCATCGGCGAATATGATAAGAGCGTTTCTGAATATCATGTTCTGGGTGTTGGAAAGGTCCCGTCTTCAGGGATGAAAGGCGGTGTAGTGGTAGATATCGACCAGATGCGTAAATGCATTGATAATGCTGTCACAAAAGCCCTTCAGCAGGCAGGAGTTGAAAAGATCACCGGGGTTACCGTTGGCATTGCCGGCGACCATATACGAAGTATGGAAACGGAACATGCCATCTCCATAAACCGGCCGGATAACACCAAGAAAGTCAATATTATCGATGAAAAAGATATGGTCCGGCTTGAAGATTCCATTAAAAACATTAATATAGGCATCGATCGTGAGATCATTCACGTCATCCCCCAAGAATATATTATCAATGACCAGATGGTAGTCAAAAATCCGCTTGGAATGTCCGGAAACAAGCTTACGCTTAAAGCCCACGTTATCACCGCAGCCATCAATAATGCAAGGGACCTGGTTAACTGTGTCCAGAAAACCGGACTCAATGTGAATGATATTGTTTTGGAACCGCTGGCATCAGCGGAAGCCGTACTCACCTATGACCAGAAAGATCTTGGCGTATGTCTGATCGACATCGGCGGCGGAACGAGCGATATCACGATCTTCCGCAACGGACATCTGATAAAAACCAGTATTGTCGGGTTTGGCGGAGAGATCATTACCCGTGATATTGCCTCTCTGGACCAGACCTCCTTTGTTGAAGCCGAACGTATTAAAAAGAACTACGGATGGGCCACAACAAAATTGGCTAAAATGGAAGGCGTAAAGGAATTTTATATCAAACCGGTGAGATCTGAAGGAAATGGTAATAGAGATATCACTAGGACGCATAATGCGGTGAAATATTTTGCGATGTCCGAGAGACTCCCTGTGATTTCAACGTATGAATCAATGTTGAATACTTATGTAAATACAGGAACTGTTGCATTTACTGATTCAGATACCGGTTGTGAAGATAACGTGACAAGCTGGAAAAACATGGATGATTTCGCATCTACTATTTGGGAGGCTGTCATCTGCAAATCGGATTTTCTGAGTAAGAACATTACTGTAAAAGGATTAGATTTTAATAAGGGTGGTGGTGGTCAGATACAACTTAGGTATATCAATCATGCAACACCTAGTAAAGATTTTGAAGCAATGTCACCTTGTAAGTGTATGTCTTGTGTAAGTAATGCTTTTAGCACCTATACATTGACAATGGAGCAATACGGGGATTATCATGTGATATGCGACATAGATGCTTTCACTGCAGGTGATTCAATGAAAACAATGGTAATGAAATCAATGATGACAAGAGCAAAGGAACGAATTGACAATAAGATAATTACTGAGCTGAATGCAAATTCACCAACCTATTCTGTGACTTTATCAACAGATTGTGCTGGAGCAAAAACATTTGGTTTACGAGCAACAGATGGGTCTTGTTGTGGTATAAGTTTAAATCTATATCAATCTATTTTAGATTTAGAA
>JAWOEU010000063.1:0-4676 GCA_046482575.1 Fidelibacterota bacterium
CTCACCGCCGGCCTCGACAGCGATCGAGTAGGTGCCTCCGGGCACCTCCGTGGTGGCGGTGTCGGTGAAGTTGACGCCTTCGAGGAGGGCGTCGCCGTCAGCGGTGATGTCGACGCCGTCGACGCCGGGAACACCGTGCACGATGGTGACCTGGGCCGGGTGGCCGTCGGCCAGGGCAGCGGATGCCGGCAGGACCGCCACTGTATTATATTGCCCGGGCCAGAAAAAACAAAAAGATCTATCTGCGTCCCGTCGCAGGACTGCAGGCCTTTGAGGAAGCTGTCGGACGCGCCACCGAAATGGGGCGTTCCGTGCTTTATGTCCCCGGAATTATGGACCTTGATCAGGTTGAGACCATTTCCGGACTAATTATTTTAGGTCATGTAGCCAAAATGACTGCACGTTACGAGACTGATCTGAATGTACCGGTTTCCCGCTCCCTTGTGATGGAATCCGGACGCGAAACCGTGCGCGCCTCTTATATCAGTGAAGGCCGTCCGGACCTGTTTTCTGAAGATATGGTCCATTATTATACGGATGATCAGTTTGCATTTGCCGCCGCGGTTGACGGGGTGATGCTGCGTGAAAAACCTTCTGCCGTCTTTCTGCAGGGAAAATTCTATGCGGAATCGCTGATCATGGCGGAAACCGGAAACTCCATCGGGGCGATACAGATCGCCGGTACCGGTTCTCCTTCCCAGATCCCTTTCTTTGTTACCGCCTGTGATTATACACTGATCGGTGAAGAGTTTTTTGCCGCCAGTGCATATCTGGGAAAAGATCCCCGGCTTATCGGTTCAATAAAAGGTCAGGACATCGTAAAAGCTATTCTGATGGCCTTTCTGGGGATCGGCGTTATACTGGAAACCTTTAACCTTCATTTCTTTAAGGCTTTGTTCTTAGGATCATAAAAAAAGAGGTAAGCACATATGTTTTGGAAACGAACAATTCCTTCGATCATCGTCGGTACCGTCGGTATCCTCATGCTCGTGTCATGGTTTATCCCGCACGCACCCTTTGACAGACTTGAGGTCCACGCAACTCAGTGGTATGATATCATTGCCAGTTTTGCCATGATACTCGGAGCACTGAACCTGCTGAAACTACAAGGCAGAAAAGTGGTAAAACGGCAAAAAGGCTGGGCTTTCAGTCTCGCGGCCGTACTGGCGTTCTTTATGACCTTGACTTTCGGATTCTTCATTAAGGGCGGTTATTATCCGAATCTGATCTCTATGGGAGATAATGAGGAAGCCGTTTATGCAAAAATAACGGAAATCACCGGAATGCCTTATGAAGAGGTTCAACTGCTATACGGTTCACCGACCGAATTCGGCGAAAGTATCATTCTCAATAAAGCGGTAGTGTCAAAACGCTATGCACAGAAGGTGGTCAATGAACTTGAAGACCTTGGAGCCACCGTCAGTCTGGGTGAACTGAAATGGGGTTCACACGTTCAGGGACAAAACACCTATTACCGCTGGGTGTTCTATTCCTTCTTCACTCCCCTTTCGGCAACAATGTTCGCCCTGTTGGCCTTTTTTGTTGCCTCCGCCTCCTACCGCGCTTTCAAGATCCGTAATGTCGAGGCGACCGTGCTATTGCTCGCGGGTATTCTGATCATGCTTGGACGGGTTCCCCTCGGTGCTTATTTAACCGCCTGGACACAGAATATTTCCTGGCTTTCCTGGCTGCACCTTCCCGTTATACAGGAATGGATATATCAGTACCCCAATGCCGCCGGCGCACGTGCGATCATGATCGGTATCGGACTCGGTATCGTGGGTACTTCACTGCGCGTGATCCTCGGTATTGAAAAATCATTTATGGGAGGAGACTAAAATGACGAAATTTACAAAATTTCTTGAAAAACTGGACAGTCTCGACCGCAGAATCATTTTTCTCATCATCGCACTGGTGGTCCTCATCCCATTGCTTATACCGCTGGGACTTCCGGTTGAAACGACACAGCTTACGGAAGATGCATTTTACGCCCTGGATGAACTGCCGGAAGATGCCAAGGTATTACTGTCTTTTGAATACGGACCTTCCACAAAACCGGAGATCCATCCGATGGCGATCAGTGTCCTGCGCCATCTGTTTTCCAAAGGCAATCAGGTAATCGTTATGTGCCTGTGGCCGGACGGTCTTTTTATGGCAAATGAGGCACTTGAATTGGTGGCCCACGATGAATTCGGTCTGGTTTACGGTGAGGACTACGTTAACCTGGGATACCGTCCCGGAAATGAAGCCGTGATAAAAGGTATCACGAAGAGTTTTGAAGCAAACTTTTCCGTGGATTCAAAAGGCGTTCCCATAACTTCAATTCCCATTATGCATGATATTCAAACCGCAAAAGATGTGGATTTTATTTTCAGTCTCTCCGCAGGATATCCGGGAGCCATTGAATGGGTCCTTTATGCGGGAGACCCGCTGCAGGTGCCTGTATCCAGCGGTAATACTTCCATTCAGGTAAACCAGCTACTTCCATATGTGAAATCGGGACAAATGCGGGGCATCATTGCCGGAATGCCCGGTGCTGCGGAATATGAAACGCTGGTTATCGAGAAGATAATGCACGAAAAGGGACTTCTGACTGAGAAAGCACTTACATTGTTACCGAATTTTCAGGAAAGAAGAAATGCCACGAAGTTTATGGATGCACAGTCCATTGCACATCTTGTCATTGTTCTTTTTATCATTATCGGCAATATCTCGTATTACGTTAAACGCAAAAACCAACGAAAATATTAAGGAGGTAATCAGATGTATATAGGAATTTTAGGCGCATGGATTGCCGTCTTTCTCACACTTTCGATCCTGAGTTATCTCTATGAGGATAACGTGTTCTATAAACTCGCCGAACACATTTTCGTTGGTGTATCCGCCGCTCACTGGGCAACCATCGCATTCTGGAACCAGGTACAGCCAAATTTATTCGGAAGACTCTGGCCAAAAGCCGAGGTTGCATCCCTGGATGGCTTTAATAAGTTTTGGTACGGTATTTATCACGGACTTCATGTGCTCTTCAGCAAGGTGTTTCCTGAAGACACGGTCAATGGCATACTCTATCGCGGTATAGGCGATCAGCCTCAGAATATGTCGTATATCTTCGCTTTTATTCTGGGTCTGTTCATGCTTTTCCGCCTGATCCCCAAGATCGGCTGGCTCAGCCGCTGGTCCCTCGCCTATGTGATCGGTATGGCTGCCGGTTTACGCCTTTACGGATACATGAGCTCGGATGTGATCGGACAGATCCATGCCACCATGCTTCCGCTCTGGACCGGGAATCTTGGAGATAGTATCAATAACATTATCCTGATCGTCGGTGTGCTCACCGGTCTGTTCTATTTCTTCTTTTCCGTTGAGCATAAAGGCGCACTTAAAGTGGTTTCCCGTGTAGGGATTTACTTTCTGATGATCTACTTCGGGGCTTCATTCGGATTTGCGGTTATGGGACGTATTTCCCTGCTTATCGGAAGGTTTAACGACCTGATCGAATATTCCGGTCAAAAATACGGCTTCGCGACCCCGATCCTCCTCGTTATTATGATCGTGGTACTGATATTTACCACAAGGAAAAACAAGAAAGAAACCGAGGAAGCATAAGCTCTGAACGTTTAACACCTATTAACAGCGCCCCGCATTGCCGGGGCGTTTTCATTTAACCACGAATTATACAAATTAACACGAATTAACACGAATTTTTTAAGGCTTGACGTTCAATGCAAGATGTTCGACAGGTGTTCTGACAATACGTAAAAGCATTATAAAAGGCACACCCGGTTTTATCTCAGACTTTTATTCAAAGCTGTATGAAATATTGCCACTTCTGATCACAGCATTATTCGTGTAATCCGTGTAATTCGTGGATGGGAGGATTCGTGTAATCCGCGGTTACCTCTTTGTTCTTCGCATTTTCTTCTGTATTTTTATCAGAACATGAACATAAATCCGGAGGTAAGCCGTATGAAGACAACAACGATCGAGGTAAAGACGCATTCCCGTACGGATTTTGTCGATATCACCGCGAAGGTGCAGAAGATCGTGGAAAAAGCGTCCGCCGAAAGCGGTATTGCGGTGGTATTCGTGCCGCATACCACGGCGGGAGTCACCATCAACGAGAATGCGGACCCCGACGTGCCGCGTGACCTTGCCTGGAAGATCAACGATCTCGTACCGGAAGGGGACCCGGAATATGCCCATGCCGAAGGCAACAGCGACAGTCACCTGAAATCCTCATTGTTCTCGCCCTCTCTCACCCTGCTGTTCGAGAACGGTCGCTGTGTCCTGGGAACCTGGCAAGCGGTGTACCTTGCCGAGTTCGACGGACCCCGCACCCGGAAGGTGCATGTCAAGATCGTTCCCGATCACGATGAGTAAACAATGAGTAAAAAATGACGTCGGTCATTCTCATTGTTCTGTTTCCGCGCCAATCCGGGGATCGCCGTCAACCTCATTGAGTCCCTGTGTGAAAAGTCGCTTCTTATGGGCGGATAGTTAAGGAGTCCGTCCGCCAGGTACAGGTCTGTCAGCAGCTCCGTCATCTTCTCCGGTGGCCAGGGGATCGGGACTGCTGCCGGCATAATAATTACCCGGTGAATAATTGTGTGCGGAAAGGGAAAAGCCTGCCCTGTAAGTATTGCCGGGGGATGAGTAGAAAGTAAAGTCAGATTTCA
>JAWOEU010000079.1:0-34434 GCA_046482575.1 Fidelibacterota bacterium
CGATTGAAGTATGCATACCCCAGACGATTAATATATCCGCTTTGCTCGACACCAAAAAGATCTCCTGCGCCGCGTATTTCAAGATCGCGCATAGCGATCTGGTATCCGGAACCCAGGTCGGTATAATACTCAAGTGTTTGCAGGCGTTTTACCGCAGACGGATTTAATTGTTTTGACCGGGGTACAACCAGATAGGCGAAAGCTTTTTTGTAGGAACGCCCCACCCGCCCACGGATCTGATAAAGTTGCGATAAACCGAAACGGTGAGCATTTATCACAATGAGCGTATTTGCATTGGGAATATCAATTCCGGATTCAATGATCGTGCTGGAGATAAGGATGTCGAATTTATGATGGTAAAAGTCCAGTAAAATCTTTTCCAGTTCCGCCCCGGGAAGTTTACCATGCGC
Organism: Fidelibacterota bacterium; assembly: GCA_046482575.1. Lineage (GTDB taxonomy): Bacteria > Fidelibacterota > Fidelibacteria > Fidelibacterales > Fidelibacteraceae > M50B103. The sequence goes on from JAWOEU010000079.1 coordinate 411, forward strand.
GTAACGCACTTCATGAGAAGGAAACATGGAAGCGATTTTTTTTTGCAATGAAGGCATTTCATTAATATTATTATTAAGTATAAAGACCTGGCCGTTTCGCTCAAGTTCGCGATCTACGGCGGAACGGATTTCATCATTATTCCAGTATATGATCTTTGTAGCTATGGGAAGACGTTCTTTCGGAGGTGTGTCGATCTTTGTGATATCCCGGAGCCCCCCCAGGGTCATCTGCAACGTTCGGGGTATCGGAGTTGCCGTAAGCGTTAAAACATCCACGTGCCGTTTTAAATTCTGAATTTTCTCTTTATCGTTAACGCCAAAACGGTGTTCTTCATCTATTATTAAAAGTCCTAAATCATTAAATAACAATATATTAGACAATAATTTATGTGTACCGACAAGTACATCTATACGATGCATTTTCAGATCTTTTAACCGACGGCTTAAGGTTTTTCCATGGACAAAACGGTTAATATACTCAACCCGGATCCCGAATTTTTCAAGGCGTTCCCGAAAACTTTCATAGTGTTGAAAACACAGCATTGTTGTCGGAACCAGAACCGCAACCTGTTTATTTGAATAAACGGCTTTAAAGGCGGCACGGATTGCCACCTCTGTTTTCCCAAAACCAACGTCGCCACAAAGAAGACGGTCCATAATAAGCGGCCGCTCCATATCTTTTTGGACATCTTCAATGGCGATCTTTTGATCCCGTGTTTCGTCATAGGGGAAATCCGCCTCCAGGCGAAACGCATCCGGAGTGTTCTTTTCAAATGCAAATCCTGAAAGTTTTTTACGGTCGCGGTAAAGAGATATCATATCGAAAGCGGCTTTGCGCAGATATCTTTTTGTAGAACGTTTTGCATTTTCCCATCGCGCGCTTCCCAAACGATCAAGAGCAGTGGGTTTCCCCTTATCCATAGAATAATGAAAAATTTTATTCATGTATCGGACCGGCACATAAACTTTGTCTTTGTTCTGATACTCTACAACAATGGCTTCCTGTTTGGCTCCACGGAAAGAAAGCAGTTCAATGCCGCGGTAAATACCAAGTCCGTAATCCACATGCACGACGGCATCTCCGTAGCGAAGGGAATCCGGAGAATCGATACGGCTGGAACTTTCGGGAATAAAATGACGGTTGGGATTGACATAATGTTCCTTATGAAAGATCTCTCTGCCCGACACTAAAAGAAGGTCCAGATTTTTATATTGAAAACCGCTATGGATATTTGCTTTTACATAATCAGCATGCTGTCTGAAATTATCATAAAGAAATTCAAGAACAAGATCATGTTCTGAAAACACAACAATACGGGAAAAATGATCGATAAGCTCACGGTAGTAATTTTTATTCCGGACATCCCCCGGCTGAACAAAATCCGTGACAGGAAAAGAAATATCGGAGCGAATGTTCCGGGAATCAAAAAGCACCTGCTTGAAAGGTATTTCAGATGAATATCCGGCGGGTGTTTCCTCTTTTTTGGGATTTGGAATTCGGATCACAAGTGTATTAGCGGGAAGAACGTTAAGCATTTCTTTTTTTGCGTAACGGGAAAAAGATGCCGGCGGAATACTTCCGCGATCGCATAATTCAAATGTATTCTGATCATTGGGGTTGAAACGGCGGATTGAATCGATAGTGTCGCCGAAAAATTCAATTCTCAATGGATAGGTCTGTCCAAAAGGATAAACATCTGCAATTCCACCCCGGAAAGTGAACTCCCCGCAGTATTCCACAAGTTCGCTGCGCTGATATCCCATTCCCCGAAGCGTATCACCAAGTGAAGCAAAAGAGATCTCATTGCCGACACGCAGGTGAAGAATTTTCTCCGCCAGAGTTTTCTTATCAATTACAGGATGCTTAAACACCTTTTCTGTTGAAATAAGCAGATCAAGTGAATTATCATATAGCTTTGAAACAAAACGGTTAAGATGGTTCTCCAGTGCCGAATGTCCGGTTAAGGAGGAGGAAGAACTGTCGAATAACGGAATCCATCCAATAGCCTCAGCAAGAAAAAAAGAAATCGCATCCGAGTAAAACGACTCCGCATCCAGTTCGCTTTCTATGATCACCAGCGGAAGATACCCGAGTTTTCTTGCCTGTTTTAACCAGAACAAAATAAAACTTGTATTGGAAATATTGATATTCAGGGATATGCGATGCCGCAATAATGAGAAAGAGGACATAAAAAAGGCATCTTTTTCAAAAAGCGTTGCGATATCATCAACACCCAATGTTTCACGTGAAACGTACTTTTGTGCATTTTTGTCCATAAAAAGATTATACAAAAATCGGAAGATGTACGAAATAAAAAATATTATAACAGCATAATGAATTTTGCAGTTTGGTGTTTCACGTGAAACAGTGAAATAGTGAAATAGTTTTTCATGTTTGATATTCAAGAATCGAATGCCTATATTTTTAAATATAAATTATTGGCAAAAAGGGAAAAAATGCGAAGCAGATTTTATAAATATCATGGGGCGGGTAACGATTTTATTCTCGTTGACGATTTTGAACAAAAATTTCCCCGGACGGATGATGAATTGATCCGAAAAATGTGCAATCGTCATTTTGGCATCGGATCGGATGGATTGATCCTTCTTTGTCCCTCCGAAAAAAATGATTTTGGAATGATATATTATAATTCGGACGGACACCCGGGCAGCATGTGCGGAAACGGAGGAAGATGTCTGCTTGCTTTTGCACGGGACCGCGGACGCATATCGGGGAAAGACAGGGTTTCTTTTGATGCCGTTGACGGCATACACGAAGGGGAATTTGTCAGTCATAAAATTATTCGCTTAAAAATGAACGACGCAAAAGTCCCGCAAAAAAACGAGAAGGGATATTTTGTAAACAGCGGTTCTCCGCATCATGTTGAATATGTGGATAATCTCCGGGGCATTGATGTGGAAAAGCAGGGACAGAAGCTCAGAGCACACAAAATGTACGCCCCGGAAGGCTGTAATGTTAATTTCATTAAAGAGGAAAAGAACGGGAGCTTGTCGATACGAACCTACGAGCGCGGAGTGGAAGCAGAGACACTTGCGTGCGGTACCGGTGCTGTTGCGTCGGCGATCGTGCATTACGCAACGGGTCATAAAAAAGACGCATACGAAATCAACGCCCGCGGTGGAAAACTGAAAATATATTTCAGAAAAAACCATGAGATCTTCTCGGATGTCTGGCTTGAAGGTCCCGCGGTCTATGTTTTTGAAGGAGAAATAAAAGAATGAGAGATTTTAATATTACGGAGTATTATAATAAATTTAAATACGGCGAGGATATTTTCCGGCAACTAATGCGCTTTCGCGTAAAACGCATTCTTTTGATCTCTACATTTTATGATGCGTTTGTATTTGAGCATGACGCCCTTCTCGGAGAACAGGTCTTTATTGAGTATATGGAATTAAATCTTTCATCGCCGCCGGAGATTGAGGCGGTTCCAACCGGAGAGGAGGCTATTAATCAAGTAAAAACAAATGATTACGATCTAATAATTACCACACTGCATTCAGGGAAGATAAGTCCTTTCGATGTATTGAAAGAGGTGCGTGAGCACCGTCCCGATCTACCCGTAGTTCTTTTGTTGACAAGTATGGCCGATATGAAAGTTGTTGAAGATCGTCTTGAGCCCGGCTATGCTTTTGATGAAATATTCTTATGGAAAGGAGATGCGAACTTATTTTTAGCTATTATTAAATCCATAGAAGACAGAAAAAATGTTGCCCGGGATACTCGCATCGGATTAGTGCGTGTTATACTTCTGGTGGAAGATTCAACGCGCTTTTATTCAACATTTCTTCCCCTCCTTTATCAGGAAATCGTAAAGCAGACACAACATCTCATCATTGAAGAATTAAACGAACGCGAAAAACGCTACAGGATGAGAGCACGTCCAAAGGTGCTTCTGGCAAAGAATTATGAGGAAGCTGTAGCCATTTATGAGACCTATAAAAACAATCTTGTGGCTGTCTTTTCCGATATGCGTTTTAACCGGAAAGGTAAAGATGACAGAACCGCAGGTCTGCGGCTGCTGGAATCATTCAGAAAAGAGGGAACCAATCTCGCCTCTGTTATTTTATCCGCCGATCCTGAAAATGCTCAAATAGCGAACACCTCGGATTATGCTTTTTTATATAAACAAAGCCGGCATATTTTACACGGCTTGCGACATTTCATCATGGAAAATCTTGGTTTTGGCGATTTTGTATTTCGCGATAAGAACGGGAATGTGATCGACAGGGCGGTATATTTGGCTGAATTTGAGAAAAAATTGCAAACTGTTCCTGCCGAAAGCCTTTTGTATCACGCGGGAAAAAATCATTTCAGCGCCTGGCTGATGGCGCGCGGTGAAATAGAATTTGCCCGCAATATACGAAAAATGCACGCCAAAGATTTTGAAAATACTGAGGCAATACGCGAATTCCTGATCAATAAGGTGCTGGAAATTCAAAAAAAGCGCAATCAGGGAGAAATAATTAAATTTCATAAGTATTCCATGCCCGAAGAAAATGAGATAATTTTGCTGGCAGAAGGATCCCTTGGTGGCAAGGGCCGTGGTCTGGCGTTTTTAAATGCCTTGCTTACCCGCATGGATAAAGATAAAATATTCGAAGGCACACCGGTTCGACTTCCCGGCACCGCAGCCATCGGAATCAGCGAATATGAGTTATTTGTGGAAAACAATCAAATTGATAAAAAGATCCACGATAACCTTACGGATAAAGAAATCGATGAAATATTTTTGAAAGGCGATCTTTCCAAATCTCTGCGCAACAAACTCCGGCTTTTGCTTGAGCGTATTCACTATCCGCTTGCAGTACGCTCTTCATCATTACTGGAAGACAGCTATTCACAGCCCTTTGCGGGTATTTACCGGACATTTATGCTCGCAAACAATGATGAGGACATAGAGGTAAGAATAGAACAGCTGCAAGATGCGATCAAACTTATATACGCTTCTTCCTACAACACGGGAACGCAGGAATATATTGAACATATCGGTCATCAGATGGATGAAGAAAAAATGGCTGTTATCATACAGGAAGTTATCGGAACGCAGAATGAACATTATTATTTTCCTCATATCAGCGGTGTAGCGCAATCCTATAATTTTTATCCAATAGCAAAGCAGAAACATCATGATGGGATGGCTTCACTTGCGATCGGTCTGGGGAAAATGGTGATTGAGGGCGGTAATGTTTTTCGGTTTTGTCCCGCATTCCCGAAAGTCGGACTCATGACGCAGGAAGAATTATTGACTGCCGGGCAACGGGAATTATATGCGCTGGATCTCAGAAAAACCCGGGTTAAGCTGAGTGACCCGGAGTCTTCTGCATTGGTACGATTACCGCTGTCTAAGGCCGAATCCTTTGGGCGGCTTAAACATCTTGTTTCGGTTTTTGATTATGAAAACAATCGCATGTGGCCGGGACTGGACCGCAAAGGGCCGCGCGTAGTAACCTTCGACAATATTCTGAAATATGGATATTATCCGCTGAGTAAGATCATTCAGAAATTACTTTCCATTGGAGAGGCCTCAATGGGAATGCCGGTTGAAATTGAATTTGCGGTCGATCTTGAACGGTGTACTGAGGCCGGTTGCGCGCCAAGCTTTTATTTGCTGCAAATCCGCCCTCTTGCGGTTTCCGGCAGCGACACAATTGTGAACATTTCGGATTATGACGAAAAAAATATTATTCTTTACACAGAACATGGCATGGGTAATGGGGAGATCATGGGTCTTCATGACATTATCTGGTGCCCGCCTGAGAATTTTAATCAGATGGAAACGCTGCAAATGAAAGAAGAGATTGAAAATATTAATGCCAAAATGAAAGAAGATGATCGTCATTATATTTTAATGGGACCCGGACGCTGGGGAACCCAGGATCGTTTTATCGGCGTACCGGTTCAATTCGGGGACATAAGCCAGGCAAGTGCTATAGTAGAAACCGTAATAGAAGGATTTGAGATCACACCTTCACAGGGAACACATTTTTTTCATAATGTTGTAGCAATGCAAATCGGTTATTTTTCCGCCTCCTATATGCGCAGCAAGGGGGACTTTATTAATAAAGATTTACTGGAAAGCATGAAAAGCATCGGGAAAAGCAAATATTTTAAACACCTGCGCTCACCAAAACCCCTGTGTGTCAGAATGGACGGAAAAACAGGAAGAGCTGTCATCTACCGGGAAAAAAGAAGATATCAACAATAGGGCGGAATGTCGTCCGCTTATCGCATAAAAACGGGGTCAGTGGATTACCCGCCTGTTTTTTCGACTGGTTTTTCCGATTGTTTTTCCCAGCGGTAAAGAAAGTATGAGAATGTCAGCATTTGCAGAATGATCTCGGGAAGGCCGATAAGAGGATTAATAAAGCCGATGCGTGTGTAAAGCCAGCCTTCGATTGACCCTGGGCCGGTGACCACCGCTCCGATCCCCGAAAAGACAAAGAGAAGAAAGAAAAGCTTCAGCCACCCCAGCCGGGTTCTTAAAATTGAACGGAAAGGATAAAAGGCAAGTGCTAAAAGCAAGCCCCGTACTATCTGAACGAGGGGTGCCAGGCGGACCTTTAATGCTGTCGGAGGCAGCATGATATCCTTAAGCAGATCATGCTGATGAAAAAACGCAAAATAATCCGAAATGAACATAAAGAGAATACCGAAAAAAAGATAGGTCAGGACATGAAGCAATGTGAAACGAAACACGAAAAGATCACTGATATTTTTCATATTTTCTCCCACAGATGATTAACTATTTACCAGCATAGTATAGGCTTTTGCGGCCAAACGGAAAAGAAATAAATAATAATGAAAAATTAATTTACCCATAAAGCATTAACGCTCCCAGGAGGGAGCGCTAATACGACATTTTTACAATGTGGTGTTTACCAGTTTCTGCGATTCTGTCGTGGACGATCGGTTTTCGGGCGGGCAAGATTCACTTTGATGTTTCTGCCCTTTTGTTCACTGCCGTTGAGTTCATCAATGGCTTTTTGGCCGGCTTCTTCATCATCCATTTCGACGAATCCGAAACCCTTAGAGTTGCCGCTGACCCTGTCTTTGATAATGTTTACACTACTGACTGCGCCGAATTCTCCAAACATTTCACGAAGATCTTCTTCGGTTGTTTCATACGACAGGTTTCCTACGTAAATATTCATACTCGTTCCTTATTTTTGTGCGTTAAATTAACTTACACTGTCAGACAAAAAAACGCACGAACTTGTCCGCAGTGCTTTGCCACTCTTGGCTTGGGGTTATAGACTTCAGAATTTTATCATGTATGTCATATCCTTAACTCCAGCAATGTAAAACGTTCATTTTGAAATAACAAGCATTATTATTAAAATTATTTTCTTAAAAAAACAGATATATGATAAGAATAATTTCTAAGGAAGAGACCGGTGAAATAAGGAAAAATAATACGTTTTACCAGTATTGGTGTTTATGCTAATGTACCGCGACACCGGAAAATCATCGCGCAAGAAACGATCATTTTGTCAGAAAAATAAGTAAAACCTGAATATCAGCCGGAGATATTCCGCGTACACGACAGGCTTGCCCGATGGTTTCGGGGCGAAATTTTTTAAGCTTTTCCCTGCCCTCGTTTGACAATGAAGCAATTGTATCGTATCTGAATCCGGGTGGTATCTTCTTTGCCTCCAGCCGATGCATTTTTTTCACCTGCTTAGACTGGCGGTCAATGTATCCCTTGTATTTTGTTAATACAAAAGCCTGATCGATGGAATCATAAAAATATTCCGGGAAATACATACGCTGAATCCGCGGGAGCTCTTTTTCGCTGATTTTTTGCTGACGGATCAATAAAGCAAGCGAACCAGCATTTTCAAGCGGTATGTTCAGCGGATTACCGGGGCGAATGCGAATTTTACCGAAAATATTTTGTAACATCCGTGTTTCGATACGAATGCGTTCAAAATGATCCAGCAATGTTTCAGATTGCAGGCCTATCTCCCGGGAAAGGTCAAGCAGCCGTAAATGCGCATTATCCCAGCGGAGCAGAAGCCTGAATTCTGCAAGACTGGTGAACATACGGTAGGGTTCCGTGGTTTCTTTTGAACAGAGATCGTCAATAAGCACTCCGATATACGATTCATGGCGTTCCATGATAACCGGCGGTTTATCATCAAGTTTCCGGGCAGCGTTTACTGCAGCCATGAAGCCCTGTACTGCGGCTTCTTCATATCCGCTTGTCCCGTTGATCTGTCCCGCAAAATATAAACCGGATACATTTTTTGTTTCCAGGGAACGTTTTATCTGATGAGAGGGAAAAAAATCATATTCGATCGCATATCCGATCTTGATGAATTCCGCTTTTTCGAGGCCCGGAACGGACCGGAGCGCGCGAACCTGAATATCAACAGGTAAAGAGGATGAAAATCCGTTCACATACCATTGTGATGCTCCTTCCCACTCCGGTTCAAGAAAAAGCTGATGTGAGGCTTTCTCTGAAAAACGCACGATCTTATCCTCAATGCTGGGACAATAACGGGGACCGATACCTGCGATCTTTCCGGTGTAAAGCGGTGACCGGTCTAATGCGGAATGCAGGATACTGTGGGTAATATCGTTGGTATAAGCAAGCCAGCAGGGAATATTTTTAGGATCGAATGCTGTTGTTGAATAAGAAAAAGGAAGCGGATCCGGATCGCCATCCTGTTTTTCCAGCTTCGAAAAATCGATGGAGCGTTTACTGATCCTGGAAGGCGTTCCCGTCTTTAACCTGTCAACAACGAAGCCCAGGGATCTCAACTGATCGGATATTCCAATACTGGGAAGTTCTCCGTATCTGCCTGCGGGGATCTGAATATCTCCGATGTGAATTTTCCCGCGTAAAAAAGTTCCGTTGGTCAGAATGCAGGCTTCACCCCGCAGAACGGAGCCGTCCTGCAGAATTACGCCACGCAGGCGGCCATCTCTAATATCGAGCTTCTGTGCATCACCTTCGATAACAACAAGACGGGGCGCCGAACCGACCTTGTGCTGCATAAATTGTTCATATTTGCGCTTATCCGCCTGAGCCCGCGGTGACCACACGGCACGGCCCTTTGATCGGTTCAACAATTTGAATTGAATTCCCGTGGAATCGATCGCTTTTGCCATTTCACCGCCCAGAACATCAAGCTCTCTTACTAAATGTCCCTTGGCAAGCCCCCCGATTGAAGGATTACAACTCATCCGGGCGACAGATCTTTTCTCAAGCGTGACCAAAACGGTTCTTTTACCAAGCCGGGAAGATGCAAGAGCAGCTTCAACACCCGCATGTCCCCCTCCGACAACAATGATATCATATTTTTTTTCCATATCAATAAATGTACGTTATTTGCAAAATGAACGCAAATGTTGTGCACTTAAATATTTCTCCGGAAAAATGTTACAGACACCGGACAGCGAAAAATGAAAAACGCTAACGGCAAATACGGAAGGACAGGTTGTGGAGCCCCGGGGGAATGCCGATATAATAAAGTTGAGAACTTGATCACTGCATACATATATAATCAGTCCAGGGAATAAAAAGCAGCAGAAAGCACTTGATTATCGGAAAATTATATTTCAAGTTATAACATAAATGCTTGTATTAAACATAGATTGAAAAATTTTCTGCAAGGTTTAGGCAATCAGAAAGGATAAGCATGATAAATATCGCCATTACCTATAATAAGCGTACCGGAAAAAATGAAGAACAGGGGGAACTTTACTATCCCGAAGAGATCGATCATATTATTAATGCTATCGATTCGCTGGGTTACCGGACAACAGCGGTTGAGGTATCGGGACCTCCGGATGAAATGGTTGACAGACTACTTGCAGCCAGCCCGGACCTGATATTCAATATTGCCGAAGGAAGATCTTTTCAGGGTATAGCGCGCGAGGCCTATTATCCGGTTATTTTCGAATTGCTGGGACTGCCTTATACCGGCGGGAAACCCTCTGTACTTTATGCCAGCCTGGACAAACGTCTCACCGCCAAGCTTCTTAAAGTGCGCGGGATCACCATTCCGAAAGGCGCGGTGCTAACACCGGAGAAACCCGAGATCCCGGATGAGATACCTTCGCCGCTGTTCCTTAAACCGAATTATGAGGGAAGCGGGAAAGGCATATCACAAGAATCGGTTGTGGAAGACCGTGAAGAAGCCCAACAGCGCGTGAGAGAACTCCTTGAAAAATATTCTTCAGGGGTGCTTGTTGAACAATTTATTTCCGGGAGGGAGCTTACTGTTCCTTTTCTGGATGATTATCCGGGAACGCTCCTGGAGATCGTCGAGCATGATTTCAGCAAAGCGCGCGGCAAGTATAATATCTATGACTATGAATTGAAGATGACTGATGAGAATGTCCGGACACATTGTCCGCCTCATCTGGACATGGATCTGCGCCTCCGCATACTGGATTATGCCGCCAGGATCCGTAAAGCATTGCCCTGTTATGATTTCGGTCGCATTGATCTGCGCCTCCGGGAAGACGGCACGATTTATTTCCTTGAAATAAATCCGCTTGCCCGCCTGATGCCGGACGGCTCCCTGATCATTGCCGCCAAAGAAAAAGGACTTGAATACGAAGAGGTTTTCAACTGTATTATCAAGTCGGCTGCCCGCAGGAACCGTATCCCCCTTGACGGCACAAAACGGAAACAAGAGAAGTAAATACTATTTTGATTCCCATACGATTGTTTTACCGCGTTATTCAGCACCACCGTTTGTCTGATCAAAAAGACCTGTTTTTTTCGTATTACGGAAAAGTGCGGATAATAAACGGTTTTTATGAATTCAGACAAAGGCGTCTGCAGTAATCATTACCAGGATCTTTCAGCGGTCTGCTATTTTCCAATACAAAAATGGGAAAAAATATTATTCAGGACATCCTCCGAGGTAGTCTTTCCCGTAATGTCGTCCAGTGCATTGATCGCTTCTCGGATATCAAGGGCGGGAAATTCATTGGACAATCCTTCAGAAAGTGCTTTTCCCGCGCGACTGAGAGCATCGGACGAACAACGCAGGGCACGCAAATGGCGTTGTTTTGTAATCGCAACACTATTTCCGTCTACATGATAGTGCTTTTGCACTGTCGTCAGCATTTTATCGAGAAGAGCATCGATATGATAAGATTCTGTTGCGGAAACACCGATCACATTCTTCGCAACGGTTTCCGGAAGCGAATTATTCAGATCGATTTTGTTGCAAACCAGGATAAGCGGGGTGTCGCGGTGGCGGGAAATAAACTCTTTTTCAAATTCATACGTATCTCCAAGGCTCAGGTCCAGAACAAGCAGGATAAGATCCGCATTTTTCAGGGTGCTTCTGGCGCGCTCGGTCCCGATCTTTTCAATATGATCTTTTGTTTCGCGGAGACCGGCAGTGTCAACAAGCCGGAAAAGGAAACCGTTATGCAAAAAAGACTCCTCTATCGTATCGCGGGTGGTACCGGGAATATGGGAAATAATGGCACGTTCTTCTTCAAGCAAAGCATTCAGGAGACTTGATTTTCCGGCGTTGGGTCTTCCGACGATCGGGACAAGAGCTCCTTCCCGCAGGATCTTACCGCTACTGTAGGACCGCAACAGAAGATCAATATGATTTTTTGCAAGGTTGATATTTTTTTGAATATCCCTGCGTGAAACGGGAGTGATCTCTTCTTCGGAAAAGTCCAGTTCCAGCTCCAGCACAGAAGCAATATCCGTGAGTTCTTTGCGCAGTGCGGATATTTTTTTCGAAAGTTTTCCCGTGAGAGCACGGGTGGCGATTTTCCGGCCGCCGGCTGAAACGGCATGAATAAGATCGGCGACAGCCTCTGCCTGAAGAAGGTCCATTTTCCCATTCATAAAAGCCCGGCGGGTAAATTCTCCCGGCAAGGCGGGTCGGGCACCGAAATCATATAAAAGCGTCAGAATCGCAGGGGAAGCCGCATAGCCTCCGTGACAGGAAATTTCCACTGTATCTTCCCCCGTATAGGAGGCAGGTGCTTTAAAATATGTGATGACGACATCATCGATCACCAGGGAAGTTTTCGGGTCGGTAATACGGGCAAATTGTGCAAAACGCGGTTTCAGCTCACGAATATTCAATGCTTTCAGCGCCACGGAAAGCGATTCGTTTCCGGAAAGCCGTATAACGGCAATGCCGCCCACCCCGGGTGGGGTGGAAATTGCGGCAATGGTGTCGTTGTAGTTAAATATCGTCATTATTTAAGCAGCACGATCTTTTTATTGGAAATAATCCTGCCTGAATGATATAACCGGGAAAGATAAACGCCGGCGCTTAGCCCGCGGGCATTGAATAAAATATTATGCTGTCCGGCGGGAAAAAAACCATCGATCAGCGTTTTAACTTTTCTTCCCCGGATATTGTAAATGTTCAAGACTACATTACCGGGTTCATGTAGTATGAAAGCCAGATTCGTTTCCGGATTAAAGGGATTGGGATATGCATTCAGAAGCTTTCCCTTGTGAGGATAATCCCAAACGGCGGTGCTGACAGCTTCTTTATTAAAAAGTATTTCGGGGTAAGCACCAAGATATCCAAGGTCCGGGGCAGTTCCTGAAAAATCGGAAACCGAATAGTTTATCAGATAATAACCACCTTGTGTGTACAGGGTGGTTCCGGATTCCCGGCAGGGAGATGAAGGTGAAAGTGCGTATCCGCTTTCAAAAAGCGGATCATTTTCGGAGACATGTGAAGCGGATATCGCGGAATTGTCATCATTAAGTATTATCCCCGCAGTGCCGCCCATGAGATCGGTGTGAGAGACATTAATATCCGAAGTTTCACACGTTATCTGTATTTCACCGGGATTCCACATAATAGAATTCACAAGAGATAAGGGAGCATACTGTGAAACCAGATAAAATACTCCCGAGCTGTCTTCCTCACAGCTATTGTCGGCGATTGTTGACTGTAAAATTTCTGTATTCCCATAACGTGAGGCAAGGACGGCCCCGGTATTTTCACTGTGGTTTTCACTCAAAAGGCAATTCTGGATACGCAAATCGGTGTTTTTAACATAGATACCCCCGCCATACTCTGATATGGATAATGATTTTCCCAAAACGGGAGAATATGATCTTTCGGCCGTATTTGCGGAAATATCTGAATATAACATAATAAGCCGTGAAAAATCTTCAGCATACACCCCGCCCCCCGAAGAAGCTGAATTATTGCGTATCGTGGTATAAGCCGCCCTGAGGATGCTGCCGGAAAATCCCAGAGCACCGCCGAAATAAGCATAATTATTTTTCAACTGTACATCATGCAGATGCAGAGTGGAAGCAAGGGCATAGATCCCGCCTCCGCAAAATTCCGCATGATTATTCTCGATCTTGACTCGCTCAAGGTAACAGTTGCTGTTTTCACTGTAAATAGCACCGCCATAAGTGTAATTTGAATAAAAAAGACGTCCGCTTCCCTCTTTCAGGCTGAGGCCGAGAATAGCAACAGAATCTGCCCCAACAACCGTTATTACCGGAGAATAAACCGATGTGTCAGCAAGCAATACGGTATTATCCGTCGCACTGCTGTCATTATCAAGAATATAAGTTGAAGCAATAGCCAATGACTTCTCTTTTATTTTCACGCTGCCGCGGTAAATGCCTTGCCGTATGATCACGGTGTCATTATCAGCGGCAATATCCACTGCGCGCTGAACGCCGGCAAAGGGAAGAGCCGGACTGCCGTTACCCCAGGTATTGTCGCCCTCTGGATCGACCCATATCTGATTTCCGGTGTGCTGAGGAACGTGGCGTTCGGACTCAAAGGCTCCCATATCCGGCGGGGCCCATTCCGGAGCAGGGCGCGGATTCCCGATCAGATCATTGCGCGGGATGCCGCTGGTATCGGGATCTCCGGCAGATATACATGGAGATTCGGGAAGTAATACCGGTAAGGGATTTTCAGTGTCAATATATGGATCACCGGAAATATTGCCAACCCCCGGGAATATCCGCTGAAGTGCCGAATAGGTAACGGAAAATATTGATTCTTCTTCCGGAAGCGCATGATCAAGTATACTGTTCCTGATATTGATCAGTGAACTTTCCGCATTCCACTCCGGAGACAAATTGTTAACGAAAGTTGCAAAATCAAGTTCAATTTCCGACGCGGAGGCATGAAAGAGATTTGCACATTCATTATCGAAAACCGCAAGATTATGAGCAGAAAGGAAACTGTTATTGTTAATGGAAAAAAGTGAAGCGGCATCCTGTGAGTACTGGACACAGCCTGCAAGCAGAAGATCAGAATTGTCAGTCATGATAACAGGATCGCTACTACTGTCAAAGGAATACAACCGGCTGTTCCGAATGTGTACGTCCGAATGTAAAAGCTTTATTCCGATTCCCCTGAAATGCGCACCTTCAATGTAAACGCCCTGAGAATTTATTATGCTCACGCTGCCGCCTTGCTGCGATCCGCTGCGGTCGAAGAGCATGCCCCTTATTATACAACTGTCAGCATTTTCTATAAGAAAAAGCGGAAAAGTATTATCATCATTGTATATGGCAACACCGGTGGAGAAATTGTAAGAAGCGGGATTTTTCACATAGTTATTTCCAAGAAGAATTATTTTTTTCTCATAAATATGGACGGCACCGGCATTCTGAAAAGATCTCATAACAAGCACCGTATCGCCGGAAACGGCGGTATCGACTGCCGCCTGTATGGTGGAAAGACTGTCCGGAACCCTCCAGACGGCAGCATGGAGGCCCATTGTTAAGAATACAGTAAGAAGTATTAAGCGTAAATATTTCACGTCATTTTAATTTCTGCAATTATTTTGCTTTTGAAACAGTTAGTCTGTCAATTCAACATTACCAAAAACGGCGTTCATTTCTATTGTGACAGGATAGGAATATGCGGATTCCACCCCCTTTTTTCGCAGATCGTCGATCTTTCCAAATACCGGACCGCCGTGTTTGGTTACGTTCCAGTTCGCGGGGATGGACATATGGACTTTACCAAAAACAGCTGAAAGTTCGATATAAGCGCCCGTCCGGGGAACGGACTGACGAAGATCAATGTCAAGATTGCCGAATACAGCAGTGCCGTGTCCGCCTGCGAGCTGTTTATCATTGATCACTTCGCGCCGGCCCTGGAAAACCGTGTTTATATTAAAGACATGATCCTCACCCGCATCGTGTCCTTCTTCGGTTGGATCACAAGGTCTTTCTACGGATTTTTTACGCGGCCAGACAAGAAAACCGATCAGTATCAGCATAGCCGGCCAGATCAGATCGCTGATATCATAGATGCCGTGTGTATGCAGGAGCACAACAATGCCGAGAATTACAAGGAACATACCTCCGCCCCAGGATCCGCCCGGAGCAAAAATGGTTATAAAACCGAGAAGAACGAGAATCAGCGGCCACCAGGTTAGAAAAAGATCATCGATATTCCACCAACCGATATTATTCCCCAGGGCAATAATACCGAAACAAATAAAAACGACCGCGAGGATAATGCGGAATAAATTATGCCTGACGCGTTGTTTTTTCATTTTTTATCTCCTTGACTTTTTGGATAAAATAGCGGTGTATTCTTGTATCTGCAGTAAGTTCCGGATGAAAACTTGCACCAAGGTGCATTCCCGATTCAATCAACACCGGATTATGTTTATATCTCGCGAGAACACGGACGGATTTACCGATAGATTCAATTTGCGGTGCCCGTATAAAAACAGCATGAAAACTTTTAACCGGATCGAATGTTAATGTTATCTCCTCAATAAAAGACTCTTTTTGAGAGCCGTATGCATTACGAAGGACTTCAGCATCAAGAAATCCCAATTGGCGGACACGGGGATCGTTGCAACCCCGGCCCAGCATGATGAGGCCGGCGCATGTCCCGAAAATCGGATGATCCTTTCCATATTCCCGGATATCATCATATCCGATACGAAAGCCCATCATTTTTGTCATGGTCGTTGATTCTCCCCCGGGAATTATAAGTCCGTCTATTTCCCCGAGCTGTTCTCTGTATCTTACCATTACAACCGGGATTCCCGCAGAAACTAAGACTTCTGCATGCTTGGAACAGGCACCCTGAATGCCCAAAACGCCGATATGAAGTTCTGTCATGGATAAATCCGTTCTTACCAGCCTCTTTTTGCCATTTTGTCCTGTTCCTCGAGGGAGGATGCCGAAATGCCGACCATTGCCTCTTTGAGGTTTTTGGAAATTTCAGCCAATGCGGAAGGATCATCATAGTGAGTTACCGCTTTAACAATAGCTTCGGCACGGGGCTTCGGATCGTCGGACATAAAGATACCGGAACCGACAAAAACCGATTCTGCGCCCAGCTGCATCATAAGGGAAGCGTCCGCCGGAGTGGCTACTCCGCCTGCTGCGAAGTTTGGAACCGGTAATCTACCGTTTTCGGCGACCCATTCCACAAGAGAAAAAGGAGCGCCAAGCCTTTTAGCTTCAGCCATTAATTCGCTTTTTTCCAGTATGGTTAATTTCCGTATCTGCATTTGCACTTTGCGCATGTGGCGCACCGCTTCAACAATGTCTCCGGTACCCGGTTCTCCTTTTGTACGGATAAGGGCGGCGCCTTCTCCGATGCGCCGCAATGCTTCGCTGAGATCGGTACATCCACAGACAAAAGGAACCCGGAAATCCTTTTTCCAGATGTGGTTTTCTTCGTCTGCCGGGGTCAGCACCTCAGATTCGTCAATAAAATCCACGCCGACCTCCTGTATGATCTGCGCCTCGGCAAAATGACCGATGCGGCATTTTGCCATAACCGGAATGGATACGGCTTCTTTTATCTTAAGGATCATTTCCGGGTTACTCATACGGGCAATGCCGCCGTGTGCGCGAATGTCCGCGGGGATGCGTTCCAGGGCCATTACCGAAACCGCCCCGGCATCTTCGGCAATTTTTGCCTGTTCCACATTGGTAACATCCATGATCACCCCGCCTTTGAGCATTTCCGCGAGGCCGACCTTTACTTCAAAAGTTCCTTTTTTCATTCCTATTTGTCTCCGTTTAAGGTTTTAATATAATTAACAATATTTTCTATGAGATCACGGGGAGTACTTGCTCCTGCCGTTACGCCGACTGATTCACAATCACGGAACCATGATACATGAATATCTTCTTTCCCGGAAACAAGATAACTCTTTTTATTAAGCGAACGGGCAACCGTAAATAAACGTTTTGAATTTGCAGAAGCCGGATCTCCGATAACGAGCATGCAATCATTACTGACCGCCAGTTTTCGCACTTCTTTCTGGTTCCTCCGCGTAGGTTCACATATCGTGTTAATGATACGGCAATCCATTGATATTGTCAATATATCCGGTAATATATCCAAGACATTTTCAAAGCACTGTGTGCTCTGCATGACTACCCCCGTTCGCTGTTTGATCTTACAGCTTCCGATCTCTGAAGGATCCGAAATAACACAGTAATCGTGTAAACGGGAAATAATGCCTGCAACCTCATCGTGAAGTTTATCGCCGACGACAATGATCTGCCGCCCCTCGCTTTCCAATTCACGCGCATGCATGTGGATCTTTTGTACCAGCGGGCAGGTTCCGTCAATAAGATCGATACCCGCTTCTTTTGCTTTGTATATCAATGTGGCTTGTGTACCGTGAGCACGAAGAAGAAGCGGCAAATTTCCAACCTCCTCTAAATTTTGTACAAAAACAAGTCCTTTTTGTTTCAAACGCTCCATAACATCCCGGTTATGTACCAGGTCTCCCATTACGGCTACCCGGCCATACTTCTTCAGGGAAGTGCGGGCAAGCTCAACGGCATTTTTTACACCGGAACAGAACCCGCAATTTTCAGCAACTTGTATTTTCATGATATGCTTCTTTTACATGATTGATCATTGCTTCGATCACTTTCGGATAGAGTTCCGAAAGAATTTTATCACTCACAATTCCGCTGGCATGTTTATGTCCCCCGCCCCCGAAACGGCGCGCAATACCATCTGTGGAGACGGAACCTTTCGAACGGAAATTTATACGCGTTGACCCATCGGTTCGTTCCTTGAACATAATGCTCACCTCAACATTATCGATCATGCGCAAAAAATCAGTAATTCCCTCTGTATCATTGTCGTCCGCACCGTTCTCTTCCAGCATTTTCCTGGTAATGAAAAACCAAACGATGCGCCCGTCTTCGGAAAAATGAAGTTCTCTGAGTACGGCAGAGAACAGCTTCACACCGGAAAGGGATAGATTTCCAAAAAGCCGGCAATAAATATCATAGGCATTAATATTATATTTCATCAGTTCTGCAGCGGCCCGGTGCGATCCCGATGTTGTATTTCCAAAACGAAAATTTCCGGTATCACCGGCAATAGCGGCATAAAGTTCTTTGGCAATAAGATCATCAATCTTATCCGGATAAGCGTATTGCATAAATTCATAGAGAAGTTTTCCTACGGAGCAGTCCCGTGCGTTCACGATTTCCTGAAGATAGAAAGAATTATTCTCTTTCGGATGGTGATCGATGACAATAATGGGGAGAGATTCTTTGAGAGCGTCCTCTCCGACACGGCCGACACGTTTAAATGAGCCGGCATCAAGAACAATAAGCATATCCGAGCGTAAAAGTATCTGCTGATGTTTTGAGGGGACATAACGTTTACACAGTGATCCCGGATCCAGAAAACGAAGGTTTTCCGGGGTGGGTGAAATATTCAAAATATATATCTCTTTCCCGAGTTTTTTCAGGAGATGGTACAGGGCCAGTTCGGAACCGATCCCGTCGGCGTCCGGATTCTGATGTGTGGTTAATACAAAAGTGGAACCTAAACGTATGCGTTGTTCCAGTTCTTTCCATTGCTGAAGTAGTGTGTCTCCCGAAAACATAACAGGTATTCTCCCCAAATAGCGTATATTTTACAAATATCGCGGGTGAATACAAAAGGAAAAGAAGATAAAAGGGATGCTGATTTGCTGATCTGTTAATGGATTGATTCATCGCGGTGAGACATAAATGCTGTTTGCAGATTAATATAAAGACGGGAGGAGCGGATCTGATTTGCCGTTTATTTGACATCATCTTTTGCGGAAACGTTAAATACTGCGGGATATATAAGAAATACAATTCATTCCACGGTCCGGCGAATCACGAATAGCGATAAAGTCCGGGAATGCTGTGTTGCTGTATTCAGTATATTATTATCCGATCAATTCCTTCATATCTTCTTCTACGGTATGTATACCGGAGAGCTTGAATTTTTCAACAAGAACATTTGTTACAGCGGGGGAAAGAAAAGCCGGCAATGTTGGCCCGAGATGAATATTCTTTATTCCCAGGTAAAGCAATGCGAGCAAAACAATAACCGCTTTCTGCTCGTACCAGGCAATATTATAGGCAATGGGAAGTTCATTGATATCGTTGAGTTCGAAAACTTCCTTAAGCTTTAAGGCAATGACGGCAAGTGAATAAGAATCGTTGCACTGTCCGGCATCCAGTACACGCGGGATCCCGTTAATATCCCCGAGCTTGAGCTTATTGTAACGGTATTTTGCACAACCGGCAGTTAGAATAACTGTGTCTTTCGGCAGTTTTTCAGCAAATTCCTCATAGTATTTCCGGTTCTTCATCCGACCGTCACAACCGGCCATTACGACGAATTTCCTTATGGCACCGGATTTGACGGCGGGTACGATCTTATCCGCAAGGGCGATGACCTGGTTATGGGCAAATCCGCCGATGATCGCGCCCTCTTCAATGCCTTCCGGGGGATCGCATCGTTTCGCCTGCCGGATGATTGCCGAAAAATCTTTCGGCGCACCGTTCTTACGGTCCGGAATATGCGTGCAGCCTTCAAAACCGGCTGAACCGGTCGTATAAATGCGTTCCTTATGTTTTTCCTTCGGCGGTACGATACAGTTCGTGGTGAAAAGCACCGGTCCGTGAAAGGACTCGATCTCCTCTTTCTGTTTCCACCAGGAATTTCCGTAGTTCCCGACAAAATTTTCATATTTTTTGAAAGCCGGATAGTAATTTGCCGGAAGCATCTCGCCGTGGGTGTAAACGTCAACGCCGCTTCCTTTGGTCTGTTCAAGCAGTTCTTCCATATCTTTCAGATCATGACCGCTGATAAGAATGGCAGGATTCCTGCGCACGCCGATATCAACCCGCGTCATCTCAGGATCACCATAGCTCTCCGTGTTTGCCTTGTCCAGCAGCGCCATGGCCTCAACTCCGTATTTACCGCATTCCATGACCATTTCCACCAATTCATCTACGGTCTTTTCCGGATCAAGGGTTGCGGAAAGACCGCGGTGCATAAAAGCAAAGATATCATCATTCTTATAACCGAGATTATAGGCGTGTTCAGTATATGCGGCCATTCCCTTGATGCCGTAGGTCAACAGCTCTTTCAGGGAGCGTATATCTTCATTTTTTGTGGTAAGGACACCAACGGCATCGCTTTTTTCCCGAAACGCTTTTTCACTTTCCGAATACCAGGTGACCGCATCCGGAAGATGTGCGGGAAGGCGGACTCCGTTATTCCGTATTTCCGCAAGTACAAAATCGCGCACAGAAAATCCCTCCCTGATCTTTGCCCGGATCTTGTTTTTATCGAAATTCGTATTTGTAACCGTAACAAAAAGTGCCTCAAAAATAAATTTATCGGCTTTTTCTATGATGATGTTTTCTTTTCTTGCATGGTTGGCAAGAAATGACACGCCCTTTGAAACATAGATCAAAAGGTCCTGAAGATTGGCAACATTATCTTTTTTCCCGCAAACACCGATCACTGTACAGCCGTGATTCTTTGCGGTTTCCTGACATTGAAAACAGAACATGCTCATGATTATCTCCTTTTCTTCTTAATGGCCGGCAAAAATTTGCGGCATCAAAAATAAATATTTACCGGAATATTAGAACTATTCGTTATATTATGCAGTAACATATGATACAATTCCTAAAAATATTTTGCCGTTATGTATATTTATGAAAAACTTTTACAGAACAAGCTGTTTCAGGGACTGGATAAGCACACGGTTCGAAAACTGCTTGAAGAGATCAGTTATTTTCGGAGAACATACAGGAAAAATGAGATCATAGCAGGCGAAGGCGACAAGGTCAACGGCCTGTTGCTTCTCCTGCGGGGATGTGTGACGGGGGAAATGTTGAGTCAGTCAGGGAAGGTTGTAAAGATCGAAAAGATAAATGAGGGTCACGCGCTTGCGGCGGCTTTTTTGTTCGGCAGTGACAATTATTATCCTGTTAATATCATTTCCGATACTGAAACCGAATGTGTTTTTCTGAGGAAACATTCGTTAATGCGCCTCCTGAAATTGAATGAAAAAGTGATGAAAAACTATCTTGATATGATATCGGAACAGGCACAATTTCTTTCTGCAAAAATACGTTTTCTGGTAATGCAGAATATCAAAGGGAAGATTGCGCATTATCTTCTGGAAAAGGAAAAGGATTCGAAGGGAGAAAATATATATTTGTCCTATTCACAAACGGACTTATCGGAACTTTTCGGTGTGACCCGGCCTGCCCTGAGCCGGGCCCTGCGGCAGCTGCATGTGGAAGGAATTCTCGTTGTTGAGGGAAAGCATATTTTTATCAAAAATAAAACCGCTTTACGTAAACTTCTCGATTAATACTCTTTAAGAACAATATTCTGCAATACGGTGATTCTTGTCACATCACCGAGCGGATTAATATGTTTCCCGTGTAAAAATGTGTATTATATATAAAAAGGGGAGCGGAAAATGTATATACGTTGCTTTGAGAATTATCTGGAATTATTTGAGCCCAGGGAAAGCTATGTCTCTGAACTCCGTCTTCAGTGCGCCTGGAAAAACGGTCTCTGGAAAAGATCATACAAAAGTCACCGGGGACAGCCGATACGCGTAATCTGTCCGGGCCGGCATAATTTCAGTGACGGACCGGATTTTTTGGATGCACGTGTTTTTATCGGGGACCGGCTTTATGCCGGAGATATTGAGATACATCATTATACCGCGGACTGGTATGCGCACGGACATCATAAGAATCCCGGATACAAAGACTGTGTTTTACATGTAGTGTTCCACCCGCCCCTGGACGATATGAAAGTTCGCTGTCAGCACGGGCGCGCCATTCCGCTTTGTTACATTCCTCTGGAAGAAGTTCTGAACATGCCGGCAAAGAATTCCTGCAAAGTCTTCTATGCAGATTCCGAACCCTATTTCCGGATACTGAAAGATTGCGGATGGAGACGCATCAGAGAGAAGATCCGCTATTTTTATGACCGGCAGGCGCGTTTTCCCGGTGACGTAATGCTTTATTGGGGAATTTTTAAGGCTTGCGGTTATCGCTATAACGAAGAGAATATGATACGTCTTTTTATGTCCTTTCCCTGGGAACGCTTTTGCGGAGGACAGCTTAAGTCGCATCAGCTTCCGGAGCTTTTGCGTGAGCCGGCCGGATTTGGCGTTGATAAAAATTCGGCACCCGGTATTCGCTGGACGCGTGCCAGAACACGACCGGCGCAATTTCCCGAACGACGGATAAAATGGCTTACAAAGCTTTTACAAAAATATAACGGGGTAGAAATATCGGAAAAACTTTATAAAATGCTCGAAAAAGAAAATAACTGGAAGACGGTCTTCAGCAAATTTTTCCGGGTATCTGCCGAAGAAAGTGCCGGGAGGACATATATCGGTTCGCCGGGCGCAGGCATGCAGAAAGAGATCGTTCTCAACACTATTCTTCCTTTGATGGAAGCCATGCGCCTGCAGAAAAAAGGCGGTGATCGTCTCAAAGAAAAAATATATGATAATATCTCACGATCCTGTCTCCCGCAAAGCTACGGACTTGTGAAAAAATTTCATTCACGGCACGGTATAGACAGGAAGGATCGCCGAAGTAAAAACTGGCTTTCCGCACAGGGTGTGTTGTATATCCGTGACCACTACTGTTCTCAGGACATGCAGAGTTGTTGTCCGATCTGCGGGATGGGCAACAAAAACGGAAAAAACGAATAATGATATTTTTCGTGGCTTCATTTCAGAAATAATCGTACATTAATAAAAATGAAAAACATCTTTCACACAACAGAATGGCAGAGATTGCTGCATCTCTGTAAAAAATGGAAAACGGAAGGGGAAGCAGTGGTTTTCACCAACGGCTGTTTTGACGGTTTGCACCCCGGGCACCTTGCTTTGCTTGACTTTGCCCGAAAGCAGGGAGAACACCTTCTTGTGGGGCTGAACAGCGACAAAAGTGTTCACGCATTAAAAGGGGAAGGCCGCCCCGTGTATTCCGGAGAGAAACGCGCAGAGGATATAATGCAGAGCGGTTTCGCAGATGCCGTTGTGTTTTTTGATGAACCAACACCCCGGAATATAATCTCCCATATACAGCCTGATATATTGATAAAGGGAAGTGATTATAGTATGGATACTATTGTCGGCGCAGATGAGGTAAAAGCCCATGGTGGTAAGGTTTTATTATTCCCGCGTATCGCCGGCTATTCCAGTTCGGAAATATTAGCAAAACACAGGAAAGAAAAAGGAAACAAAAAAAACGATAAGGTGTTAAGCCGATGATGAAAATATCATGTAAACATATCTTATTGTGCTTTCTCGGGGTTTGTATTTTACTGACACCTCCGTTGCAGTCAGAAGATATTCTGAAAATACTTGAAGGTTACGGGCGTGATTCAATCAGTACTTATACCGAGGATAGTGCACAGGAAGAAGCAGCAAGACTTTTTAATCTTATTCTGGACCCGGATGGAGAGATCGTGGTTACAAAGGCGGAACAATATTTAAGCAGCTGCAAATCCGATATTGTAAGATCATATCTTTGTGTAATTCTGGCCGATTATGCTTTTGTGAATAAACACGACAACAATGGGTTGAATTATTTACGCCGCGCAGTGAAAGAATATGACCCCATACGCAACGACAGCTATTACCGGCTTGTACTTTCACGCGCACAGAAAATAATTGCAGAATCGCCCGGTAAAGAAATGGAAAATAAAAAATCGGTTCTTGAAAATTACTCCCCTGCACCGGTAAAAGAAGAACCACCGTTAAAGACGGTTTCGGAAGGAGAAAAACCCCTTAAACAACGTACAGCGGAATTACCGGCACCAATAGATACAGCGGAAGGGGAAGCAGAACAGAAAAAAACGGCCAATTACCGCATTCAGGTTGGAGCTTATTCCTTACGGGATAATGCTCTGCAAAAAGAGGCCTTTTATAAAAACAAAGGGTTTTCCACCTTGATTGAGACTCGTCAGGGAGGAAGCGGGACATTATATCTTGTAAGAATAGGAGCTTATGAAGAATATAATGAAGCAAGACAGGCACTCTCTGTATTGAAAGATCAGGATCCCTCTGAAGAAGGTATTGTCGTGAAGGTTGAAAAAAAATGAAGCGCGCGGCCCTTCTTTTTTTTATACTCCTTTGCACCGGCAGTCTTATGGCGGTTGTCGGTGACTGGAAGTACTATGGTGCACGGCTGACACTTCATGATCTGTATATTTCCGGTGAACATTTGCGGGCCGCAAGCAGCGACGGACTGTTAACGTTCCATTTTCATAACGAGGATTTTTCGGCAAGTGAAAACAGCAGCCAGCTTGAACATATGGTCCTGCGGCGGTATTATGTGAACAACGACGGTTCGGAATGGTTCGCGTACGGGGGTGGGACGGAAGGTATTACCTGTATTACCCCCGACGAGAGAAACGATTTTTTTGAACTTGGTTTTCGCTATGTAAACGCTTTTTCGGGGAACACTTCCAATGTCCTGGCGGCATATAAGAGCGATTTCAGTCCACAGATCACACACTTCATTAAATATAATCAGCGTTATATCTTCAAAGATATTTACAATCAATTTCCCGGAGATCCGCAGGAAATCCACGATATTACAATTGCCGGAGACAGCATTTTTGCTGCTGCGGACAGGGGCATATATAAGGCCTGGCTTAACAGTGCAAACTTAAAACCTGCCGCCGCATGGACACTGCTGCCCTCTGACAGCACGGCGGTTTATAAACTTTTTTCCTATGGTGACAGTCTGTATTATGCCGGTGAAGAGCAGACAGTATGTTTATATTATCAGGGAGAAAAACAGACATTGTTTAATATAGACAGCGAGCCATTGTCTTTTTACCGGCGGGACGGATCGTTGTTCTTTGCAACAGAACACAAGGTTTACGATGTTTTCTCTTCTGAGGCAATATACGAAAGCACGGACGCATTAAGCGGGTTTTCTTTGCGTAATGACACACTGTGGCTGGCCAGAGAAAGCAAGGGACTTCTTCGGGTTCCGCTTTCCGGCGGGGAAAAGAGAAGTTACATACCAAACAGTATGCTTCCTTTGCGCGCCAATGCTTTAGCGATAACCGAAGATCACCGTATAGCCGTTTGTGGTTTAAGCGGTGTCTCTGTTCTGGATGGCAGGGAATGGCACAACTTGGTGTTTTCACCTGAGAAAGAAGTTATTCACAACGATGAGGAAAAGAACGGTTATTCTGCCGACACACTGAATATTGCCTACCGGGAAGGTGGACAAACGGCTGTCTATGATGCCCTGGTTTCAGGAAGCGGGAAGCTTTATTACACAATTACGGATATTACCGCAAGACCGGTAACGGGACAAAGTGCCGGAGCAAAAGGTCCCGGCGCTCTTGTCGAGATCGATCTGAATGATCTTCACCATTATACTGTCTATGACACAAGCGACGGCATCATTGTGGGCACACAACAACTCGGGGGCAGTTCCTATTATCTGAAAATGCGCGGACTGCGGGAAGATAATGCCGGGAATATATGGGCATTGAATGTTCATACTCTTGATGCAAAACCGATCATTCTTTTCCGCCCGGACGGCACGGTCCGTAAATATTCCGTAGAGGAATCCGGTGGCAAACTGCAGATCCTGGCAAGAGAAATGGTTTTTGATAAATACGGTCATCTCTGGATCGCTAATGAAGCGCGACAGGCGGATGTGCCACGGACGACAGGCGGTATCACGGTTTTTGATCCTCAAAACAATATATGGGAGTTAATCACCAGTTCTGATGGCCTGGTCAGCAATGATGTGCATTCACTGGATATTGATCCATTGACCGGAAATATCTGGGTGGCTACTGCTTCCGGTGTACAGATGATACGTCCGCCCTCTTCACTTCTTACGACAGATAATTTTAATTTTAACCCTCCTCTTGACGGCTTGAGCGGCATCGTTCCGAAAAAAATACGCATTGACCCGAGAGGAAATAAATGGATTTTGACCCAGAGTCAGGGGGTACAGGTATATTTGACGAACAATACATGGTTCAATAACGGGAAAGGACTCCGCAGCACAAACTCCGGCATACCGGATGATGTCGTTTATGATCTGGTCTTTGATACTCAGAACGGATTCGCCTATTTGCTTACGGAATCGGGTCTCAGCAGATATGAAACCGCCTGGACGGAGGAACGCAGCGAAATGGAAGAATTGCTTATTTTCCCTCAGCCTTACCGGCCGGGAATTGATGAATACCTGGCAATTGACGGATTGGCGGAACAAACCCAGGTTGTCATCAGCACACTTGACGGACGAGTGATAAAGCAGTTTTTTCCCAATGATGCGGAAAACAAAGCAAAACAGATCGTCTGGGACGGAAGACTTGATAACGGCAAATATATTCCCCGGGGCGTATATCTTGTTTTTGCCGAGAATATTGAAGGATTGAGAGCCACGGCAAAATTTGCAGTTGAATAAAATGTGTTCTGCAAATTGTGAACCGCGGATCCCGGGATAAATTATTACGAACCGGCAATCACAACGCTTTTTGAAAGACTTATCCAAAAGCATCCTGCTCAAAATAGCTTTTAATTTCTTTATCCTTTCACTAAATTTGTTTGTTTTATGCAAATCGCGGTCTTGAAAAAGGAAAGGCATGGATTCAAAAAAAATACGGCAGCAATTTATTGATTATTTTAAAACAAAACGGGATCATACAGTGGTTCCCGGAGCACCCGTAGTTCCCCAAAACGACCCGACGCTTTTATTTACGAATGCGGGTATGAACCAGTTTAAACCTTATTTTCTTGGTGAACTGACACCTCCCTACAAGCGGGCTGTGAACACACAAAAATGCATTCGCGTCAGCGGGAAACATAATGATCTTGAGGAAGTCGGCCGTGATCATAATCACCATACGTTCTTTGAAATGCTTGGAAGCTGGAGTTTCGGAGATTATTATAAAAAAGAGGCCATTGAGTGGGCCTGGGAACTTTTCACTGTCGTTTGGGGAATAGATCCTCAGCGCTTGTACGCCACAGTTTATACTGACGATGAAGAAGCATATGAAATATGGAAGAATATTCCGGATATCCGGCCGGACCACATACTGAAATTCGGAGAAAAAGATAATTTCTGGTCAATGGGCGAGATCGGTCCCTGCGGTCCTTGTTCCGAGATCCACTATTATAATGGTGATGATCCGGAAAAACAGGATCCCGGCAAAGTGAACAGCGGCGATGCGGAATATATGGAACTATGGAACCTGGTTTTTATCCAGTATAATGCTACCGCCGATGGTAAACTGGAGATGCTGGAAAAGAAGCACGTGGATACCGGTGCCGGATTTGAGCGTATTGCGGCCGTTCTGCAGAATAAGGACAGCAATTACGAAACAGATCTCTTTAAACCCATTATCGAACAGATAGAAACCCTGTCGAATATTGCCTATGAAGAAGGGGCAGACGGGATCCCCCATCGTGTTATTGCCGATCATATCCGTATGCTGACTGCAGCCATTGCCGACGGCGCGATCCCGGGCAACGAAGGCCGCGCATATGTTTTGCGACGCATATTGCGCAGGGCCGCAAGATTTGGACGGAAACTGAGAATGAAAGAACCCTTTCTTTATCGTCTTGTTCCTGCAGTAATACATATACTCGGTGATGTTTATCCGGAACTTGCCACACAGCGCGAACATATTCAGCGCATTGTCCGCGCCGAAGAGGAATCTTTTGGGAATACGCTTGATAAAGGGCTTGAGCTTTTTGATCGTTTTGCCAAAAAGGCAAAAAAAAGTCCGGGGAAGCAATTGTCGAGTGAAGATGTTTTTCAGCTTTATGATACATACGGATTTCCCGTTGATCTCACACGGCTTCTGGCCGAAGAAAAAAACCTTAGCATGGACGAAGAAGAAATTGAGAGACTGATGGAAGAACAGCGGGAGCGTGCCCGTGCTGCCGGAAAATTTAAGCATCGGTCCGTAGAAAAACTTGACTGGACAGTACTGCAGGAAAATATGAAGGCGGAATTCACCGGATATGATAATTTTACAACGCGGTCCCGCCTGATCAAATTTGCCACCGATGAAAAACATTCCTATCTTGTTTTTAACAAAACCCCTTTTTATGCTGAGTCCGGAGGGCAGGTTGGTGATAAAGGAGAGATCCGCGTAAAGACCCAAGGCGGTATCCGCAGCATGGAAGTACTGGATACACAGTTAATGGGTGAGGATATTGTACATATTGCAGAAGGCGATATCGTGAAGATCATTTTGCAGAGCAATGAAGTTGAACTGCAGGTAAATGAAGGTACGCGACTGGACACCGCGCGCAATCATTCCGCCACGCATTTGCTGCATTCCGTTCTGGAAGATATTTTGGGAGAACACGTCCATCAGTCCGGCAGTTATGTGGGCCCAGACAGACTTCGTTTCGATTTTACGCATTTCAAAAAGCTTAGTGATGAAGAAATAATAGAGATCCAGAAACGGGTGAATATGAAAATTCTTCATAATATACCGGTGCAGACACGGAAAGAGCATTATATAGAAGCGGTTCGTGGAGGTGCAAAGGCCTTGTTTGGCGAAAAATATGGAGACGAAGTCCGGGTAGTGAGCATGGGAAATGAATCTTGCGAGCTGTGCGGAGGCACCCATGTTGACCGTACGGGAGATATCGGACTTTTTATCATTGTCAATGAAAGCAGTGTGGCTGCCGGGGTGCGCCGTATTGAAGCGCTGACAGGAGTTCCGGCTATGCGAAGAATAGAAAATCAGCAGTCCCTGCTTTCTTCATTGCGAAGGCAATTGAAAGTTGAAGATGAAAAGATCACGAAACGTATTCACGACATGCAGAAAGATATCAAAGAGTTTGAAAAAGAGAATCTTGAACTGAAATCCCGATTATTATCTCTGGATATTGATAAATATTTTCAAAATGAAAGCCGTTATAAGAATGTACCCTTGTATGTGAACCGGATAAATGTGGAGAGCATGGATCAGCTTAAAGGGCTTGGCGACAAGGTCCGGGAAAAAATGAAAAGCGGGATCGCGGTTTTCGGTGCAGTGATCAAAGGAACCCCGCAACTGCTTTGTGTTGTCAGTGATGATCTTGTCGGGCAAGGTTTTAATGCCGGTAATCTTGTACGCGTTCTCGGCAAGGCACTGGGCGGCGGCGGTGGCGGGAAACCACACATGGCCACGGCCGGCGGAAAGAACGCCGCGAAATTAAATAAGGTCCTTGAAAAAGCCGCAATGATCCTTGAAGAAACATAAAGCGGAAAAAAACACCCCGTAAGAAGAAAATAAAGGAGAATAGATCATGGAATTAAATCTTTGGCATTATCTGCTCGCAGCTGTCGGGATTAATATTTTAATGTTTATTCCGGCTTATCTTTTCAAGACGGATAAATTCACGGATCTTAGTTATTCTTTGACATTCATTATCCTGATGATTATTGCGTGGATACTTCAGCCGTTTTCCGTTGAAAACACCCTGGTGACGGCTATGATCGTCATTTGGGGGCTCCGGCTGGGGATGTTCCTGTTTGTAAGGATTGGGAAAATAAAGCGCGATAAGCGCTTTGACGGCATAAGAGAATCGTTTTTTAAGTTTCTTCAATTTTGGGTTTTACAGGGCGTGTCGGTATGGATCATCCTGCTTCCCGCATTGCTTTTTATAGAAAACGAAGAACCCCGCCTGTGTTATGCCGGACTTGTCATCTGGGCCATCGGCCTGATTATGGAATCCATTGCAGATGCGCAAAAATATCATTTCACGCAAGAAGTTTCCAATAAAGGAAAGTTTATTGATACAGGACTGTGGAAGTTCTCGAGGCACCCCAATTATTTTGGAGAAATTCTCTGCTGGATAGGTATCTACCTCTTTGTGTTTTTATCATTCACGCCTCGCGAAATGCTGATAGGACTGGCAAGTCCCTTATATATCATTTTCATTTTACTTTTTCTCACCGGTATCCCCACGGTTGAAAAACGCGCTAATGAAAAATGGGGCGACGATCCGGATTACCGTGAATATAAAAGAAAGACCAGTATTCTGATACCCTGGTTCAAAAAGAAATAGCAGCCCGGGAAAACGTTTTTCGTATAAAAATATGCGGATTTTTAGCGGCACATATCGTTACTGTTAACTATTTTCAGTGCTTTCATCTCTTTCGGGGAAAAACATTCAGAAGTTTATCCGGAACGGGAGTGTCTCCGGAGTGACTTATAACCCATGTAGACCGTTCCTCTTCCATCGCCCCGCGCGCTGATCATCTTGTTCTCTCTCAAAAACAAAAGATCCTTTTTAATGGTATTTCTGTTCTGTTCGGGGAGATGCTGCATAATATCGGAAATTTTCAGCGGGGAATGTTTTATAACGCAATAAAGTAATTCCCGGCGCCGGGGATTAAGATAGGGTGATCGCCCGGCGCCCTGTACGTCTTGCGGGACCGGGAAAAGGAGATGATATTCTTCCAACAGACTGGAAATTGCTTCAGGAAGCATAACGAGAGGTTCGGAAGTAATATCTTTCGGGGGATTGTTAAGCATATTGATCAGCGGTAATTGCGCAACAAAGGGGTATCCGTTCAGAAAAAGCAGAAAATATGAAAGGATATTAGCGAGCAGAACGTTTCCGGAAATAAAGGGCATGATCCGAATAAAAACCGCACGGAATATTGATATCGTGAACAACGGATGACGATCCGGGCGGGAAAGAGCGGTTTGCGCAGTTTCAAAAAGTGTATGAAGCTCTTTGTCCGGAGTTGCACGGTAGCGGCCGCGGTACTCGGTATCACGCGGGCTATATTTCAAGAGATGGCGATGTAAAACTTTCACTGATGTATTGGAAAGTGAAAAAGGACTTTCCCCGGCATGAAAATTCTCCAGTAATTCCTGCGTCCCCTTTGCGATCAGTGCTTCACGGCTGCCGGGGATAAGGGTATTTTTATACCCCGCATTTTCGCTAATCGCGTGGATATTTGTTGCAGCAGAACCGGATAAATCTGCAGAAAAACGATCTACACGGGCGCAGGCAGCGATACAGGACTGTATACTGTCTGCCGTGAACCAGGTGGATTTTAGGTAGATATCCATAATATACCTATTCATAATATATAACCGGAATTATTAAAAAACAAGCAAGGGAATATGGAACGTATCAGGAAGAATAAAATAATAATACCGAAATAAAAAAAACCATATCACAAAGAAATATACGGATCAGAGCCGTCTATTCATATCTATTCCCGTGAAAACAGTATACCCATATTATATCCATTAGTTAAAATCAAATTTCCCCCCAGTAAATACGGGTTTTTTTATGATTTCGCAGGCAGGAAAGACCTGCATCTTCAGTAAAAGCGAGCGGAGTTATTTGTTGTTCATGTTCTCCGATACGCAAAATGGCTGAACGCCCTTTACGATAAAGTACATTATTGAGCTCAGGAAGGTAATCGGCCAGTCCCCGCTCCCGAAGCCCATAATAGTACTGGTCAAGATATGTAATTAAGGCATGGAGAATATAATTTATATCTGCAGTTGCCCCACTAATTTCCTTGATATTTAACGCCGGTTGACGCAGTTTTTTAAGACCCTTTACCGGATTATTCACATTCAGTCCGATACCGATAACGCCAAGTGTTTCACTGCCACGGCTGGTTGATTGCGGAAGAATACCACAGATCTTACTATCCTCAGCATATACATCATTCGGCCACTTGATTGAAAGTTCCGAAGGAATATATTTTTCCACAGTCCGGACAACGGCAAGCGCTGAAAGAAGGCAGAAGGGTAATAAAAACCTTGAGATATCAACATTCTTCAGCAGGATACTCATATATAATCCGCCTTCCTGCGAAGTCCAGTTGCGCTGCTGACGGCCACGGCCTGCTGTCTGGCGGGCAGCAACGAGCACGGCACCGTGTTCATAGTGATCGGCATTTTCTAATAACGCTGTATTGGTAGAGGGAATGGAATAGACCCGGTAAATATGCGAACCGATGTTGTGGCTCCGTATACTCATACGGAAAATTACATCCGGGTGAATAAAAATGAAAGAAGAAAGAAGCTGCCGTGAATCTCTTATGGACATTTTAAATTTTGGAGTATAAGTGGATAAGTGCAAGTCCAACAGCTTTCATTCATTAACAAAAGGCAGGGAAATAAAATAATCGATGACCAAAAAAATTTCAGAATTTGTGTTTGAGAACTTATCAGAATTGTACCGGCTAAAAAGCATGTTTTTATATCCTGTTAACCTCGCGTAAAAATAAACTTGTTGTCCCTTCGGATTCTGCCGGCATGAAGAAATCCGGTTTTTTACATAAAACGAAAAGATCCCGCTATGGAATATGATCCGGTAGGAAGCGGAATCCTTTCGAGGGGATGTAAAAAGAGATCTTGTTAATCGCTGTCTTTGGCGCGGTATTTATAAATAAAAGTAGCTGCAGTATAACATACACCGGCGAATAAAAGGCCGATCAGAATGCGGTAATCTCCCATAACAACTGTTATATTGACCGAATCCATGTCTTCAACACCAAGATGTCCGATCATAGAAAGGATATTGGAAAAAATGCCCGGAAGCTTGATGGTGTTACGAAATATTGTTTCAATGAGCGCAAAAACACCTTCCAGAATGCCGAGGACGGCAAGGCCCTTCAGAAAGGCATTGTTACGGAAAATGGCTGAAAAAAGAAAGAAAAGACTTCCGAGCACCATGGCCGCTTTCAGATACAAAAGCCAGCCCAGAAACGTGCCGTACAGTGCTTCGCCCGGATAGAAGCCACCGGAAGCAAAAAGCATTACGAAGCTTAGAATAACAGCAAAAATGATGCCGAGTGCAAGCAATAGCAGGGAGTGTGCATAGACATGCATGACATATTTTACCATGGTGATATCCCAAAGGTTCACAGGCTGACAACGGAAAAAAAGATCACAACGCAACTGTTTCTCCTGGTTCAGGCTGCTTTGGGAGGTGAGAACAAGGAAAATAAAAAAGATCATGGAAAGCGAGAACATGATACCATACATGCCGATACGTAAACTATCGGAGCCTCCGCCTCCATGGAAGAAAATATCGGAGGAATAGGGATTGAGCCAGGCAATAATTATCGCTGCCAGCGAAATGACGGTAAGTCCCCCAATGATCCACACCGGCCACCAATAGGTTTTTTTTAGCTTCTGATATTCAACACGAAATAATGGATATATCTGATTCATGATATCTCCTGTATTATGAATTAACGACGGCAACAAAAATATCGGAAACGGAAGGTACAGATATTCTGGCGCCGGCCGGTTTCTCGTGACCTTCAATAAGTCCTCGGACCTTCCCCAATGAGCTTGACATGGCTTTCGGCGAAAGGTTCGCAAGTTCATTCTGCCGGTCCTTCGGCACCTCCACGATATGCCATTGGTTCTTGAGCTCTTCCACCGGTTTGCTGAGCAGTACCTTTCCTTCATCCAGGAAGATCACATCCTGGAGAATATTCTCCACCTCGGCGACCTGATGGGTGGAAATGATCACCGTCTTGCTCTCGTCAAAGAACTCGCCCAGCAGCAGATCATAGAATTCCTTGCGGAAAACGATGTCAAGTCCCAGCGTCGGCTCGTCCAGCAACAGGATGTCCACCTCCTTGGACAGGGTCAGCAGCAGATAAAGCTTGGTCTTCATTCCCTTGGAAAGCGTCCCCACTTTCCGGTCGCAGGGCAGATCGCTTTTGGCAAAGAGCTGCTCTGCCTTTTCCGCGTTCCAGGCGGGGTTGACGCC
>JAWOEU010000083.1:0-6946 GCA_046482575.1 Fidelibacterota bacterium
AAAACAAAATGTTCGCTCGCCATATTTTCTCCTTAAAAACACTATGACCTGCAACTCAGAATTACGATTAAATTTGTTTGTTCAATACGAAATAATTTACGAAAAAGAATAAGGACAAAAAAGAAAAATTGTTATCACCTCGTTTCCCGTACACTTTTTACAAGCTTAAAAAAAGGATATATTACAACGATGATCATTAAATGAAAAAGGTGAATACCGGATAATAATTGATAAAAGATTTTCATTGGCGATAATTTATAAATCACAATAAAAGGAAAATTACCGTGCCTGAATGTGATCCCGGCCGAAAGCAAAAAAATTTATTGTCTGCGAAGGCACGGCTTCCGGCGGTAATGCATGTGATGATCCGGGCAATGCCGGAAGGGATTATTCTGAAAGACCGGGTATCAACAAAATGATCCGGCGCATATTTACTGAAATAATCTGAAGATATCATTCACGATGGCAAGGATCAGGAGTCCGAAAAGCAAAAACATCCCGAGTTGCTGGATCGCCATCTTTGTGCGGATCTTCATTTCCCGTCCCATGAAGCCTTCGATAAGGGCGATAATGATATGCCCGCCGTCCAGGCCGGGAATGGGAAGAATATTGAGAAGAGCCAGGTTAACACTCAGAATACCGATGAGGCCAATGAAAGGAAGGATACCGGCTCTTGCGGATTCGCCGGCAAGCTGACCGATAAAAACAACGCCCCCGACATTTTTGAAACTTTCCTGCCCGGTGATCAGCAATTTCAGTGATACCGCTGTCATTTTCAGCCAGTATCCCGTTGTCTTGAAGCCCTGACCAACGGACCTGAAAAATCCGGCTTTTTCGGTAGTGACTTCGGGGGAAACACCCAGCATACCGACTTGTACGAGATTGCCGTCTTCAATGGTTTTCTGTAAAACAGGCGTTACTTCAACACTGAATTTCCGCCCGTCACGCCGGTATTCGACAGATACTTCGTTTTCACCGGAAGCGCGGATATATCCGGCCATCTCTTCCCAGCTCTGCACCCTGTTTCCATCAAGGCTTACAATGCGGTCGCCGGATTGCAGGCCGGCCTGCGCGGCGGGAGTGTCTTCATGAACGGTATCGATAACCGGTTCGGGATTGGTGACGGCAATACCCTGGATACCGGTCATAAGCGCAAAAATAAAGACCGCCAGTAAAAGATTCATAAGGATACCGGCAATAGTTACAAAGATCTTTTGCCAGGTGGATTTTGCCCGGTATTCCCACTTCTGGGGATCGGTGGTTTCATAAGATTTGTCCATGCTTTCATCTATCATACCGGACATGCGTACGTAACCTCCGAAAGGGATGGCTCCGATGGCGTATTCCGTTTCGCCTTTTTTGCGTTTAAAAATAGTCGGCGGAAACCCCAGGGAGAAGGTCTCCACCCGGATACCCACAGATTTTGCGGCAAGAAAATGTCCGAGCTCATGTACAAAAACAAGAATGCTTAAAACAACAAGTGTTGCCAGAAGGTATATCATAAATTCTCCATATATGTTATGGTGTCAATGCCTTATTCATGAGGACAGTTCCCGAAGAAGAAAGTTTTATCAAATGAATTTCAGAGGCATATTCATAATTGCTTATCAAAGCCGTGGCGGAGATCAGAAGATCACCGGAAGGCAGTTCGCGTACTGCTGTCGGAATTGTAGAATCGAATTCCGTCTGCCAGAGCGTATTTCCTTCCGGGTCTGTTTTGCTGACCCAACCCACGTTCTCGTCAAAAATATAAGCATGGCTTTCCTCTCTTGTGCCGAGTAGAATATAATTTCCGTCGGAGCATTCCAGCAATGCGTTCGGTCTTTCACGCAATGTTGTTCCCACAGCCCGGCTCCATTCTTTTTCCCCGTTCGCCGTAACCTTGATCAGATAAATCTGCTGACCGCTGCTCAAACGCCAGTCCGGATTTGTTGTGTCCGTTACATTCAGTTCTCCCGCCATCAGAAAGGATCCGTCGGAGAGTTCCTCCGCCAAATACAGTTTATCGTACTTTTCTCCCCCGTAAGAGCGGGTCCAGAGCGTATCGCCGTCTGCGTCGGCACGGACTGCGAGCATATCGGTATCCCGGTTTTCTGTACGTATGTCACCCAGGGCAAGGAAGCCGTTGTCCGAAACGGGTATCCCGGCGTTGATGGAATGCCGGTAATAAACGGGAAGTTCGTTGACCCAGACAGTATCCCCGGAAAGACCAGCTTTTATATAGGGCAGCCGTTCGATATCATCTTTTGTATAGGTACTGCCGAAAAGAAAAATATTCCCGTCACGGGACGGAATAACGGCGCTGGTATAATCTTCAAGCTGCAATTCCTGTTGTAAGCGTGCGTTATTATCAATTTCCCAAAGTCCGGCCGTGTAATGGGAAAGGTTCAGGTTGCCGTAAAGCAGAACGTTACCGTTCGGTAAAAGATACTGTAGCCGGATATTGGGCCGGTAAGGAACCGCCATTGCGTATTGTTCAATCAGATTTCCCGACGTATCAATATGGACAAATACCAGGGAATCTTCCGATTCATAAGAGCCGGTGTAGGTGGATTTAATTGCAAAGATACTGTAATGACCGTTATTAACCGGTAACAGGTCGAAAGTCTGCACTTCAGCGTCCGGGATATTATCCGGCGGCCGTGTGCAGGAGACAGTCAGACTGACCAGCAAAAGCAAGGGAACGATGCAGCGACATATTTTCATGCTTTCCTCAATAAGATCGAACTAAAATAATTAAAATGCTTCCTTTTTACAACGTTTTCATTATATTACTTTTCCTTGTGAACGGGGTAAATATGAAAAGAAACAGTATTCTCTGCCTGCTTGCATTTTTTGCGCTTTCTCCTCTTCTTGCTGCCCCCGGAAGTGTTTCCGGTTTTATCAGCAACCAAAATGACGGAGAACCGATCCACTATGCAAATATATTTCTTGAGAATACGCAAATGGGGGCGGTATCCAATGCAGACGGTTATTATATTATTACGGATGTTCCCGAAGGAACGTATACACTTGTTGCTTCAGTTATCGGGTATGGTATGGAAAAACGGCAGATCACCGTTGATTCGGAGGAAAGGCTCAGAGAGAATTTTGATCTGATCCCCGAAGATATTCAAATGGAAGAAGTTGTCGTGACGGCGGAACGGCAGAAATTCCGGCAGGAGATCAAGATCTCTTCGATAACTTTGGATCAGACACAGCTGCGCACGGTACCGGTACTGGTGGAAGCCGACCTTTTCCGTGCGATCCAGATGCTTCCCAGTGTTAGCAGCGGCGGTGATTTTTCCAGCGCGTTATATGTGCGCGGAGGCTCTCCGGATCAGAACCTTATTCTGCTTGACGGGATCACTGTGTATAATCCTTACCATTTCGGAGGTATTTTTTCAACTTTCAATACCGATGCCATCAAGGAAGCGGAATTTATTGCGGGAGGATTTTCCGCAGAGTACGGCGGACGCATGAGTTCAGTACTTGATATCCAGAACCGGGAAGGGAATTCGAAAGAATTTCACGGCAGCGGCAATGTCTCGCTCCTGTCAACAAAACTTCTTTTTGAGGGTCCCGTCCCCCGCGGTTCCTTCATGGTATCCGGGCGACGCACCTATTTTGATGCGATCTGGGAAGGTGTGCGCAAGGGGGTTAATATTTTTGCTGAAGATCCCGTGGGCATCAGCTTCCCTTATTATTTTTACGATTTTCAGGGAAAAGTAAATGTTGATATCAATGACAGACACCGTACGACACTCAGCGGATTTTACGGAAATGATGTCCTCTGGTTTAAAGAAGAAATGAAGGAAGGAAACTATGGTGAACCCGGATACGATCTGGAATATTACGGTTTTGACTGGTCATGGGGAAATAATACCACCAGCCTGAAGCATCGCTGGCTGATCCGGCCGGACCTTATTGCCAAGTTTTATGTGGCGCGAAGCCGTTTTCATTTTGATGTGGATTTTCTCATGAAGGATGAATTTTTCGATGAGGAAGATGACACTACCGTGGTCAATATGAATCAGCAGGTCAAGATCTATGATTATATTGCCGACTGGTCGGAAGGAATTGATATGACCTGGATCCTGAACAAGAAAAATATTCTGAAATTCGGGGCGTTTCATAAGGATATTGATTTTGATCTCGGTGCGGGTTTAAATGAAATGACATTGCTTGACAGTACGAGCCGCTCGCGGGAATGGGGATTCTATATAGAAGACAAGTATCAGCCGTCCCCGTTGTTTATTTTTCAGCCGGGAGTGCGTTTAACCCGGTATGTGAATAAATCGCGATGGTACCCGGATCTGCGGCTGAAAACGAAGTATCTTGCTACAGAGAACTTTGCACTGACCCTTGCCGGCGGGACGGTACATCAATTTTTGCAGACAGCGAATTTTGAGAATGAAATGGTGCGTTTTATCGATCTGTGGTTCCCGACCCAAAAGGGTATGGAGCCCAGCAAAGCAACCTATTATAATGCCGGAATTGAGTATTGGTATAATGATATTCAGTTTACATTGGAAGGGTATTATAAGAAATATGAGCATCTGGTGACCATGGATGAAGATATCGGGGGTGCAGAACTGCTTTCTTTTCTTGATGCGGAAGGATACTCAACAGGTATTGAATTGCTCGTTAAAAAAACCTGGGGCGATCTTACGGGCTGGATAGGATATTCCTTTATGCATACCCGGAAACGTGAAGATGTGGTCAGCGGCTGGTATCCGCCGAAATATGACCGTACACATAACCTGAACGTCGTAGCACAGTATGATATCAATAAACGCTGGTATTTCAGCAGCTCGGTAGTCTGGAACAGCGGTAATCCGTATTCTCAGATCTATGGAAATTTCCATTATACGGATGCACTGAGCGGATGGATCAATCGTATGCAGATCTATGGCGAGCGCAACGGTGAACGCTATCCGCCGTATTTCCGCTGGGATGTGGGTATCAACCGCCGTGCAACCATTTTTAAACAGGATGCCACATTTTATTTCCATATCATCAATGCAACGAATCATGATAATGTCTTTTTATATCTCTATGAAACGCACAATGCGGAATTTGATCCGGAAACGAATACATCGACCATCTACCGTCGCCCGATCAATATGTTTCCGATATTGCCGACTTTCGGCGTGGAGTTTGCCTTCTGATGAAAAATATTTTTTTCTGCATGATGATAACGGTACTCGTTTTGTTTACCGGCTGTGAAGAACTGGAGGAAGTCCAGATCCGTCACGATCCCTATCTGAACATTTACGCCAATGTTACCGCGGCGGATCCCGATCTGAACTATGTGCATGTTTTTCGTACCACCGCCTACGGCGAACCGGACCGGTATGAAATTGACAGTATTCTTTACCATGAATTCTATTTTCCTTCTTCCGGCGATACAATTACCTATGAGACACTGTATATCGATACTTCTTATGCTGTGAATGATGCAAAAGTCCGCTTCATTTGCGGCGGCGACTCCATATTTTTTATTGAAAAAACACAAGGAGTCTATGTGCCGGAAGATACAAATTTTCATATTGAGACCGGAGAGATCTACGAACTTTATGTTGAAACGGAAGATTTTGAAACGGCAACCGCAAGTGAAACCGCGCTGTCTCCGGTTTCGTGGTATAGTGAAGACACGGTTGTTATTTCTCTTTCCGATCCCTCAGACAGTTTGCGATGGGAAAATACCGGAGCTGCATACCGGGTGGTTTTCCGGAGACATTACCAAACAGAATATTATGATCATAATTATATCTTTGAGAGCGAAGAAGTTTCGGAAAATTTCTGGAAATACGATACCAGCCGATACGATGAGATCTTTAATCCGGATCCGTTTTACCGGCAAATACATGGTGAATGGTCGGTAAGCGACACCCTGGAACTGACGGTAAGCGTTGTTACCTATTCCGCATCGTTCATCGATTATCAGAGCTTGCAGCAAATGAACATGCTGACCGGTATTATCCGTTATCCTGCGATCAATGATTTTCGTGTGAATATTGACAATGCCCTGGGGGCTTTTACCTCTATTTCCGTATCGGGAGAACGTACGGTTATCTTTGTTCCATGATAAAAATGAATGTGCCCCGCATTATTTGACGGCAGACTTATTCCTCGTATTACCGGACCAATAAAAGCTTGCGGGAATCCACGATCTCGCCATTTACACGCATAAGAGCAATATACATACCGCTCGAGACCGTGCCGGCATCCCAGATTTCCGTATGCTCGCCTTTCGGAAGTGTTTTATCTACCGGTGTGCAGATATATTTTCCGCTGAGATCATAAATTGAAATATGAATTTTTCCCTGAAGCGGCAAGTGGAATCGTAATGCTGTCCGTGCATTGAAAGGATTGGGATAATTCGGCAGCAAGGAAAAATTCTCCGCCTGAAATGCAATATCCGTTCCCCATGCATCGAAATAAAAACAACTGTCCCGGTTAATACGGGGGATGTCATACTGAGCAGGTGAAAAATTCCATTCGTCTTTTTCGGGGATCAGAAGAAGTGATGTATTGTAAGGATACTTTTATAGAAAAGGACATAACCCTCCCAACCGCACCAAACTGGATCCCGAATAAGAACTTGCTTGCAAATGCAATAGGCTAATCAGTGGTTTGGGTCGTTTGCACACGCAATTGATTCTTTTGCCGGTCTACTGTGCATTTGCTTAGCAGTTCTAATCCGTGGATGCTACAAAATCCAAAATGTGGGTTTGCGTATTGCATTATCGTTTTTTACAAAAAACAACCAAACATACCGA
Source organism: Fidelibacterota bacterium (assembly GCA_046482575.1). Lineage (GTDB taxonomy): Bacteria > Fidelibacterota > Fidelibacteria > Fidelibacterales > Fidelibacteraceae > M50B103. Next base: position 6,765 of record JAWOEU010000083.1, read on the forward strand.
TATGCCTGTTTTGTAGCAATTGATATGCAACGAAAATGATACACGGAAAAACGCTACAACCATTCAAAACCATAATAGAAATATCACTCTCCTTACTCACACTCGCGACTAATCCCAACCGCACCAAACTGGATCCCGAATAAGAACTTGCTTGCAAATGCAATAGGCTAATCAGTGGTTTG
>JAWOEU010000101.1:0-16942 GCA_046482575.1 Fidelibacterota bacterium
TATTATCTGAAATCCTATAACGACTTTACCGTAAGCAGGGAAAATTCCGACACCGTTTATTATCAATTGGCTCTGAAGGCTTCTTTACGGGAACCGGAAGGAGACATATACAATGAACAGCCGCGTTTTTATTTTCATTATACGCCTCGGTTGAATAGCCGGATAAACTACCTGTACCTGAGACTTTTTTATTTTGAAGAAGGGACCTACAGGCCCAAACTGTTTGTAAAAAAACATCGATTTGATCTGTCTAGCAGTAGATTTTATGTTTATCTCAATGGGAATGACGCCTATACAACGGTGTTGTATGAGAGCCTGTGGGTAAATGCCGATGAACAGAAATATCTGGAAAAAGGTAATTACCGCTGGCGGGTGGATGCCGTTTCCGGTGAAGTGGGCGGTGCACCGGAAAGCCAGGGTTCGGAAAGCGACTGGATGTATTTCACGGTTAAATAAGGAGAAACACTATATGAAAAAAGGACCGATCGTATTGATGATCTTACTATGCGGAATGTGCGCTGTTTTTGCCCAGGACGGTACCAGCAGCATGTCACCGCGTTACAGCGGGGACAGAGAACTGACCATTCCGGTAAAGGTATGGGGCGAAGTCGAACGGCCGGGTATTTTCAATGTTCCTATCGGCTATGATATGCTGGGTATCCTTTCCATTGCGGGGGGGCCAAAGCCCCGTACGGCGAAAATGACCAATGTCAAAGTTATTCGCGGACAGAGATTGAATGAAGATGACCCCCTCGTGATCTATGTGGACCTGGAAAGCTATATTGAAACCGGAGACGATTCGCTGATCCCGGAGATCCGCAGAGGCGATACCATTATGATCCCTCCGAAATTCGGGAAAAACTTTGTGCAGAATTTCGCGTCGTTGCTTGCCATTGCACAATCCATAACAATTATCGCTTATTACATAGACAGGGTTGCGGAGTAAGATAAAGATGAAGTACAAGATAAAAGATATATCCCTGGCAAGCTTCGGATACAAAGAGATCGCATTGGCCGAAGCCGAGATGCCCGGGTTGATGGCTCTGAAAGAAAGATACCGGGAGAGCAAACCGTTAAAAAAAACACGTATTACCGGCAGTCTGCATATGACGGTCCAGACGGCCGTTCTGATCAAGACCCTTGTTGCTTTGGGAGCGGAGGTCCGGTGGGCGAGCTGTAATATCTACTCCACGCAGGACCATGCAGCGGCAGCGGTAGCGGATATGGGTGTTCCGGTTTTTGCCTGGAAAGGGGAGACCCTGGAAGAGTACTGGTGGTGTACGAAACAGGCATTGCTTTTTGGAGACGGGGGACCGGACGGTATTGTGGATGACGGCGGCGATGCCACACTGTTTGTGCATGAAGCGGTGCGGCTGGAAAAAGCGTATGCGGAAACCGGCTGTCTGCCGCAGGCCGGTTCCGAGAACAAAGATTTGCGAATAGCTCAGGAGCTCATCATTGCAGATCTGGAAAAACATCCCGGCCGCTGGCAAAAAATTGCAGGTTCTATCCGCGGGGTCAGCGAAGAGACCACTACCGGCGTGAACCGTTTGTATCAAATGATGAAAAAAGAAGAATTGCTTTTTCCCGCCTTTAATGTCAACAATTCCGTAACAAAATCCAAATTTGATAATCTTTACGGCTGCCGCGAATCCCTGGCTGACGGCATAAAACGCGCAACCGATGTCATGATCGCCGGAAAGATCGTGGTGATCTGCGGTTACGGCGATGTGGGAAAGGGCTGTGCGCAGTCCATGCGCGGACTCGGCGCAAGGGTCATTATTACCGAGATCGATCCGATCTGTGCTCTGCAGGCTGCTATGGAAGGCTATGAAGTAAAATGCCTTGATGATATGGTTGAAGAAGGCAATATCTTTGTTACGGCAACCGGAAATTGTGACGTGATCACTACAAACCACATGCAGCGCATGAAAGATAAATCCATTGTCTGCAATATCGGGCATTTTGATAACGAGATCCAGGTGGATGCGCTTTATGCTCTTCCGGGAATTAAAAAGATCAATATCAAACCGCAGGTGGATCAGATCATGTTTCCGGATGGACACTCGATCATTCTGCTGTCGGAAGGCCGCCTGGTGAATCTTGGAAATGCCACGGGACATCCTTCCTTTGTGATGAGCAATTCTTTTTCCAATCAGGTATTGGCGCAGATTGAGATCCTGCAGAAGGAACATGATAAAAAAGTTTATACGTTACCAAAAGAACTGGATGAGGAAGTAGCACGCCTGCATCTGGAACAACTCGGGGTAAAACTTACCGAACTTACTCCGGAACAGGCGGAATATCTTGGTGTGGACCCAAGGGGACCCTATAAATCCGACCGATATCGTTACTGATATCACATTTTTTCAGAAAAAGGAGAAAATTGTTCTCCTTTTTTTGTATATATGCTATTTTTGCGCTGAAACTAAAAGGAGCTTATGACCGATATCTTATCCGGATTGAATCCGCGCCAGAAAGAGGCGGTTCTTACAACTGACGGACCGCTACTGATCTTCGCCGGGGCGGGATCGGGGAAAACCCGCGTTCTGACCCGCAAGATCGCGTATCTTTTGGAACAGAAAAAAACAACCGGAAATCGTATTCTTGCGGTAACTTTTACGAATAAAGCCGCGAATGAAATGAAAGAGCGGGTAAACCGTCTGCTGGGACATATAAATTATGTTAACATCGGAACTTTTCACAGTATCGGCGCACGTATACTGAGAGGAGAAAAAAATCTTCCCGGTTTTCCGCCGGATTTTACCATTTATGATACGAATGACACCAAAAAAGTTATTAACCAGTGCCTGAAAAAACTCGGTATAGATCCGAAAGTCTTTCAGCCTTCTCAGGTCCTGCATTACATCAGTCACCGGAAACAGCAGCTTGAAACACCCGAACAGGCGGAAAAAGAAGCTAAAGGCAAATACGTATATGAAAAGCTGGCATTTATTTATAAAGAATACGACAGTGAGATGAAAAATAATAATGCCTGTGATTTCGACGATCTGTTAATGCGTCCGCTTTTAATGTTCAGAAAGCATCCCGCAGTCGCGGAAAAATACCGTTATCGCTGGGATTATGTGCTGGTGGACGAATATCAGGATACGAATACGGCGCAGTTCAGGATGATCAAATTATTTTCTGAAAAAAATGCGAATATCTGTGTGGTCGGCGATGACGATCAGTCCATTTACGGCTGGCGGGGTGCGGATATCCGGAATATTCTGGAATTCGAGAAGTCCTTCCCCCGGGCAAAGACCATCAAACTGGAACAAAATTACCGCAGCACAAAAACCATTATCGAAGCCGCCTCCCATATGATAAAAAGCAACCGGCACCGTGCGGACAAAAGTCTGTGGACAGAGGCGGAAGAGGGCGATAAGATACATTACAAAGAATGTGAAAAGGATTTTAATGAAGCGGACTACATTGCAAACCGCATTCTCCATTCCGGCCAATCCCTTCGTGATTTTGCGGTCCTGTACCGGACGAATGCGCAATCACGGCTTCTCGAGAAATCGTTATTTGAACGTGGTATCCGCTACGTTCTGATAGGCGGAGTAAAATTCTATGAACGAAAGGAGGTTAAAGATATCCTGGCATATCTGAATGTCCTGGTCAATCCCCGGGATACCGTTAACCTCAAACGCATCGTGAATATACCGGCCCGCAATATCGGGGACGTGAGCATTGGTAAGCTGGAGAAATTTGCCGCAGAAACCCGGCGGACACTCTGGGAGGCTTTTCAATATCCGGAGGAAGCGGGACTACATGCCCGTGCCCGGCATCAGCTACAGAAATTTATGGAAACGATGACCTCCCTCCGCTCACAGATGGACACACTCCCGCCGTCCGGCTTTGCGGTGGAGGTTCTTGAAAAAAGCGGTCTGCATGCATTATATAAGGACAAAGATGATCCCGAACTTCAGGAGCGGCGGCGCAACCAGGAAGAATTCATCAACAGCGTAAAGATGTTCGAGAATTACAATCCCGATGCCGGCATTGAGGATTTCCTTCAGGATGTTTCCCTGCAGACGGATATCGATCAGTGGGAAGACAGTGCGGAAGCGGTGACCCTGATGACCATACACAGTGCAAAGGGACTGGAATTCCGCCGTGTGTTTATTGCCGGTATGGAGGAAGGACTTTTTCCGCTGGAACGCGCCCGGATGGACAAGAGAGAGCTGGAGGAAGAACGGCGCCTGTTCTATGTTGCCCTTACACGGGCTATGGAGAAAGTCATTATTACGTCTGCACGTCAACGCATGCAGTACGGTCAGCTGCGGGACGCAAGATCTTCGGAATTTATTGATGAGATACCGCAAAAATATTTACACAAAGACAAAATTCACCGGCGAAGACACGATGATATTCATGCCGGCAGATCAAAAACGCCGACAAGAATTTCTCCGGAGCAGATGGAAGTGCGGATAATCCGGGAGGAACGGGATAATAAACCCATTCAGCCTCCCGCACCGGGTTCCGTTACCGTGGGTGATCGTGTAAAACATAAGATGTTCGGAAAAGGAAAAGTTAAAAGTATTATCCGCTCATCGCAAATTCTGCTTCGTATTGAATTCAATAACGGCGTAAAAAAGACCATCGCCGAAAAATTTGTGGAGAAAATATGAAACGTCCGGATTTGATATGCTATGATTTTGACGGTACATTGTGCAATACGCTTCCTGATATCACGGAAAGCATGAACGTCGTCCTGCGGAAAAATGGTTTTGAAGCCGTTCCGGAAGAACAGATACGGGGTTTTATCGGAAGCGGTATCGGGAAACTGGTAGAGCGTGCCATCCATTATGCATTGGTGCAGCAAGAAAAGATAAAAACGGATATTTCCGCCGTTTCCCGGATCGGCAAAGAGATGGCGGAGTATTATAATGACCACCTGATCGTTCATTCACATCTTTATCCCGGTACAGAGAAAATACTCCGGTATTTCTCGGATCTGCCGCAGATCATCGTTTCGAACAAGCCGGAAGCTATGGTGCGGAGAATGCTCGGTTATTTTCAGATCGACCGGTATTTTGATCTTCTCGTGGGTGGTGATACCCTTGATGTCAGCAAGCCCGATCCGGCAGTCTGGGAATATGTCAAAGATAAGATGAAATTGTCTCAACACATCGATGGTCTTATGGTCGGTGACAGTCTTCCGGACATGATCTTCGGTAAAACAGCCGGATTGAGAACGATCGCCGTAAGTTACGGATACAATGACGCAGCTTCTCTCGAAGATGCCGGAGCGGAGAAGATCATTGATTCACTTGACGATCTGAGAACAATTATATAAAGTAAAAATTTTTGAGGGGGAAAGAACATGAAGAAGATCTTCATGCTGTTTATGGTCTGCCTGTGTTTTGCGACTGATCTGCAGGTCATGTTCTGGAATGTTGAAAATTTATTTGACATTGAGGACAACCCAAAAACCCGGGACGGGGATTTCATGCCCGGCAGCGCCAAGAATTACACCTACAGGGCATATTGCCTGAAAATGCAGCATCTTGCCGATGTCATCAATCATGTCAACCCGCATATTCTTGGTATGGTTGAAGTGGAAAACCGCATAGTTCTTGAAAGATTAAAAGACCACCTTTATCATACCGCCGACTGGGAGATCATTATAGATGAAGGACCTGATATACGCGGGATCGATCCGGCACTGATGTTCCGGAAAAAGCATGCAGAATATATTTACCATTGCTACTATCCGGTCTTTATTGCTGAACGCGGCTATCACAGCCGTCCGATCATGCGGGTTGATCTTAGTCTGAAAATGAACAAGGACACGCTAAGCATTTTTATTAATCACTGGTCTTCGCGGCGCGGCGGAAAAGCACAAACCGATCCTTTCCGTATTTATGCTGCGGACATACTCCTGGATGCCGTAAAAGAAGTAAGGAAGGAGCACCCTGATTATACCATACTTATGACCGGGGATTTCAATGATGATGCCTGTGACAGCTGTCTGCAGATGCTTTATAGGGAACCCGGGATACAATATCTGAAGAAAGACCTTCCTGACGGAGTGCACGGAACATATTATTACAACGGAGAATGGACACATTTTGATCATTTTCTTATTTCCTTTCCCGGATCCCCGGCTATCACAGCAAAGGACGTACGTATTTCAGCACCTCAGTGGATCAGAGAAAAAGGAACGGACGGCCCTTTGCGATTTTATAAGGGTGTAAAGTTCAGCGGAGGCTATTCCGACCATTATCCAATTTGTTTAAAACTCGCCCGGAAGAGAAAAAGTGTTGAATAATAAGAGAACAGGTGCTAAATTCTTTTCAATTATGGAAAAAATAATGAACACCTATATATTAGCGACACATAACCGGGATAAGGTTCGCGAATATCATCAAAAACTGGGTAAGCGGATACGGCTTAAAACACTGGATGATTTTCCTGCTATGCCGGAAGTGGTGGAAGACGGGAAAACACTGAAAGAAAATGCATATAAAAAAGCCAGGGCAATTCATGCATATACCCGATTGCCTGCCATTGCCGATGATACTGCCCTGGAGGTGGACGTCCTGAATGGCGCTCCCGGCATATATTCAGCACGTTATGCCGGTAAAAATGCAGGTTATCAGGAAAATGTGATTAAGCTGTTAAAAGATCTAAATGGAATTCCATTGGAACAACGCCGTGCATGCTTCCGTACAACAATCGCCTTTGTCGATCATACAGAAGCCTGGGATGTTGACGGAGTTGTAAACGGTTTTATATTGAATGAACAAAAAGGCAGCATGGGATTCGGTTACGACCCGGTTTTTTATTATCCGCCGCTTGAAAAAACTTTTTCCGAATTGGATATTAATGAAAAAAACACGATCAGTCACCGCGGTAAAGCAATCGACGCCCTGATCCGCAAACTAAAAGAAAAAAAATATATTTAGGAGAGAATGTCCGGACCAATTTGTTAACGAGTTGATGTTTGAGAACCAAAAAAGGCACGTATTAAAACCTTGAAGCAGAAGCGCAGATTTATTACCGGTCTGGTCATCCTCTTGCTTTTTTCCTTTATAACAGGAGAAAGTCTTCCTTATACCCCTGAATTTACTTTTCAATATCGCTTTCCGGGTATAATGCCTGCCACCCCATCTCCTCCGGTCGGATTTACGCGTGCCTATGAACAGCCCTATACACCGGTCAGCGTAAATTTTCCGGGAATGTTTTCTATGATCAGTATACATGAGGCAAGCAGTGATTCCGGCAATGTAATGCGTTTATACGAGAAACTTGGCGATAATGCGCTGAATATTCCACGGTATATTCCCTTTGAGGACTATTTTAAAAACCGCATGCAATATGATGTCAATAATATGTGGTATAAAAAAGTTGCAATGACGGATACACTTTATCATATAGATCCGATGCAGCAGCAGGGTAGGCAATCCCTGGAGATAATCGGTGCGGATATCGCCGGCCAGCGCGTGGCGCTGCGTATTCGCGGATTAATTTCGATTACCGGTAAATACAATCAGCAGAACAATTCCATCATGGCGACCGGAAATATGGAAAATGAGCAAAAGAATTTTCTCATGGACCAGACGCAGCAGTTTACGATAGAAGGGACAATTGGTGACCGCATTACTATCTCGATCGATGAGGATAGTGAGCGAGATTTTGAATTTGAAAATGCCATCAAGATCGATTACCGCGGAAAAGAAGATGAAATTATTCAGCGTGCCAATTTTGGGAATATCGGACTCTCGCTTCCGGGGACACGCTTTGTCACGGGTACGTCTTCTTCCAGCGGATTATTCGGAGGTAAAGCCCTTATGAAGTTCGGCCCCGTGGATGTAACGGCGATAGCTTCCTATGAAAAAAAGGACAGCAAGAAAAAATCCTGGGGTGGTGCTGCCGGTGACGACGGAGGATCCAAGATCAAGATCTTTGATTATGAGTATAAACGGAATATATATTTCTTTATAGATGAGTTTTTCCGAAAGGAAATGTATCCTTATGATCTCCAGAGCGGAAAATTCACGTATTCCGACATGATAGAGGATTATAATGTATATATAAGTTGTAATGAACGCGAAGACACAAAAATGAAAGCGGTGGCTTTTGTTGATCTGTCGCCCGACGGGACTCCAACGGTTTCTACAGAACATCCGGAAGAAGATGTCGCGGATTCAATATATTTCCGCAAACTTGAAAAACCCACCTCTGAACAAATCGGAGAATATGAAATAAATCCGTATCAGGGATACATCCGTTTAAGTGTAGGGTTGAACGACAACAGTATTCTCGCCATTGCATATAAAACAAGCAGCGGGAAAAAATACGGTGATCTGCAGAACGGCAAATATCTGAAGATCATCAAAGCGGAAAACCCCAAACCCAATTATAAGACCTGGGATTTGGAAATGCGGAATATTTATGATCTGAAAGCAAGAAATATCGATAAAGAAGATTTTGAACTGAAAGTATTCTATAATGGCGCGAATCAGGCGATGGAGTACATTAACGGTATTCCTTACCTGCGGTATTTTGATCTGGATAATTATAATCAGAATGGTGTGCCCGGTAATGACGGTAGGATCGACCTCACTCCGGAAGGGCTTGTTGTTGACCTGGAACGCGGGGAGCTTTGGATGCCTTATGTTTTGCCGTTTCAGGCTCCGCCGCAGGATAATAATACCGAGGGCATATATAACGAAAATTTACGTTCCGAAGATGATTCAGAATTGCCATCTGCCGGGGAGATCTATAACAACTCTTACAACGATCCTGATCGTTTGGCAAGAAAATACTATATAGAAGTGCAATACTCCAACCGGAGTTCAACCATCGATCTCGGCGAAATGTTCATTATTGAGGGCAGTGAAGAGATCCTGATCAGCGGGAAAAAAATGACACGTGGTGTTGATTATGACATTGATTATTTTTCGGGGATCATCACACTGAAGAGCGCAGAAGCAATGGATGCAAATGCAAAGATCGATATTAATTATGAGACGGAACAAATGTTCGGCGGGATCGGAGAACAAAAATTTATGACCGGTATGCGGGCGGAATACCGGTTAAATGAAAACGCTTTTCTCGGCGCCACGGCAATGTATTACAAACGCAGCGTGCTTGATGATAAGAATGTTAATATCGGTGACGAACCTTTTCAGAACTTTATCTGGGATATAAACGGAGAATTAGCCTATGAACTGGACTGGCTGGACCGCGCCATGAACGCGCTCCCGAAAGTCCATATTAAGCGTCAGAGTTCTATGAAATTCAGCGGCGAGATCGCCCAGATCCTTCCGAACCCCAATACCATTGAAAATAAAGCGAGCGGTGATTATGATGGTGTTGCAAAACTGGATGATTTTGAATCGGCAAGCCAGAAAACGCCAATGAACATTAATTTCCAAAAATGGACCCATGCCAGTAAGCCGGAAAACACTTTTTTTGCTTCCAGTTTTAAGGAACGCGGTTTTATGTTCTGGTATAATCCTTTTTATGTTGACAATAACGGCTCCAAGATCTTTGGTATTTATACAAAATACATATGGCCGCAGAAAGAGGTCACCGAAACGGATCAATATACCAACGTTCTCAGTGTGGTCCTGGATCCTGAGGTAAATGGGATCACCGGTAAGGAAACCCTGAATGATACCCGCCAGATATGGGGCGGCATCATGCAGCCGGTATATATGTACGACCAAAGTAAAAGTAAATATATTGAGATATGGGTGCGGGGCGAGAAAGGGCAGCTTCAGATCGATATCGGAGAGATCACCGAAGACTGGTATAATACTAATTATGATCCGGCAATTCCGGACACAGAGTATGGTGACGGTATTTTGAATCAAGAAGACCTCAATAATAACGGAAATCTTGAAATATCAACCAATTATAATGAAGATATCGGAATCAATGGTTTAACGGACGAGGAAGAAGAACAACGCGGATGGGATCCTATGGTTGATAATTTTGATAAAGAGGGGTATAAAGAGGGTGAAGTACGCTTTTGCAACGGTACAGAGGGGAATGCGGGTACTGACGGTATTCAGCCATACCCCGATACGGAAGATATCGACCGTGACGGAAAGCTGGATCAGGCAAATAATTATTATTCATATACGGTGGATCTCGGAAGTGATCAGTGGCTGGCATCCAAAACGTACTTTGATAACGGAGATCCTACCGGCTGGAAGCAATACCGGATCCCTCTCACGGCTGTCGTTGACAGTGTGGGTATGCCCAACTTCATGTCCATACGCATGATGCGGATGAGTATGTTCAATGTTGAAGACCAGGATACTGTCCAGTTTGCCTCTGTTTCGATCGTGGGCAATGAATGGCAGGAGCGGGGTCTTGCCGGTCAGGATGATAATTTCTTTACCCCCGATGATGACCGCTTCTTCATTACCGTAAAGAACACGGATGAAGATGCTGATTATATCTCACCACCGGGGATCAGCGGCCGCGAACACGTAAGCCCGCTTGACGGTACAACGATCAAAGAAAAAGAACAGGCTCTGGTACTGAACCTGGACGGGTTGAAACCGGGAGAAACCGCCCTTGCCGAAAAGATCATGCTTGAAAGCAAAACGCTGTTAATGTATAAAAAACTGAAGATGTTTATACACGGAGATGAAAACGATCCTGTTACAGATTCACCGGTAAGATTGTTTTTGCGGATCGGCCGGGGGGATATGGAAGAGTATTACGAAGCAGTTACAGAAGTTTATCCAGGGTGGGACGAGCGTAATGATATTGAAATGATATTTGAAGAAATAACGCAATTAAAAAACCGTGTAGATTTTGACGGTATTGAATATTTTAAATATGATGATGGTAATATCCGGGAGTACCGGAAAAGAGACCCGGATACAGAAGAGTATACAGGAAAAATCTACCGCGTTGTGGGTAACCCATCGTTGTCCCGTATCGAAAAAATGCAGGTAGGTGTACGAAATGCGGATAACTTCAGAAATTATGCCGGAGAGATATGGATAAATGAAATGCGGGTTGCAGAAAGCAATAATGATCCAGGTACGGCTATGCGAGGTTCTTTTGACTTTAATCTCGGGGGGTTATTCAATTTTAATGCAAATGCCAGAAGAACCGATGCGGATTTCCGCCAGGTCAATCAGCAACAATTAAACAATCAAACGACAAAAGAATCCTACAATCTCATCATGACGGTCTATGCGGATAAACTCCTTCCGGACGACTGGAATGTCAGCATGCCTGTCAATATATCCCAAAACCAAAGTCAGAGCACGCCAAAATATTATCCCGGTTCTGACATCCCTTTACGTGATGAACCTGAAGACAGCCTGAAGTCAATATCAAATTCACACTCTGTCAGTACTTCACTGCGAAGGAGCGGTGAAAATGATGATCCGTTGTTAACGCGCGTACTTATTAACCCGCTACAGGCAAGTTTTAATGCCTCGACAGTAAAAAACAGCAGTCTTGAAATTGAAAATCAGCAAAACCGTTCCATGAACGGAAAATTATCGTATCAGCTCAATATCAAGAAGGGAGAAGGTATATCATTTCTTTCATGGATTCCGTTTTTGAACGAGGAAAGTAAAGAACAGAAATTTTACTGGAAACCTTCTTCTTTCCGGTGGAACATGAATATTTCCGAACGTGACAATGAGAAGATCACGCGCAGCACTCAGGATACGATCAGTAGTTACTCTTTTAATATGTCCAAAAATATGAGCCTGAACTATGATCCTTTTCAGTCCATGAAGATCAGCTACAGCCGGTCAACGAACAGCGATCTACAGGATTACCGTTATGACACCTGGCGGATTTTTACGGATGTCCGTTATGACAGTCTGATGAATGGTGTCAATGTCGGAGAAGTAACCCAATTAACGGAGAATGTAAATGTTAACTATAATCCGGAAATCAGCGTTTGGCTTAAACCGAGATTATCATATTCTTCAGGATATAAATACAACACGCAAAACAACTGGAATTATGCCAATGTATCCGTAACTCGCAGTATTACCGCTTCAACAAGTCTGTCACTCAAGCAGATATGGGACACTTATGAAAAGAAGATCAGCGAATACCGGAAGTCCAGAGAACAGGAGAAAGAAAAAACAGCAAAAAAAGAAGAAGATAAGCCGCCCCCTAAAAAGAAAATACAGCGTAACGAGGGAGATGCAGATCTGACAGCCCGACCCGAACCAAAACAACGGGAAGAGACGGAAAAGAAAGAGAAACGCAAATTTAAGATCGACATATCGGAATTGATCGGAAAGATCGACCCTGTCCGAATTAATTATACCGATGATTTTCAAAAATCAAACAGCGGGATTATCAGCAGTGATACGAGCAGAATCTATAAAGATGTTACTTATAAATATCGTTATGGATTTGGCGGATACGACTATCTTCCGACAGAACGATTTGAGGGAAGTATCACACGGCCCTTTACGAACAGGCTTTCCCGTTCACTGAGATTGTCCAGCGGCGTGAAGCTTACCCGCTCAATTTCTTTACGTCTCGATTATAAACAAAACATGTCAACCGGAAGACAATATCAGTTTAAGACAACATCCGGAGATTATTACGATGAGATCGTTCATATAATTGCTTTTGAGGATACGCTGGAACTTCTCCCTTATGATTCTTCCGTGACACGAAATTTTTTCCCGGCAGGTCCGACCGGAAAAGACGGGTTCCCCGCCCCGAATTATTCATTGACCTGGCGTATAAACCCCGGACAGTATAAGTGGCTGAAAGGTAAATTGAATTTTATTAAAAGTATCAATTTACAACATCAAATGTCCAGCAGTGAAAGCGTACGATATCGTTTTAATGAAGATGATGGTCAATATTATATCGGGGAAGAATCCTCTACATATACCCTGAGTTTTAGTCCGCTGATCAAAGCCGGCTTTTCCTTTTCCGGCAATCTGCGGACGGATATAGGATATAACAGGACAATTAAGACCGATAACCGCGGAGATGTCCTCCTGAACTACAGTAATGCCAGCATTACAAAAACATTCCAGGATAATATGACCCTGAATTTATCTTATTCCTATAATAAGGGCATTACGATCCCCGTGCCTTTCGTGAAAAACATTGATGTGATCAACATGAAAAATGAAATTACTTTTTCGCTGCAGGGAAAATACGGGGTGGATAAAAAGATCGTGAAATCAAGTGGTGCTGCGGAATTTGGTGATCCGAAGAATTTCCGGGTAAACTGGGAAATCGAACCGCAGCTCAGCTATCGTTTCAGCAAGAACATTGACGGAAGATTTTTCTTTAAGTACGGTCAGCGCATTGATAAAACCCAGATCCTGGACGGAGAACATAAGAAAGATGACTACAAGGACTTCGGAGTAACGGTGACCATCCGTATTCAGGGATGATAAAATGAAATATTGCCTTGCTTTCTTCATGATTTTTGCGGGTCTCTTCGCACATGACATTCCTTATGATGCATACCGGGCATTTCACTATCTGGAGAAACAAGTACAATTCGGGCCGCGGATTCCCGGCACAAAAGAACACCTTAATTGCCGGGATTGGATTGTTGAACACGCTAAAACATTTGCCGATACGGTTATTACTCAACATTTTAAGGCATACCGGCCGGTTATAAAAGATTCTGTCGACGCGTTCAATATTATTGTGCGTTTTAACATTGAAAAAAAAGAACGCATTATTCTCAGCACGCACTGGGATACCCGGCCCTTTGCCGACCTGGACCCCCTCTATCCCGACCAGCCCGTTCCGGGCGCAAATGACGGAGCCAGTGGCACAGCGGTATTGCTTGAGATGATCAATCAAATCGATCAATTTCCAAATGATCCCGCAGTAGATATCATTTTCTGGGATGCGGAAGATATGGGAATTGCCGGGAGCGGCGCTTATTTCTGCCAGGGTTCGGAATATTATTCCGAAAATCTTTTTGAACCTGTCCCCAAAAAAGGAATACTTATAGATATGATCGGGGATTATGATCTGCAGGTCCCGATAGAGATAAACAGCATGGAATATGCACCGGATCTCGTTTTGGAGATATGGAATATAGCTCATGATCTTGCTTATCAGCATGTTTTTCCGAAAAGAACAGGACATGAAATACATGATGACCATATCCCCCTTAACCAAATTGCGGATATTCCCACAATTGTTCTTATCGACTTCAATTATACACACCGCGGCCGGAATCTTTGGCATACCACACATGATCTTCCCTCTTATTGTTCCCCCCGGAGTCTGCAGATCATAGCAGATATTTTAATCACCTGGCTTTTACGTCAATAAAGCATTTGTTATTATATCGTTAATACGCTATATTATATTTCTATCAAAATGAAGTATGAATAAGCAATATAAAATATGTAAGTCCGATGAAATAAGTGTCCTTGAAATGGACTGGGATGCACCGGAGTGGTTGCAGGCAGAAGTCGCTGTTATAGCGAATTTTCATGCTGAAAGCTCCTGCCATCGCCCTGTTACGAAAGTGAAGATCTGTTATAATGAGGCGGGTATCTTTCTGCTGTTTCGCGTGCTGGACCGTTATGTCCGTTGCCGCCATACACGTTTTAATTCCCGGGTACATGAGGACAGTTGTGTTGAATGTTTTCTTCAGCCTCCGGAAGCTGAAGGATATTATAATATTGAAATAAACTGCGGCGCTACACTTCATGTCAATTATATCATAGATCCGGAAAGGGATGAAAGCGGAAAGCGCAAGGATATGCGTTCTTTGCCGGAAAATATTGCCAAAAAAATAAGAACCAGAAGCAGCTTACCGTATGTTCCGGCGGAAGAAATAAAAGAAGCTCTTGAATGGAAACTTGCAGTTTATATTCCGTTCGGTTTTTTTTCTTATTATACGCCCGTCAGGCAGGTGAAAAATTCGATCTGGAAGGGCAACTTATATAAATGCGGAGATAAAACTTCTCATCCCCACTGGGGGGCTTGGAATCCGATCAGGGAATTGAATTTTCATCAGCCGTCCTGTTTTGGAAAATTTATCTTTTCATGAGATTGCCGTTATTTTATATAACAGGTAATGTTGAGACAGTTTTGTTTTCAATATTAAAAGGAGAAAATGTAATTATAAACGGGGGATGTTAATATGAAAGAAAAAAGGATTATGGAAAAATTTTATGTTGGCAACATTGACGGTACGGTTTCATTTCTTGATATCGAAAATTATCTGGGAATAACGGAATTTTTAAGTCCGGAAGAAACACATGAATACATTTCTAAAACCATATCGCCGCTGGCTGATTGCGTGAAAAAGCATCAGGGTTATGTTTGTCA
Organism: Fidelibacterota bacterium; assembly: GCA_046482575.1. GTDB lineage: Bacteria > Fidelibacterota > Fidelibacteria > Fidelibacterales > Fidelibacteraceae > M50B103. The sequence goes on from JAWOEU010000101.1 coordinate 15,283, forward strand.
GGTTCAGGGAGACTGTATTATGGCAGTTTTTGGTCATAATAATAATTGTACCCGGCATGCACTATGTGCAGCAAATTGTGCTCTGGAACAACAGGAATTGATCGAAAAGATCAATCCGGTGCCTGTCAATTCCTATAAGCTTCCCCTTGCAGCGCGGATCGGTATCAGCTCCGGCCCCATGTATGCCTGCTACTGCGAGACGAATGCCAATGCCGACTATACCGTTCTGGGGAAGAAAGTCAATATTGCTGCCCGCCTGCAGAAAATAAATAAAAGATATGCAACGAATATCTTGATAGATGAAACGGTATTTGCTAATATTAAAGAAAACATTATCACACGGGAACTGGATATGGTAAAGATAGACGGATGTACCGAAACAATGCGGCTTTATGAGGTCTTGTCCACGGCAGATAACTGCGAAAAAGAGATAGTTAATTGGAAAGAATATTATGAAGAGGGCCTCAGATACTATTTTTGCGGAGAATGGAATCGCGCCATTCAGTGCTTTTCCCGGATCGAAGATGATAAAGCAAGCTATATGATGATTGAGCGGTGTAAAAGGAGAAAATCCCAAATCGTCGATTGAGAGCGTTGCAGTAAAATATAAATAAGAGGTTTCCATGGAATATATAATTTTTATGTCCGGGATGATTCTGGGCGCAGTCATTATTTTTTTTGTATTTTTGTTTTTGCGGAAAAAAGACAAAGAACTTCTGGAAGAACAGCGTATCAAAAACGCAGCGACCCAGGAACAATTGATACGTTTTGAAACGGAAAACCGAATGCTGAAAGAAAAAACACAAGAAAATGAAGAGATCCGGAAAGCATTAAGTGAAAAGTTTGAAAATCTTGCCAATAAAATTTTTGATGAAAAGGACAGAAAAAGCACCGATAAGATCAAGCTGGTACTGGAACCGATTGAAAAAGATATTGCGCATTTTCGCAAGAAGATCGAGGAGCTTCACACAGGCACCACCGACAGGATGACCGTTTTAACCACAAAGATAGAAGATCTGCAGAAATTGAATAAGATCATTACGGAAGAAACCAGTAATCTGACCAAGGCATTGAAAGGCGATATGAAGAAACAGGGCAACTGGGGTGAACTTATTCTTGAACGCTTGCTGGAGATGTCCGGACTGCGGAAAAATTTCGAGTATGAAACACAATCTTCTTTCAGTGAAGAAGGAAATCGGCTTCAGCCTGACGTGCTGATCAAGCTCCCCGAAAACAAACATTTGGTCATTGATTCAAAAGTTTCATTTCTGGATTATGAAAAATATCTTCACGCTGAGAATGATCCTGATAGAAAAAAATATAAAAAAGCGCTCATTTATTCAATGAAACGTCATATAGACGGACTCCACGAAAAACATTATCAAAATCTTAAAAATATTAACTCTCCGGACTATGTATTTATGTTCATTCCCGTTGAAGGCGTCTTTGCCACGGTGATGGAACAGGACATGTCACTTTATCAGTATGCCATCAAAAAAAATGTGATCATGATAGGACCTTCTTCTCTCCTGGCCTCACTCCGGACGGTCTCTTTTATCTGGCAGCAGGAGAATCAGGCAAAAAATGCGATAGATATTGCCGTAAAAAGCGGAGCGCTTTATGATAAGTTCGTTCTTTTCTTTAAGGACATAGAGAAGAT
>JAWOEU010000125.1:0-9316 GCA_046482575.1 Fidelibacterota bacterium
AGCTCCGGCAACCGCTACGGCCACTGTTTTTGGTGTAGTAAAGGACATAGAGAGCGGTGAAGCTCTTGAGGCGGTAAACATTATTCTGAAGGACACAAAGATCGGTGCGATGACAGATGAATCGGGCAGTTATTCCATTTCCGGTATTCCTCCCGGGACCTATGAACTGATCACCAGCATGATAGGATACGAACATTATATTGAGACATTGCATTTAAAACCGGGTGACAGGGTGCGGCTGAATATTGAGTTGAAAAGTACCGTGCTTGATTACGGCAGGAACGTTACCGTGACGGCAACAAGGACCCAGAAACTCATCGAGGAAATTCCCGCATCGGTGGATCTTATCGGTGAAAAGGAGATCGCAAGGATGGATCCCCAGAATGTCGGCGAGGCGCTGGAGAATCTGAAAGGCGTAATGATAAAGAGCTACGGCGGTCTGGGATCGACACAAACGATCTCACTGCGGGGTTCCAGCAGTGAACAGGTACTTATCCTGATCGACGGTCAGCGGGTGAATAATGCCCAGAACGGACAGGTGGACCTGAGCAATTTACCCGCAAACGATATCGAGAAGATCGAGATCGTCAAGGGTGCAAATTCCGCGTTATACGGTTCGGATGCGGTAGGGGGTGTGATCAACATCATTACCCGTTCGCGGGAGGAGAAGGACAAACTCAGCGTTTCGGCAAAAGCCATGCTGGGGTCCTTTAACTCGCAATCCTATGGCTCTTCCTTCAGCTATAGCGGGAATGTTCTTTCCCTGAATGCCTCCTACAAGTACCTGTACTCGGAAGGCGATTATATGTTTACGGATAATTTCGGACTGGAACGGAGACGCCTGAATGCCGATATCCGTTCTCACAGTTTCAATACGGGAGTACGTTACCGTTTTACGGAACATGAAATGCAGCCGGATATTTCACTGAATTACGATCATTACCGTTCCGAACGCGGCGCTCCGGGAACCATAGAACCCTATTACTATGATGCGCGCATGTGGGACAGAACCCATAATGTGTATCTCAATGCCAATAGCAAGGTCTTTAATCAGTTCAATGATATCAAGTTCATGAGCTCGTACCATACGACCTGGAACCGGTATTTCAATGATGAGATGCTCGTGCCGGCCGACAATATATTCAGTACAAAGTCGATGAATGCAGAAATTCAGGGACATTCGGTGATCAGTGATCATGTTATCCTGACCTACGGCGCTGGACAGCAGTATAACACGATGTACGATCAGCAGATCGACACAAGTTATCAGCGCGTAACTTTATTCGCCTTTATTCTGGATGAAACAAGCTTTGAATTCCGTCACAACCCGTACCTGAATTCTTTTACGGTTTCACCCTCCCTGCGCTTTGACAGTCACTCGGATTTCAGCGATGTACTGTCCCCCAAGATCGGTTTTGTGCTGAATATGGGGGAAGAATGGAAAACGGGGATCAAATCCAATTTCGGACTGAGTTACCGCGCACCGACCTTCAATGATCTTTACTGGCCGGAGGATGATTATACGGTAGGGAATCCCGATCTGGAGCCGGAATACGGGCGGGATTGGGATATCGGCCTGCGCCTGCAATATCCGGTCCTGGACGGTATGTATCTGGAAAGCGCATATTTTCATAACCGGATGACGAATCTGATCATCTGGGAATCCGGCGGTGAAAAATGGATACCGGATAATGTGGACGAGGCGCTCATCGAGGGGGTGGAAAATGGTCTCCGTCTGGATATTATAGACGCTTTCCTTCGCACAGATCTGAATTATACCTATCTTCATGCCGTCAATCTTTCGGAAAATCCGAATGAATACGGTAAACAGCTGGTGTACCGCCCCAAACATAGTTTCAATTTTTCCCTGCTCGGTATTTACCGGAATTTTTCACTGCAGTATAAATTCAACTATACCAGTAAAAGGTATATCAACCGTACCAATGTTGAACTGAACGCCCTGCCCGCATACTCCGTATCGGATCTGATCTTTACATTCAGTCCCCGGATACGTGATCTCGACATAGATCTCAATATGCAGATCAAAAATCTCTTTAATGCGGATTACCGCATTATGAAGAACCTTCCGATGCCGGGAAGGGAATACCGGATGTCCGTAGAAGTCAAATTAAACAAAAAAACCAACAAAAGGAGAAAGTCATGAGAAAATTGACAGTTCTTTTAACAGTCGCTCTGGCTGTTGTATTTCTGGGTGGTTGCTTTGAACCCCCGTATGAGCCGCCGACAGGTGCTGACGCGAATATAGCGGTCTATGTCCTAAACTCGTCAGGGACAAGTATTTCCGTTATCGACCTTGAAGAAGATTCGGTCTATAACGACGTGGCTACCGTCGGTGTATGGCCGAACCAGATCGTTTACCGTGATGAAAAGTTATATTGTGTGAACTCCGGTTCCAACAATATCACGATCTACGATGTGTCGACCTGGGATTCCGAAACGCCGATAGTACTGGGCGAGGGACATAATCCCATGAAAATGGCGTTTTATAACGATAACACCGCCTATGTATCATGTTCCGTATCGAACAAGGTACTGAAACTCAACATGGCCGATAAAACGGTGGACCGTGAAATGCCGGCAGGTACCGGTTGCACGGGCATAGCGATCGCAAATGACAAAGTTTATGCCGCGAATACCGGCTATGTATACGATTCTCCCTATCTGCAGGGTACAGTGAACGTTTATGATGCCGCGACCGGTGATTCCATTACCGTGATCGATGTGGAGACCAACCCGCAGGATATCGCGCTTGACGCCGACGGGAATCTTCATGTTGTTGCAACCGGTGATTACGGAAACACTACCGGTGCCATATCGGTCATCGATCCGCTTACCGACCAGGTAACCGACACCTACACTATTGGAAGCACACCAGGCCATATCACAATTGATAAATTGAATAATACGGGTTACTGCGGGGTATGGGGCATGGGCGCCATTGCCTATGACACCGAAGACGGAAGTGTCGTAAACAGCAGCTTTGCCGGACACGGCGGATCGGGCATTATGTTTTTTGATAATGCCGTATGGATCTCCGACTGGGATGCCGACAAAGTATACAAGTACACAACACAGAATACCGTTGTAGATTCTTTTGCCGTCGGTGATTCACCGTCTGCCCTTGCATTTCGTAACGATCCTCAGGAATAAGAGGAACAGCAATTCCGGAGGGGTTTGTAAGCAACCCCTCCGGATATGAAAATGAAGGATACAATCATGTTAAGAACGCACAGATTTACATTATTTGCCGCACTGTTTTTTGTATTCGTTCTTTTGATCTCCTGCGGAAGAGAGGAAGAACGGATCATTTCGCTGACTCCCAGTCAAACAGAGATCGTTTATGATCTCGGACTGGAAGATGAACTGGTAGGATGGTCGAAATACGACTGTTATCCGCCGGAGGTGCAGGAAAGAGAGGGGTGGCTTCCGTACGACGAGTATGAATTTAAATCCATTGAGGAAGAACTTGATAAGGATGTGGCTGTTGCCAGTTATTTTACCAGTGTCAATTATGAATTGATCCGGGAACTCGATCCCACCATGATCCTGGCGATCGATCCTATTCAGAAAGCCATTGCCGATTCACTGAAGGCATTAGGCTACAATGTGTTGTATTTTCACCCCGAAACACTGGATGATGTCTGGTCAATGATCAATGAGATCGGCGAGGAAGCCGGTGTGGGGGCCAGGGCAAGACGCCTGACTGATAAAGCCAAAGAAGAGATTGAAGAAATACGGGAGATAAGTTCTGAATTACCCGAAGTTAAGGTGTATTTTGAGATCAATCATATGGGACCCTATGTGCTGGGTTCCGGCTCGCCGATGGACCAGATACTGGATATTGCGGGGGGGAAGAATATCTTCCGTGATGTTGAGGGCATTGCATTCAAGGCGGACCCGGAAGAGATCATCAAACGTGATCCGGACGTTATTCTGACGCCCTTATGGCCGCATGCCGGAAGGAATGAGGTGACGACCATTCGTGAGATCGTGACACGGCCGGGATTCGAAAAAATCACCGCAGTGAAAAACGACAGGGTATATCATTATGATTCCAGTCTGATGAAATGTCCGAGCCTTCGCCAGATAACGGCTATCAAGAAAATGGCCTATTTGCTGCACCCCTACTATTTTGATAACCCCGAAAATTCGGTTTCCCCCTGGGAATTGGGGAGGATCGATGCTACGTATCCGCCGGAAAAACCGATGAAGTAGAAAGGAGATAAGGGAAAAATGAGCAATGATTTTACTGTAAAAGATATATCACTTTACCACAGGGGACAGCAGAAGATCGACTGGGTGTCGAAATGGATGAAAGTACTGAACCGCCTCAAGAAGAAATATGAAACGGAAGGCGTATTCAGAGGTAAAAAAGTTTCCATGTGTATCCATCTCGAGGCCAAGACCGCATACCTGGCCACCGTCATTCAGCATTTGGGAGCTGAAGTATGGATCACCAGCAGTAATGCCATGTCCACAAAAGATGATGTATGTGCCGCCCTGGCAAAGCGGGGTATCCATGTACACGCCATGCATGGTGCGGATAAAGAGCAATATACATCATTTCTGCATTCCATTGTCTCCTGCAATCCGCATGCCGTTGTCGACGACGGAGGTGATATCTGTGAATTATTGCATGAACATCCCGAATATGCCCGGGATCTGCAGGGAATTTGCGAAGAGACCACTACCGGCGTTCAGAGACTGAAAGAAAAATCGAACACGGGGAACCTCCAGTATCCCGCACTGGCGATCAATGATGCACAATCAAAATACCTCTTTGATAACCGCTATGGTACGGGGCAGTCGACATGGACTGCCATTACGGAGCTTACCAATATGACGATCGCAGGACGTATCGTTGTTATCGTAGGTTATGGCTGGGTAGGACGCGGTATTGCCGTGCGGGCAGCCGGACTGGGCGCGGAGGTTATCGTCACCGAGATCAACCCCTGGAAAGCCATGGAAGCGCGGATGGACGGATTTCAGGTCATGCCCATTGGGGAAGCGGCGGCGGTGGGAGATTTTTTCATTACGGCCACCGGAGAAGATGATGTTATCCGTCTGGAACATATCAGGAATATGAAAGACGGAGCTTTCCTTTCCAATGCCGGGCATTTCGGATACGAGATATCCGTTCCGGCCCTGTACAAGGCGGCCGTAAAAAAGCATACCGTAAGGGATAATATCGAGCAGATAACCCTGCAGGACGGGAAGAAGGTGTATTTGCTTGCAAACGGTGATATCATCAATATCGCGGGCGGACTGGGTCATCCCGTGGAAATACTGGATATATCATTTTCTCTTCAATTGGCCTCGCTCCGTCATGTTCTTAGCGGGAAATGTAAAGAAAAGCGACTCTACCGCGTTCCCGGTGAAATAGATGAAATGGTTATCCGGGAAAAGATGAAAGTAGAGAACATTCGTATCGATAAAGATATCAAAGGAGTATTAAAGCGGTGAAATTAACAGGTATTTTAGGCATTATTGTCATACTTATTCTGGCATGGGCATTTTCAAAGGACCGGAAGACAGTGAACTGGAAGGCCATTGGCTGGGGACTGGGCCTGCAAACACTGTTCGCCCTGTTTGTTTTTGTCATTCCGGCGGGTTCCAAAGTTTTTCTCTTTATCAATAAACTAGTGGTGGCTGTACTTTCCTGTGCCTCCGCCGGGATGGAATTTGTGTTCGGAAATTTGGCCGTGGGTCCGGGGAATCCGGGTTCTCTCGGCTATTTCTTCGCTTTTCAGGCCCTTCCTTCTATCGTTTTCTTTGCCGCTCTTGTCGGTGTATTATATTATCTCGGCATTATGCAGGCGGTGATCAAGGGATTTGCGTGGGTATTCACCAAACTTATGAGGATCTCGGGGGCGGAATCGCTCAGCGCTTCCTCGAATATTTTCGTCGGTGTTGAATCGTCACTGATCATCAAGCCATACCTGAAAAATATGACGCGTTCGGAATTGAATACTGTGCTGACGGTGGGAATGGCAACGGTGGCATCCAGCATGCTGGCCGTCTATATCATGGTGCTGAAAGATCAGTTTCCCACTATAGCCGGTCATCTGGTATCGGCGTCCATTATGAACGCTCCGGCGGCTATCGTGCTTTCAAAATTGCTGTACCCCGAAAATAAGGAACCGGAAACCCTTGGACTTCATATCAAACCGCACTATGATAAGCCGAACAGTCTGTTTGAAAGTATTCTTGAGAGCGCAAATTCCGGGGTAAAACTCATCGTCGGCATTGCTGCAATGCTGCTTGCCTTTTTGGGACTTGTCGCTCTTCTGGACAAGATCATGATCCTTGTCGGGCAACCTCTGAACGGTTTGTTCAACAGCAATATAGATTTTAGTCTTCAGGGTTTACTGGGTTATCTTTTTTATCCCTTAACCTGGCTGATCGGTATACCGGCAGAGGATGTTGGCGTTATTTCGCGTATCATCGGGGAGAGGATCATTTTATCCGAAGTAACGGCCTTTCAGGATCTGGCGATCGTCATCGAACAGGGGATTATCTCTGCGCGTTCGGTGGTTATAACCACCTATGCCCTTACGGGTTTTGCGCATATTGCATCAGTCGCAATCTTTGTCGGGGGTTATGCCGCCCTTGTACCCGGGAGGGCCGGTGACCTTTCAAAGCTGGGATTCCGGGCCTTGTTCGGCGCGACACTTGCCACGCTGTTGTCCGCCAGCATTGCGGGGATCTTTTATCAGAATGTATCAATACTGTCAATGTAAACAGAAAAAGGATCATTATGACGGGTTCAATTATTTTAGCTATGCTTTCAGGTATTTCCTTTTCGCTGATCGGTATCATGATGCGAATGGGACAATCAAAGAACGTGGTTCCTCTGCATATCTCGATGTGCATGGGTATCGCCGGTACCGTTTACTTCGGACTTCAGATCAACTGGGCCGAATGGGATGTACCGGCATATGTCATCACTATGGCACTTTGCGGTACGGTGGGACTGATCGCCTCGATGATTTTTACCAAAATGTCCCTGAAGAGAGGCCCTCTTTCTCCGCTGTGGACCGCTACCAATCTTACGTTTATCGTTGTCACGGTCTATGCAGCTCTGATGTTCGGTGAAAAGATCGCGCTGATGCAGGGCCTGGCATTGCTTTTCGGTGTCGGATGCGTGATCTTTGCTGCCAATCTCGGTGATGAGGATAGCGATGTGAATCTGGAAAAAAAACCGCTGAAAGTGAAACTGGAATATGCCGTTCTGCTTTTTTTGGTGCTTGTCGGCAACAGTTTTTCCTTTGTGGTCATCAAGGATCTGGGTACCCGCCTTATTCCCGATACGAGTATCCCCTATATTGTGATCTATCGTCCCCATATGTACTTTTTCATGTATCTTAGCATGGCGATCGCTTCCTTTCTGATCGTGAAATTTATTGATAAGAGCAAACCGGTAAGCTATAAATGGGTCTGGAAACTGGGTGCAGTCGCCGCTGCCGGTTCCATTGTGGGCATGGTGATGCTGAGCTCCGTCGTCGGCAAGCTTCCGGCCTCCATTGTATTTACGCTCAATTCCATATGCTGCATTCTGACGGGATGTATCGTATCGGTTATTGCCTTCAAAGAAAAGATCCGCCCCGCCTGGTGGGGAACGATCGTATTCGGCGTCATCGCTGTGGTGCTGGCGAATATATTCTGATCTTTCTCACCTCAACAACTCAATGTTTCCAACCTCCCTGCTTCGCCAGGGCTACGCAGAGCAAGCAACTTCGTCTCGACAACTAGACGATTCGACAACTCGACATTTTTCCGTTCACCGCTTCAACGGTTCAACATTTCAACAATTCAACATTCTTCCCCCGTCTCTAACCCCTAAACGCTAAACAGGATTCCGTCGTCAAATATTGGAGATCCTGAATCCAGTTCAGGATGACACGCAGGTACAGATTTTGGGGATCCTGAATTCCCGCTTCACTAAAGCTTCGCGGGACAGGCCAGTTCAGGATGTACTGTATTAAAATCCAAGCAAAAATTAAGCCGGTTTATATTTCAATGAGTAGTATGGTTCCCACTCGCGATCATACTTCACGATAGCAAATAACTGTCTGAGCAGTTTACATGACACCGCTATGAGTGCCTGTTTTTTTGCTTTACCTCGCGCAAGTAACCTTTCGTAATATTCTTTATACTCCGGGTTGCACCTTACTAAACTTAATGAGCACATGTAAAGTGTTTTTCGTATCAAACTATGCCCTCTTTTGCTGATGTTTGATCCTCTGTTTACACTTTTTCCCGATTGACGGGGATGTGGATTGATACCCGCGTATGAGATGACGCGTTTGGAGTTCTCAAAATTTTCAAAACCTCCGTAAAACGCGAGGACCGTTGAGGAGGTCTTTTTCCCGACGCCGTTTATGCTTGTTATTTTTGCGTTCTCTTTCGGATAAAATTTGTCGATATGATCATCGAGCTCATCCGTCAGCTTATCTATTTGCTCATCTATCGTCTCTATAACCGACGTGATACTCGCGCGCAAGGCCGGAGCAATTCCTAAGCCATGATCATATGCTTCCAGGCGATTTCTCATTTGTGTTTTGCTTTGATAAAGATCCTCTAAGCCTTTTAATATCTGCATTAACTGGCTTCGCTCTTTACTTGCCGGTGTAAATAGCGGTGGCTGTTGTTCATAACCAAACTCTGCGATTAATTTGGCATCCGCTCTGTCTGTTTTAACCCGGCGCATTTTCATCTCGCCATAACGTTTGATGATCAAAGGATTTACGATGCTGACCTGATAACCTCGTTCTATGGCTGCCATAGCTAATCGCAGATGGTAAATACCGGTGGATTCCATCACTAAAAGCGTCTGATCCGGATCATAATGTTTTACAAATTGGAGAAGGGCGTTGGGGGTGTTCTTAATTGTTTTACAGTAATGATCCGCGCCGTTGTAAACAGACAGATCTACGGTGTCCTTTGATACATCCATACCGATTACCTGATGTATCATCTCTAACTCCTTTCCTTCAGTTCGATCAACAAGCTTGTCTATCATTGTAACTTATCCAGGCTCCTTTTCGCCTAATGTACTGTCCAGACTTTGTGAAGGCGGGCTTAACATCCTGAACGGGGTGTTCCCCAATGACGGGTAAAGCTTTATCGCCTTCGCTTATGTGATCTTGTTCCTTTAGTTTAACATTTTTTGCTTCCTTGCGCAATATACAATGACACGTTGGTAGTGTTCAGGATCACGTGGCGGGGATGAAAAATGAATTCCGATAATAAAAAGAACACGTATTTATCTTACCGGTATCCGGGAATGCAAATC
>JAWOEU010000032.1:0-11788 GCA_046482575.1 Fidelibacterota bacterium
TATCCCCCGACGTATAGGGTTTTTCTCCCACGGCAAAACCAATACCGCCTTCTTCCCATTTTCCGTTCTCAATATATGTATTTCCGGGATCATCATTATCAACGATGACTTCATTAGTATTAATATCCCGTTCATGCGGCAGAAATGTATTTGCCCCGGCGTTTTCGAGCATGGGGACAAGGTATTTCAGCACATAGGCCGTAGGAAAAATATCTTCCACGATCTGAAAATTGCGAGCTCTCTGCCATTCCCAGCGGTCAAGGGAGTTTTCATAATACCAGCCGTGACTGTTCCAAAGTGCGATCGTACGTCCGTTCAGTCCTTTTGAAGGCATATAGGGTTTACTGTTGTTGCGTACGACAGGTATGGGCGTATCGGGTATTTTCGGCAATTTTTCCCTATTTCGCGCTGAGGGTTCGCCGATATAATAATTCGGTATCAGTTTGTGTATCGGTACGCCGGTGCTGTACATTGTTATCGTGTAATTTCTGTAGGCGTTCCCGAGTTCATTTTCCAGGAGCTGATACATATCGGCGACATTTTCTTCCCGCAGGGGCCGGTAAGCAAAATGGCGGTTAAAATAAATATCGAGGGTCATCTCATCCGTATCGAGTTCCAACGTATCAATGGCCGCATACCTCTCCATTTCCACACCTTCAACACTGCCTGATTTGCAGCGGTCTAAAAATTCATGTGCGGCGAGGTAAACGTTCTGAACCCTTTTTCCCTGCTCGATAAACGCGGATGGGACCGTCTTTTTAACCGTCTGCGAAGGTCCCCCGCAGGAGAGCAATCCGATAACGGTTAAAAAGACGGTCATAACGTGTGTTATGCGTTTCATTAAGCTGAATTCCTTTCTCTCATTTCTAATGCTTTCTGTATAAAATATTCAAATATCGCCTTACGATGTTTCGTGTCGCTGTAACGCTCCGGATGCCATTGAACCCCGAGAATAAAACGCTCACCCCGGTATTCAAGTGCTTCTGTCACACCTTCTGCGGAACGCGCCGTAATAAGATAATCATCCGGTAGTCCTTCCGGAGATACCGCCTGATGATGGTTGGAATTTACAATGATCTTGTTCGCATTGAAAATGCTTTTTAGCCATTTTCCATCTACAATATCAATTTCGTGCGTTGTTTCGTCATGCTGACCATGTTTATCGGGATCATCGATATGCTGGATCAGTTTCCCCCCGGCGGCGATGCCCAGCAGTTGGTGACCGGCACAAATGCTGAAAACCGGAAGTTCTGTATTTTCGAGCACCATTCGCATGAGCAGAATGTCGGTTTCCGCCCGCAGTGAATTCATAGGGTCGGAACTATCCGTTACCGTATCGCCGTAAAGGTCCGCCGGATAATCCGATCCGCCGGTAAAGACCATCCCGTCTACACGGCGGAGGTAAGCCGAAAGTTCTTCTTTATCCGACTTACAGGGAAAAATCAGCGGAAGTCCCCCTGCTTCATAGACCGCATTCAGATAATTCACGGGCACTTTGTACCAGCGGTGATTGTCTTCATGATAAGTGGAGTTGATACCGATCAGAGGACGTTCCTGTACATTCATTCTCATATTTCCTTCATAAAACTTATTCTTAACTTCACGTTCCGTCACGTCTTGCGTTCCTGTTTTTTTGCGGCGGGAAACAGTATATTGTTCAGTATAAGCCGGTATCCCGGACTGTTCTTGTGCAGCTCCAGATTCGTGGGAGGATCTCCCACATAATGCCGGTAATCCTCCGGGTCATGTCCGCCGTAGAAAGTAAATGTGCCTTTCCCCGCATTGCCGTGAATGTATCTCACGCGTTTTGTATTTTTCGTTTCCCCCATAACAACAACATGTTTTTTGATCTTTTCGCGGTTGAAATAGGTCGTCTGCCCCATAAAACCTTTAATAAGCGATTCATGATTCTGCGTCAGCATTGCGGGTACCGGATCAAATTTCGCCGAAAATTCGAAAAGGGAAAAATAGTCCTTCACCGGATCGATATCCAGAGGCCGGTAACTGGGAGGAAGGTCAATATCGGAAAATTCATAAAGAGAAGGGTCCGGATAAACCTCAAAATCCGTGAACGCAAGGGTCTGCGAATAATCAAGTGCTTCCTGATAATCCGGATCAATACCGTCTCCGTCGAATACGGCGTGACAAATATCCGTGTTTTGAGCCGCAAGAGCTATATCGTAAGAGTCCGTCGCTGCACACATGGCAAAAACAAAGCCGCCGTTAAGTACATATTCCTTTATCCGCTTTGCAACGGCCAGCTTTAGTTCGGATACTTTTTGATAACCGAGTTCGGCAGCGAGTTCTTCCTGGGTTTGTTTTTCCCGGATGTACCATTCCGCATTCCGGTAATTCCCGTAAAATTTTCCGTACTGCCCCGTAAAATCCTCATGATGCAGATGGAGCCAGTCATAATCATTAAGTTTTTCCTGCAATATCTCGCGGTCGTAGATCTTATCATAAGGTATTTCTGCATAGGTCAGAGCGAGCGTGACGGCATCATCCCAGGGAAGGGTATTGGGCGGCGTATAAACGGCAATTTCCGGAGCCTTTTCAAGAAGGACTATCGACATATTGCTTTCGGCGATGGTCGCTGAAATGGCATTATATTCGGAAGCAGGTATTTTTTCGTATGTGACAGACCGGAGAAGGCATTCCTTTTCAACAGCCTCATTTACGGGAATTGAAAAGGAACCGCCGCGGTAATTCAGCAGCCATTCCACATCCAGTCCCCTTTCAAGAGCATAATAAGCAATACCGTAGGCTTTAAGATGATTGCTTTGCGTTTCGTCCATGGGAACAAAGATCTTAGCGCCCAGCAGCGGGACAAAGAGGAAGAGAACCGAAAATAATTTGAGAATACGTTTTTTATGCTTCATAGGCTTTTAATTTAGACAAAAACATTTAATAATAAAAATTTTTTAATTATAATATCACATGAAAAAGATCATGAATTTTCTTACAGGAATCCTGACCGCTTGTTTGCTGTGGACCCTCACCTCCTGCGGAAGCACTCCGGAAACCGATATCTGCGTCAGCATTCCGCCGCAGGCTTATCTGGTAAAGCGCATCGCCGGAGAAGAAACAATGCTCACGGTTATGATACCGCCGGGGTCCGCGCCTCCAACCTATTCTCCCAATGCCGCACAAATGCGGGAACTGCATCAAAGCAGGCTGTATATAAAAATCGGTCATCCCGATTTTCTTTTTGAAAAAAAACATATCGATCCGTTTCTGAATAAACATCCCGGGGTTATGGTCGTAGATATGGCAGATTCCGTAGATATCATTCCCGGAGATGTCCATATCTGGCTTTCTCCGGCAATCATGCGTATTAATGCGGAGCGTGTCTACCGGAAACTGGCTCAATTGAATCCCGGTAAACAGGAAATGTATCTGAACAATTTCCGGGATCTCCGGCAGGATATCGATTCTCTTGACGCGAAACTGCGCAGGATGTTCGAACCCCATCAGGGGAAAGCGTTTATGGTCCTTCATCCCGCTCTGGAATATTTCTGCAGAGATTACGGATTGAAACAGGTCAGTATCCGTAAGGACAATAAAGCACCCTCAGTCAAAAAGATCGCCGAACTTATCGAATATGCCCGGGATAAGAATATCGGTGCAATTCTTATTCAGAAGGAATTCTCCTCCGAACAACTGGATGTCTTTTCCCGGGAGACCGGCGCCGAGGTCATCGTTATTGATCCCCTGAATACTTCCTGGCTGGAAAATCTTTATGAAACGGCAACGATCCTTGAGCGGGTATCCAATGAACAGTAGGCCTGCCAACATATTGCTGTACCTTGCATTCATTACTAATATCTTCCTCTTCGGCAGTTCCTGGATCTTCAATAAAATGGTCCTGCAGGAAGGCGCTCCCCCGCTCTGGGCAGCAGCTATGCGTCAATCTATAGCCGCTATAGTATTTATCTGCATTTTCCTGATAAAAAGACCACCGCTCCGTTTACACAAAAAACATATTAAGCTTATTCTGCTCTACGGTGTTTTTATGACCTGTCTTGCGCATATATTCGCTTTTGCCGGACAGCAGTATATTTATTCGGGTCTCGCAAGTATAATTTTCAGTTTTTTCCCCCTTGCCATCATCCTCATATCCGGCTTCCTTATACCGAAAAAAGAGCCGCTGACCCTGCGAAAAGTAGTCGGAGCACTTATCGGTATTGCGGGCGTAACCGTAATTTTCTACCGCGGCGGAGCGGCAGAATTCAGTCCGGCTGCCAGTCTTGGCATTCTCTTTATACTCTTTTCCGTTTTTCTCAATGCCGTGCCCAACGTGATCATCAAGCGTGACGGATTCGAACTGGATCCCCTGATCCTGAATACCGGCGGAATGCTGACAGGTTCTTTACTGCTTTTGATCATTGCGTTCAGCGTGGACGGAATTCCGGATTTCGTTCTTACGAAAAAAATGTTACTGGCCGAACTGTACCTGGGTATTTTCTGTTCTGCCGCCGCTTTTTTCCTTTATTTCTGGCTTTTGCGCCATATCAGTGTTTTCAAGCTTTCCCTTTCCGCTTATCTGACACCCCTCGTCGCCGTGTTTCTGGGTTTTGTTTTTTATGATGAAATATTATCGCATCATCATTATATTGGCATGCTGTTGATCTTTACCGGTATATTTGTTACGGAAATTAAGAACTATGTCAGATTATTACACAAAAAATTATGATATGCCGTTCGGCCGGCTTTATACGGCTTTTCAGGAAGAACGGATCTTCGCGATCTCCTTCTCTCCTCTCCGGGAAGAATATTTGAACTCACTTCAGAAAAAACAGCGACGTGATCTGTTTTCTCCCGATATATCGCATTTTGATGAAGAACTTGAACGTTTCTGCCGCGGTGAAGTCCCCAATTTCCGTTCGGGCATCCGTCTGTTCGGAAGTAATTTTGAACATGCGGTATGGGAAGCCTGTATGCACATTCCGCACGGAAAGACCTGTTCCTATGGAGAACTGGCGCTTACGCTCGGGAATAAAGGCTCGGCCCGTGCCGTCGGCAACGCACTTGCCGCAAACCCGGTTCCGCTGATCGTACCCTGTCACCGCGTCATCAGGAATGACGGCTGTATAGGCGGCTTCGGCGGCGGGCAATCTCTGAAAGAACAACTTCTAACTATCGAAAAAGGTGAAACATGAAACGACTTCTCATATTTCCGGTAATCGCTTTGCTTACCCTTGCTTCCTGCCAGCTGTTCCGGGAACCCGAAACCCGCTCCTGGATACGTGTCAATCAGCTCGGCTACCTCCCCGGATCGGTGAAAACCGTCGTGTTCTGTACATTAGATGAAGACATCTATCCATCTGTATTTCAGCTTGTTGATGCAAACACCCAGGAAGTTGTTCTTGAAAGCGACCGCATAGATTCCTGCGGTGCTTACGGTCCCTTTGCCGGAACTTTCCGCTTTGATATCCGTGATTTTAACAAGGAAGGCAAATACTATATCGTCACCGGTAATACACAGTCTCCGGTATTTCATATCGACAAAAATGTCTATGACGGTACCGCTGATTTTCTTCTGCGTTATATGCGCCAGCAGCGATGCGGGTTCAATCCCTACCTGAATGATTCCTGTCATACAAATGACGGATTTATCGTCTATGAACCCGGTCGCGAGGGAGAGCATATTGATGTCACCGGCGGCTGGCACGATGCGGCCGACTACCTTCAGTATACGGCAACTTCCGCAAACGCCGTTTTTCAGCTGCTTCTCGCATACCGGGAAAATCCCGCTGCATTCCGCGACGAATACCGTGCGAACGGACTCCCGGGAGCGAACGGTATTCCCGATGTCATTGATGAGGCCAAATGGGGTATGGACTGGTTACGCCGTATGAACCCCGGTCCCGAACGTTTTTTTAATCAGATAGCGGATGACCGTGATCATGCCGGTTTCCGTTTACCCACGGAAGACTCGGTCTCCTATCATCCGGAATTTACCGGTCGCCCGGTCTATTTCTGCACCGGAGAAGTACAGGGACTGAAAGAAAATAAAAACCGCACGACGGGAACGGCCTCGACGGCCGGTAAATTTTCCTCCGCTTTCGCTATTGGCGCGGATGTGCTGCAGGACTTTTATCCCCGTTATTCCGGAACTCTCGAATTACGGGCTCAACTGGCGTATGCCTACGGTAAACAGGATACCGGTGCTTGTCAGACCGCCCCTTGTGTTTCGCCGTATTTTTACGAAGAAGATAACTGGGCAGATGACATGATGCTCGCCGCCGCAGAACTCTACCGGCTGAATGAAAAAAAATATTTTGAGTCCGAGATCATGAATTTCGCCGATATGGAACCGGTCTCTCCCTGGATGGGCGCGGATACCGCCCGCCATTATCAGTGGTATCCTTTCTTTAATGCCGGTCATTACGAAGCTGCCTCCCTGCCGGAATTTGATGAAAAAGATCATCTGATCTCCCTCTACCGCGAGGGACTCGAACGCATCTATCAGCGGGGAAAAGATAATGCTTTCCGTATGGGGATACCTTTCATCTGGTGCTCAAACAATTTTGTGACTGCGGCGCTTTCACAATCCTCACTTTATAAAGAACTCAGTAATGATACACAATATGAGGAGATGGAGGCGGCATTGCGGGACTGGCTTTTCGGGTGCAATATCTGGGGCACCAGCATGATCGCCGGTATGCCGCAATACGGGGATTATCCGGAAGATCCGCATTCTTCCTTTACTCATCTTTATGATATGAAGATCGACGGCGGACTTGTGGACGGACCGGTATATGCTTCAATATTCAATGATCTTGAGGGACTTCGTTTGCTGGACGAAGATGAATATGCCCAATTCCAATCCGGCCTTGTTGTTTACCACGACGATGTCGGCGATTATTCAACGAACGAGCCCACCATGGACGGCACCGCCTGTCTGGTCTATTACCTCGCTTCACTTGCCCCCGGCGATAATGAGCGTTTTTCTACGGTTGACAAGTACGGTGCAACGGTCAGAGGCAATAAAAAAGATGCTGAGATCGCGCTGATATTCTCTGCACATGACCGTGCAGAAGGCGGAGACAGTATTGCGGACACACTGAAAAAACTGAATGTTCCGGCGTCCTTTTTCTTCACCGGTGATTTTTACCGTAATAAGTCATTCCGGGGACTGATAAAGCGTCTCGTAAAGGATGGTCATTATCTCGGCGCGCATTCCGATAAACATCTTCTTTACAATAACTGGGATGCGGACCGCACCCTCAATGTCACTGAAGATACCTTTAAAGAGGATCTGCGTAACAATTATGCCGCCATGGCGGAATTCGGGATTGAAAAAAAAGATGCCCGCTATTTTTTACCGCCCTATGAATGGTATGATGAACATATAGCGCTCTGGACGTATCATGAGGGCCTGACGCTGGTGAATTTTACCGGCGGAACGCTTTCGCAGGCGGACTATACCACTCCGGAGATGGGTGATCGTTACCGCAGTAATGCCGGGATATGGCGCTCGATAATGGAAAAGGAAGCCGAAGAGGGACTCAACGGAAATATCCTGCTCATCCATCCCGGAACGGAAGAAAAACGCCCGGAGAAATTTTATCATCTGCTGGACGAGCTCATCCGGGAGCTTCGCGGAAGAGGCTATCATTTCGTCCGTATCGACGAGATGCTGGATATGCCGTATAACGGCTGAATGTTATGAGACCGTGCCGGGGTTCAGCAAAAACAGCAACAAAGCAAGCGTTCATGGAAATATACTCTGAGAATATTCCTTTCTGCAATGCACTGAGCTTGCGGTATTCAGAAAATATGAAATCCCAGTGACAGGCGGATAAGCTGACCGAATGCGGGATCGGTGTAAGAGATATCACCGCTGTAGATATCGGTGATACCGGTGTTATACCGAAGGTCCACATCGACAACATCCAGTAAGATCACGCCGAAACTGAAGGCCAGTCCCAGGCGCATGATATCAAAGTTCTCTATCAGTACATACTCTTCTCCGCTGAGCATTTCCGCCACCGGTATCCCAACACTAAGACCCGCTCCAAGATAAGGTTCGATCACCGGAAGTTCAAATCCGTAACGTGCCATCAGGACAGCATTGACATATTCCGTATTGAGGCGGGTACCGGAGATGATATCGGTAAAAGGCTCACCTTCTATAAGCCGGGAGATCGAAAATCCTTCCACCGGTGCCAGTATCTCAAGCTGAATGCCGAAACCCTCCGAATGCATGCCGGCAAAAACCCCGACGGTGTATCCGTTAATACTGGCAGGATCGGAAATATCAGCGACATAATCCGCAAACGCATTTTCCTCGAATCCGCGGTACGTGTAATTTGCACCAATTCTTACTCCCAGGTCAAACTGGGCAAACAGCGATGCTGCTGTAAAAATACTCAATAACAGCACAAGTGCTTTTTTCATGTTCATTCCTTCCGCAATAATGAGCTGAATATGGCTTCTATGTATTTTATAATGAATTTATGATATTATTTTACAAAATCAATCATTTTTTTCACTGCATCATTAAATCCGTTATGATGCGAAAAAAATCAACGGAAACACCGGCGCAAAGGGAAAATAAAATATAAGACATTAGTGTTTTTGCTGCGGACTTTCCGGGCCGGAATTACCGTAATATGATAACGTGAAGGAAAAATTACCCTATACCGCTTCCCCGCATTGATGTACTTTATCCGTAAAAAACACCGGAGAATATCAGTGAAAAGAGAGGAGCTCTTCCTTTATTCGGCAAATTCAGAGATCGAGATCTCTTTTTTTCTCCTCAAATTCCTTTTTATCGATCTCTCCCCTCGCATAGCGTTCTTCCAGGATCTCAAGAACACTTTTTTTAGAGTGTCTTTCAATGCTGCGGTGCTGACCTACCGTTCTGATCACCAGCCAGGCTATGATAATCAAAAGGAGAATAGCAACGATCCATACCATTGTCATTCCCCAACCATGCAGTCCGTAATAATTCATCATGATATTCCTTTATTTATTCTCTGTCTTCTCCGTCATATGATCGTTAACGGAAAGAATACCGTATTGTTTCTGAAATACACGCATCATGGGGATGTTAAGTTGTTAATTTGTTGATGTGTTAATTTGTACTATCATCTCCAGACTGAAATGTTATTCAGCTGCATTGAAATGTGAATGGGTTTTTTATTCTGCTTTTTTTTACGCTTCAATAATAATGTTTTGACGGCAAACAGTCTTCAGATTTTGTGTATTTCTTTTGTTTTCCCGAAGGGATCCGGAACAAAGATCATTACAAACAGGAATAAATCATGAGTGAATTTACACTTTTTACTGGAACTTTTAACCAAAAAGTGTTACCTATGTTCTGAGGTGGAAGTGTTACCTATGTTCTGAGGGTACAAGAGCCAATCCAACTCGACAACTAGACAACTCGACAACTCAACATTCTTTTCCCTTTGTATTCAGCGGAAAAGCGCTTATGCTATTATAGACAAAAATACGAATGAGGATCAGGGAGAATGAATATGTATCGCCTTCAAAATAAACGTATCACCGTTCTGTTCACGATAGTCGCGCTGTTCCTTACCGGCAATATTACTATTAGCTATGCGCGGGGACAGGACAAGGACATATCCTTTTGCGGCGGCATGTTCTACCGGGCCGGTTGGTGCCGTATCGAGACGCCGGCCGGAGAGATTTCCGGATTTTCACCGGGACTGGGAGGAAAGCTCGGTTTTTTTCTGTCGCCATCCTTCCGCCTGGGCGCCATGGGTTTCTCCGGCAGTCTGCGTTATGATAAAGGTGTACATGCTCCCTCCAGTTATATATCCACGGGTGCGGGAGGCCTGAGCGCGGAATTTGTCCGGCATATGCACGCAATGCGTTTTGCCGCCGGAGTGATGATGGGCGGAGGCCGTCTGGAGCATCTGCATATTATTGCGATAAATGAGGGTTCGAATACGGTAAGTTATGAAGACTATTCGACCTTTCTCATTGCGCCGGTGCTGTCGCTGGAATATCCTCTCTCGGAAAAGATCACCGCTGCACTTATGGCGGACTGGCTCTTCGGCAATGCGGTGATCGCAGGAAAACACTACGGTCCTTCCCTGCGGCTCGGAATATTATTTACGCATTGATCATGCCGTTTATCAGGTGGCGAAACGCCGTTTCAACCGGTGTGTGGATTGCGAATTATTGTTCCGGGGATGATCGTGACCATTTTCGGGTTTGACCGTCAATCGAAGATCAAGGGCTTTTAATACTT
The DNA here is from genome assembly GCA_046482575.1 of Fidelibacterota bacterium. Classification (GTDB taxonomy): domain Bacteria; phylum Fidelibacterota; class Fidelibacteria; order Fidelibacterales; family Fidelibacteraceae; genus M50B103. Next base: position 10,229 of record JAWOEU010000032.1, read on the forward strand.
TGCTGATCGTTTCAAAGCGGGGTTTCGCATCTTCCTTGAAAGATTTGTAGAGACTCTCACGGCCCACTCCCGCCTTTTCGGCTACATGTTTTATCCCTTTTGCTTTTGCAATATCACCGATCGCCGAGATCAGCAGGTCTGTGTCATCTTCCCCAAGAACTGCATCCAGATATTCAGCGATGATCTTATTGTCATCAAGAAATTCCGATATTTCGAATTTTTCAAATTTTTCAGCCATCTTTTTTCTCCCATTCCATCAGGATCTTTATAGATCTATTTATATCACGGTTCTGACTTCTTTTGTTACCTGCGCATAAATAACAGAACAATCTCTTTATTATCGATCGTATAGAATATTCTGTATCCGGGTCCAATATTAAATATCAATTCAGAAATTTTATTTCTCAAATATCTATGATCTCCAAAATTTCCCTGCTCAAGTCTTTTCAATCTGAGCAATATCTGCGCTTTTGCCTTTCTATCTTTAAGTTTCTTTAACCACTTTCTAAATTTTTCCGAGCGAATTAGTGTATACATGGATTAATGTATCCATTCGGATACACATTGTCAAGATATATATTCACGGTGTGACAGAAGTCACTGACAAAATGTTGATCTTACCGGCTATGCTCCGGCACTGCCGCACGTAAAACGTTTAGGCTGCCTTGTAACGGCGTCTGTTATTGTTTATACAGGATGTTCATGTATCCCGCCATAATGATCATCTGACCGTCATACATACGTACCGCCCATTTCTGGCCCCAGCCGTTTTCGATCGTATAGGGGATCTCTCCGCGTTCCCATGTTGTGGGGGAATAACCGGTAATCTGCAGATTGCCGTCTGTTCCGAAAACATACTCGGCGCCCCGGCCGGCTCTCCAGGTCCCAGCGATATCCTGCGTGGTATATTCAACGCGGCTAACCGTATCCTGCCGGCTTTTGTAAAAGCTGATGGGGGCAAAATCATTGCCGTCGGCGATAAGATCAAATCCCCCGCCGTCCCTTGCTTCAACATAGTACACGGTACTGTCGAACATGTAAAAATCGGTGGTGAAGCGGATGCGTAAGAAGTAAGAAGTAAGTAGTGAAGAAGGCACCATGCTACGTTTTTGCCGGCTGCGCAGCGCAAGGCAAATTAACATTATTGGAAAGTTGATCTGTTAATTCGTTAATTCGTTAATCTGTTAATAATATGTGGTATGACGTTTAAAAATTATTATCAAAGCGTATAGAAAAAAACAGAATAAATAAATGCATTCACATTTCAATGCAACGAAATAGCATTTCAGTTTGGAGATGATATTTCAAATTAACAAATTAACAATTCCACAAATTAACAGTTTCCATTAAAAGTGTTACCTATGTTCTGAGGGTACAGAGACCCAATCCAGCTCGACAACCAGACGACTCCACGTTTCAACCTCTTCCGTTCACCGCTTCAACGGTTCAACATTTCAACATGAAAGGTTGGTTGTCAGATATTGGAGATCCTGAATCCCCGCTTCACTAAAGCTTCGCGGGACAGGCCAGTTCAGGATGACACGCAGGTACAGATTTTGG
>JAWOEU010000045.1:0-3691 GCA_046482575.1 Fidelibacterota bacterium
TTCGCTCAATAAAAGTACTGAATATTTCGGTAAAAAAATTCATTCTTCCCTTTTAACCGATCGAATTTTCTTAATCCCTGATTTATAAGTATACGATTCCCTGCTGAAAATGCAAAGATTTATTACGGTTAAATGTGTGACCTTCCCTGCATTTCCACCAGTTTCCTATGCTAAAATATAAAAAGACCGCCTTTCACCGGGCGGTCTTTTTTATTGAGATAAGGGTCAATTTATCCACCGGCTTTATCCGTCTCCGGTCCATGGCCGTTTGCAGGAAACTAATCTTTCTTTATGCCCTTGACAATTGCATAAAAAACAGCGGAAAGAAGTGCGGTTACGGGAAAAACGATCCAGGCAATATGCCAGAGTCCGCCAAGGAAGCCCATTAACAGGAAGACAAGGACCGCCAGGGGCCAGACCGCGGATTCTACGGTTTGGATGATCTTATTCTCCGGTTCCTCGCTGTAATCCCCGGTTTTGAGCAAGCGGTCATAAGCGCTCATGATAGTGCCGAAATACGTGAACATGAACACGGCGCACCCCACCAGCAGCAGCATGAGAATGACCCACAGGGAAACCGGGGTGTTCTCCAGGAAAATGACTGGTAAGATAATTGCCAGAGGTGCAAGAATGCATAAACTGACCCCGGCAATGATCGCGAGGGTAAAGGTTTTTGTAAATTTGTCCTTTTTATCCTCGATATTTTTTTTCAGTGCCTCGGATAATATAAAGGGTCCCTTTATAAATTTGAATTTTTCCAGCCGCATACCGGAATAAATAAACAGCGCGACCGCTGCAACGACCATCAGCAGCATCAGCACTACACCGGCCGCGGATCCCGTGCTGGCGGGAGGGCTGAAGTTCCCGAACTCCCATTGACCTATTGTGCTCATGCATACGACGGCGGCCGCTCCGGCAATGATAAGAAAGACACCGAAGGCGGTCATCAGTCCCGAACGGCGTTTCAGATCCAGCCATTTCATCGCCTCTTCTTGGCTCACTGTCCGGAACGTTTTCCCGGGGACCGGTTTTTCGATGCCGAATTCCGTTAAAAGCTCGTCCATATTGCCGAATTCGGAAATAACGCTTCCGACGGCCTCGTTTTCCGAGCGACCCTCATCCTTGTAAGCCAGATATTTTTCCTCCATATTGGCAAGCATTTCCTCCTTGGCGCGAAGGACCTCCCTTGTCTTCGGAAGGTTCGCGAAAACATTGTCGATGTAACTCCTTATTGCTTCCATGACAAATTCACTCCTTTATAAAATGTTCGATCACGTGTTTTGTCAGTATCCATTCGTCGCATTTTTCACGGTAATAGGCCCGGCCTTTTTCCGTAATGCGGTAGTAAGTACGCTGCCTGCCGTATTTACCGGCCGCGCTGAAGGACTCGATATGATCCTGCTTTTCCAGACGGTTGAATGCGGAATATAAAGTCGTTTCCTTAATGATATAGCGCTCTTCAGAGATCGTCCGGATCTGTCGCGAAATATCGTAGCCGTAGGAAGGCTGATCCAGCAGCAGGCTGAGAATGATGAGATCGTTATATCCGCGAATCACATCGGAGCTGATCATCTTATCCGTCCTTTCCAATATACTACGACGGTCATACTACGGCTGTCGTAGTATTAATGTAACCATTAGAGGATAAAAAGCAAAGATTAATTTTAATAATATTCGTCGTGATGGATGATATGACCTTCCCCCCGTTATTCAAACAGCCACATGCATTAGCGTAAACACCAACACAGCACCTTTCCCCAAACCCCGTCAATGCTGATGATAACCGCTTTACATTCAGCCTGGTTCCTATTTATTAAGTAATGAATATTATTGATTATGATAAGTGTTTTCAAGGTGATTTTTTAACGTTTATCCGTGGCTTTATATTAGCACTTCCTGGTTCTTTCCGTTGAAATATTCTGGAAATAATAATTACACTTACCGGTACAAGAGCCAGCGATTATCATCCATTGTCCTTGTTCCATTTTCAATTGGTGAAGCAGCCCCTCCCCCGATATGTCGGGATAAACCCTGGATAAACGGATTATGAGCACACTGAATAGTGCTGGTATTCAGTGTGATATGAAGCATGGTGACCAAAAAACGACCGGGATATTGTTGTGGATTATTTTGTTCTGATATTATGAGCCTTATACGGGAAGGTCAAACTTGACCCAAGTTTTCATATCCGGCTTTCCGGGTAATGCGGTTTTTTTCCTTAAACCTTGAAAAGAACGGTTATCATTCGTATATAATAAATGAAAATATATGTTAAATTTACTTTCCGGAAAGGAATGTTTGTTGAGAAGATCATATTTACATCTGATAACACTTTTCATCATAAGCCTGCATCTGTCCGCTCTGCCGGCAGCAGATTCCTTGTCCGTTAACGGGAGGGTTTTGTGCGACAGTACGGGACTGGCGAACGTGGAGATCGGGGACGTCCATACGGATTCAAGCGGATATTTTCATTTCATGATACCGGCCGCTGTTGATACCGTCGTGACTCCCGCATACCGCGCATTTACCTTTTCTCCGGCCTTTATTGAGATAAGCGCTGCGGATACCTGTGTCGACAGTCTGATCTTTGTTGCTCAGCGCGTTCCCCGGAAGGTCATCGTGATCGCGGGTCAGTCAAATGCCGAGAATGTGGGTGAGCCGAAATATTTTATTCAGGACACCGTTGATGACCATATTCCCTATTATCTTGCTTATTGTGTTGGAGAGTTTGGCTTATCCACCTTGGGACTGCTGACGAAATTCGGTCAGAGTGAGAGTTACATTCAGGGATACAATCACGGATTCGGAGTGGAAATATTGCTGGCCCGCACCCTTTACAAACATTACAGTGATTCCCTGGCGGTAATGAAGATCGCTTACAGCGGGACCACCCTGAACGAGGACTGGCAGGTCGACGGCAGAACTTATCCGCGCTTTGTTCGCCGGCACAACAGTGCGGTTGAAATGTTTCGGGCCGAAGGTTACGACCCGCGGTATATCGGTTTTTTCTGGTTCCAGGGCGTGGGAGACAGAACCGCCGACCGTGCCCCGTATTATGAGGAGAACCTTGACGAGTTCATCACGCGCATCAGGAACCGCTTTCAGAATGATTCCGCCGTGGACAGCCTTCCCTTTGTCTGCGTGCGCACGAAATGGAGAGAGACCTCGTTGGAGAATATGGTCCGTGCCGCACAGATGGGCATGGGTGAGTACCGGGGACACTATGCCTGGATCGATATCGATGATTGTGATAATTTACGCTATAGTGAAACCAACCTGCATTTCAACGGGAAAGCATTGAACCGCATCGGATATAAACTTGCACTTGCCTATCTTGACCTTGTAGGTGAACCCATTGACAGTAATATCACTATCCGTTTCGGTGTTGAAGGAAGCAAGGACACCACCCTTGCCGTGCATGTCAGCGGTGACAGCAGCTTTACAGAGCTTGTTGCAGTTGGCGGCGAACGTGAATTCCCGACAAAGATAGGGAAAAGTTTCACTCTGCAGGGAGATCAGGTGGACGAAGCTTACAAAATTTCACCCGTATCGCATGATATTCCATTTGCATACGGGCATTCAGGCCTGGTTGACCCGGTATATTCATTTACCATCGAAGAGATCGTCAGCGTTCATGATCCGTCATCGCAGTCCCAATACCGGCTTCTGCAGAATTATCCCAACCCATTTA
>JAWOEU010000086.1:0-8904 GCA_046482575.1 Fidelibacterota bacterium
AAACGGTGCAGCATCGGGTTGTTCAAGATGGGGTGAGCGTTGCGGAGTTCCGTCGCTTCCAGGCCAATGCGGCAGGACAGGCGGCGTGAGAGCAGTGCTATTTTTAATATCATGATGTCCTGTCAAAATGCCCTGTCTATTTCATCCATAACACCGGCTGGCGCAGGGGGAAGTCCGTCTTGTCTTCATACCGGTCCTCACGTATTTTCCAGAGTTCCAGATATTCGTTCTTCTCATAGGCCTCCCCTGCCAGTAACAAAGATAGAAATCTTCCGCGGTAATGTTCCGGATTTACCGTTTCCTGTTCCATAGCTCTCCGATAGTAATAATGCATCAGTGATCTGAGTCCATGACCGCCGGAAAGTTTCAAATTCCACAATTCATTTTTTCTTTTACCGAGTACATGTGCATTCATTGCCAGCAGATCGGCATTCAGAAAGATATCATTGCGGAAGATGCGGTTGAGATCTTCACGGTATAACGGAGAGGATAAACCGGCGAGACGCGGAAATAACACTTCCCGGTAATAGGTCCGGGCAATTTCTTTGATTTCCGGGTTGTCAAGATAGTCCGCGGCCGTACCTAACTGAAGCAGCCAGGCATTGCCGTAAACATCAAGACGATCACGGACAGAAATACCGTTTTCGTGATCAAGAAGAAAATCGGTGTATTCACGGAACCAGTCCCTTAGCTTTATTATCTCATCTTCACGGAGAAAATTTTCCAATAGCGGCAGACTCCGGATGACCTCCGCAAAATGCAATCCCTCGTAAATACCGGTATCCCGACCGGATGTACGGTTCGGGATCGCTCCCGCATACTGCAGATGCGGCTTCATGCGTGTGTTATTATCAATAAACCATGCCCGGAGATGATCAGCGGCCGCTTCCGCATATTTTTCTTCTCCGGAAATACTGTATGCGGCGGTCAGAGCCGGAACGATCTTCCCCAGTTTGGCCAGTACATCTGCATGTTCACGGAAGGAATCCGGATTAGGCTCTTCATCTGCATAAGTATAGGGTGCCAGGGTATCTCCTTCCTGCGGCCACCAAAAGAGTCCTTCGGAATAATAGCTGTGCTTATCACCGGGAGATCGTCCGCAGCGGTAATTTGTTATCGGATCCGGCGGATTCCCGAGATATGCTTCCGCTTTATCCATGACATATGCACGTTCGTATTTACGGATATCAAGATCAGGGGAAATAGTGAATATGATGGGAATAACGACCTGTACGGGACGTTTTTCCCCATTTATGGAGTAAGGCCGGAAACGCTGTTTTTTCAATGCCCTGACTGCCGCGTCATTTAAATATTCGTTTCCTTTGACGACTTTACATTTACGTACCGCACCTGCCGTATCAATATAGGCCAGAAGCCGCACCTCGCCTTCAATTCCCCTGTTCAGGGCATTCGCGGGATAAACAATACTCTCCAGAAGCGCTTTTTTTCCGCCGATCATTTCAAGCGAATCTTCTGAACTGTCGATAAGTACCGGCTGACTACTGCAGGAAAAAAAGAATATCAAGCCGAAAAGCAAAAAAAGGTATCTCATATTATTCTCCACAACATCCGCGGAAGAATGTTTTTTTATACTCCGAAAACGCTGAAATTTCACATATCGTTCTATATACGCTGTGAATTGCCGTTTGTTTTTATTTTTTTTCTGCATGAATTTAAATATATTCCGTCGATGAATGAAAACAAAAAATCCGTGCGTGTACGTTTTGCACCCAGTCCGACCGGACACCTGCATATCGGAGGGGTGCGGACCGCCTTGTTCAATTACCTCTATGCCCGTCAACAGAACGGCGAATTTTGTCTGCGTATAGAGGATACGGACAAAGAGCGTTCCACCCGGGAGAATATGCGGGAGATCCTGGATGCTCTGGACTGGCTGGGACTTTCGCCGGACGAGAAGCCCGTCATACAGAGCGAACATAAAGTCACACATCTTGTTGCAGCCGAAAAATTGCTGAAAAACGGACGGGCATACCGCTGCTTCTGCACAAAAGAAGAACTGGATGCGGATAAGGAAGATGCAAAAGCCGCACACGAACCCTATCGCTACAGCGGCCGCTGCAGGGATCTCACTAAAACCGCGATCCGGAAAAAACTCGATGCGGGACTCCCCCACACTTTGCGTTTCCGGGTTCCGGAAGGTGTGACACGCTTCAAAGATATGGTTTATAAAGATATCTCCGTCAACAACCGGGAGATCGATGATTTTGTTATCCTGCGTTCGGACGGAACACCGGTATATCAGCTTTCGGTCGTGGTGGACGATATCAGTATGGGTATTACTCATGTTATCCGCGGTGAAGACCATCTTTCCAATACGCCCAAACAGATCCTGCTTTACCTTGCGCTGGGAGAAAAAGTGCCGCGCTTTGCCCATCTTCCGCTGATACTGGCCGAAGACGGAAAACGCCTTTCAAAACGCCACGGAGCAAGTTCGGTGAATGAATTCAGGGAAATGGGATTTTTGCCGGAGGGACTCCTGAACGGACTGGCGCTGCTGGGCTGGGGCGATAATATGCCTAAACCGGTTTTTACACTTGATGAACTAATAGAAAAATTTTCCCTAAACCGGGTCAATAAAAAAGCCGCTGTGTTCGATATCAATAAACTCACCTGGATCAACGGTCAGCATCTTTCACGTACAAATGCGGCCGACGTCTGGAAGTTTGTACGTCCGCTCTGGCATGAAAAAGGCTGGATAAAAACGGACTTTCCCGATACGGAAGGCGTACGTTATGTAGATCTGCTGAAATCCCGGATGCGGCTGTTAACGGACTTTATCACCTATGGCGCATATCTTTTCCATGATCCGGATGACTATGACGCAAAAGCGCTTGCAAGATATTCTCGGTCTCCCGGTACGCAAGCTTTTCTGAACGGACTCCTTGATGAATTTCAGCTCTGTACGCCGTTTACGGCTGATAATGCGGAATGCTGTCTGCGCCGCTCTGCGGAAGAACAACATACTACTGCCGCAACGCTTATCCATCCCCTCCGCCTGGCGGTTACCGGATTTGCCGTCAGTCCCGATATTTTCTCCATCTGTGAAATACTCGGAAAAAAAACGGTCTGCAGACGTGTGGAAAAGCTGACCGGCGTCCTTTCCGGATCGTGACCAATATCACAGCCGGAAATTAAGGACTGACAACTTCCTCTTTTCTTCGTATACTTCCTCAAAAGAGGAGGACGTATGATGAAGAGAGTAATTATTTCTGTTTCATTGTTATTGCTTTTCACGATGCTTCATGCATTGCCGAATGCGTGGATCAATGAAATTCATTATGATAATGCCGGGGCGGATCAGAATGAATTTGTCGAAGTCGTTGTTGCATCTCCCGAAATGTATAGTCTTATCGATCTCTCACTGTATATGTACAACGGCTATAACGGGGAACATTATTGTATGGATTGTATCAGCGAGTTTACGCCCGGTGAACGTATTGGTCCCTATCAGTTTTATACCTGGTTCCAGCGGGGTATACAGAATGACACCGAAGGCATGATCCTGGTCTATCACGATACACTGGTGGATATCATTGCTTATGAGGGAAGTTTTACCGGTACGCTTGCTCCGGCGGAAGGACTTCTTTTTCCGGATGTGGGTGTTGCGGAGACCGGGAGCAGTCCGGTCACCAGCAGTATCTACCTCAGCGGCTTGCCGGGGAGCGACTGGCTGTACGGCACCGCTTCAACACCCGGATATGAGAATCCCGGACAAAATCTTTCCGAGATCCTCACGCCCGTTGAACTTGCTTATTTCGAAGCAGAAGTTTCCGGAGGACATATACTGCTCACCTGGAAAAGTGAAAGTGAAACGGAAAACGGCAGCTATTTGCTGTACCGCAACGGATCGGTCATCCGTTCAGTACCTGCCGCAGGGACCAGCAGCGCGCCGCAGACCTATTCTTACCGCGACGACAATATTCTTCCGGGAAGAATGTATAACTACACACTGACCGCCATGAATTACGGCGGATGTGAACAGGCTCTCGATAGTCTGCAGATACGTGCGGGCGGAATCCATGAGAAAACAAAACCCTTTCAGCTGTGTTCGCCTTTTCCCAATCCTTTCAACCCCGAAAGCAGGTTCCGTGTTGATATCTTTTCATCAAGCGACCTGGAGATCAGTATCTTTGACCTGAAAGGCAGAAAACGTAAAACCGTATACCGCGGCATATGCGAAAACAATAGTCTAGAGATCACGCTGAACCTGCATGATCTTCCTTCCGGGCGGTATATTCTTGACTGCAGTTCGGAAGAATACCGTGAAACGAAAAGCATTACACTCGTAAAATAGTTCAGGATAAGAACTCGCGGTATCTCTCTGCGTATTCGGTAATTTACACTTTTGACTTCTGGCTTTATGTCGTATATTCATTTCATGTTAAAACGTTTTTATATTGAGACCTACGGCTGCCAGATGAATGAATATGACAGTGAAATACTGGCGGGAATCCTTACCGGTCAGGACTATGCGGTCAGCGGCGATCCGGAACATGCGGATATTATCCTTCTGAATACCTGCAGTGTCCGTGAGCATGCGGAACAGAAAATACATTCCCGGCTGGGGGAATTAAAAGAGCTGAAAAAAAAGAACCCCAACCTGAAAATAGGTCTTGTCGGATGTATGGCGCAAAATTTGAAACGGGATATCTTAAAGAACAAATCCTATGTGGATATGATCCTGGGACCCGATTCCTACCGGCATATTCCCGAATATCTCGGGAGCAGCGAAAAACATATCATTGATACGGATCTTTCCAAATATGAAGTATATGAGGGACTTTTTCCTTCACGCAAGGAATCCGTAAATGCCTGGATCCCGATCATGCGGGGTTGTGACAAATTTTGTTCTTATTGTATTGTCCCCTACACCCGCGGCCGCGAACGCAGCAAAAGCATCAGCAGCATCGTCAGAGAAGCGGAGCGCTCAGCGGAACAGGGTTTTGTTGAGATCACGCTTCTGGGTCAGAACGTAAACTCCTATCGCTACGGGAAATTTCGTTTCCATGACCTGCTTAAAGCTCTTGCGAACGTTAAGGGCATCCGGCGCATCCGCTATACCTCACCACATCCGCAGGATATTAATGAAGCGCTCCTGAAAGTGCATGCGGACTATAAGCCCTTGATAGCCAATCATATACATCTTCCACTTCAGGCGGGATCGGACAATGTGCTTCAGCGCATGAACCGGACATATTCACAAGAACACTATCTCAGGATCGTTGATATGATCCGAAAGTATGTTCCGGATATGGGTATTACCACCGATATGATCGTGGGTTTTCCCGGAGAAACGGATGCGGATTTCCGCGAAACCCTGAACGTAATGCAGAAAGTGAAGTTTGATTCGGCTTACATGTTTAAATACTCACCACGTCCCCATACAAAGGCTGCCAAATTGCCGGATGATGTCAGTGAGGCGGAAAAATCTGCACGACTTACGGACGTGATCAATTTACAAAAAGAACATACCCTGTACCGCTATCGCGGGATGATCGGTAAAGAAGCGGAGATCCTGGTTGAATCCGAAAGCAAACGCAGTCCTGACGAAATGAAAGGACGTACTTCCTGCAACAAGATCGTAATATTTCCGCGTGAGAACTATAAAGCAAAAGAACTGATCCGGCGCAGGATCACGGATGCACGGGGAGTAAGTTTGTTCTCCCGCCCAAAAGGATAACAATGCCGCATTACCGGAAAAAATATGATCTCGCCTTCCGGCGCATGAATACGCAGCCCTTCCGCAACGGAAGCGATTTTACGCTCTCGGAAAATGATATTGTGAAAAACGGCGTCTTCGACCATAAGGTCCACCTCTTTCTCGGCTGTTATCCTCCTTCCATTATCGAAAGTATGTTTCAAAAATATAATGTCCGGGAATATTTTGCCGAAAAAGGCATCCCGAATGTCAACTGGCATGTAAATATGGATGATCCCTATGTACACCGCTTTATATTGATCTCAGAGAATCAGGGCGTAAAACATAAACTCATCGAACTTGTCATGCAAAGGAAAAACCTGAAACTTCCGCTGGATGACAACCGGCAGCTGAATCTGGAATTCCTGCATATTGAGTGGCTGATGATGCAGAATCCTTATAAAAAATTCCGCAGGAAAAAACCGCCGCTGCCCGGACAAAAAGCCCCCGGCCTCGGGGTTGGACTGCATATGCTTCAGATCCTGATGCAGGTGGTAAAAAAAACAAATACCCACGGACTGATCAATTCTCCGAATTATCTTCATACGGCTCTCTTCTTCTCAAGAGCATTCCATTTTCTTGATCCCAGAAAAGAAGCATTTATTCAGTATGTAAAATATAAGCTGCTGCCGCATTACAGCCATTATACATTGAGCTGGGCTGATGAATACGGAGCTTTACAGCATTCACTGAATCACCGCAAGGTCAGATGGCGGCCTTCAACCATGGTAGCACCCATTACAAATGAAGCAAAACGGTATTTCTATTCCCGCAACTACCGGAAAAAAGTTCGCAAACAGCGAAAAAAAATGAAGATCACGGTCAATATGCGCAAACTCAAAAAGAAACTGAGAGAACATGGACAGGTCTACTAAAGCATGCCTGTTCCTGAACGGTAAGAAACCCGGGAAAGCGCTGATCGGGAGATACTGCCCGCCCGGATATTTGAAGATCTGTACTGACGGTGCGTATGATTATCTGCATGAATACGGTATCGAGCCCGATATTCTTCTCGGTGATCTGGATTCCGTGTCCGCCCTTGCCTCTCAACCCCCTTTTGAGGTCATCCGGCTTCCGGATGTAAACGCCGGCGACTTTGAAAAAGCTCTTGCCTATTGCAAAGAGAATGCCATTGGCCTTGTGCGCATCTTCGGAGCCGACGGCGAACGCATCGACCATTTTCTGATCAATATTATCTTGATGACTCGTTCAGCGGGTGAAATTGATATTGAAATGTTCACAGAAAAGGAATATCTGCACTTTCTTCTTCCCGGGGAATATCATATTCCCGGCGTAAAAGGACAACGATTTTCCCTGCTGGCGCTGAAAAGGACAAAAGAACTTACGCTCCGCGGCGCCGCCTATCCGCTGGACAACAATACCCTGGAAACCGGGTCCCGCGGACTCAGTAATACCTTCAGCGGCGCTGAACTGCTGATACGCTTTGAACAGGGACTCCTTTTATTCATGACCGAAATAAAAACATGAGAATTTCCCTGACATTTTCCGATATACTTATAATCGCCGTCTATTTTTTCCTGCTTTTTCTCATCGGTTTTATCCGCAGGAAAAAAGATCCGGACACGGAAGATTTTCTTTTATCCGGACGGCGCCTTACACTGCCGCTTTTTGTGATGACCCTCGTATCCACCTGGTACGGCGGTATTCTCGGAGTCGGGGAATTCACTTATCTGTACGGACTTTCAAACTGGTTCGTCATGGGATTCCCGTATTATATCTTCGCTTTTGTCTACGCACTCTTTATTGCCGGCAGAATACGAAGGAATATGGCTGCCACCATTCCCGAACTGATTGAACGGCAATACGGGCGGACCCCGTCACTTGTAAGCGGACTTTTTGTGTTCCTTATGACATCACCCGCTCCGTATCTGCTGATAAGCGGTATTATTCTATCACTGATCATCGGACTTTCCCCCCTGCTCTGCGCCCTGCTTATCTTTATTATTTCCGCCGTCTATCTCTACCGGAAGGGTTTTGAAACGGTCATACAGTCCGATATACTGCAGTTCGGCTGCATGTTCCTGGGGTTTATCGTTCTGAGCATCATTCTCTTCCGCACCTACCCGGCTGCAGAATTCCTGAGTACAGAACACCTGCCTGCACAACACCTCAGTCTTACCGGCGGACTATCCGCAACGTATATTATTTCCTGGTTCTTTATCGCACTCTGGACGCTCGTCGATCCGGGGTTCCATCAGCGCTGTGCCGCCGCCAGAACACCCCGGACTGCCCGGAACGGTATCCTTCTCAGTATCGCTTTCTGGCTTATTTTTGATGCGCTGACCGTTGTCACCGGTTTATATGCAAGGGCTTTACTCCCTGATATTCAGTCACTTTACTCTTATCCTCTCCTCGCAGCGAAGGTGCTGCCGGCAGGATTGCTCGGACTCTTTATCGCCGGTCTGCTGGCAACGGTAATGTCCACACTGGATTCCTATATATTTATTTCCGCCCAGACCATCGGTTACGATGTCATATCCAAATACCGTCCGAAAAATATCCGCGCCAATATCCGTTTGGGGTATGCCGTCACGGGTATCATTGCAATGATCATCGTTATCCTCCTTCCCTCAGTGGTCTCAATTTGGTACGTTATCGGAACCCTTGTCATCCCCTCCCTCCTGCTTCCGGTGCTCTCCGTGCTCTTCAAACGCCCCATTCCCCCGAATTACGTAATCACCCTGATGACCGGCGCCATCCTGCTCTCCGCCTCCTGGTTCCTCATCGGAGCAATATCCGGAACCTATCCCCTGCAGCTCGAACCCTTTTACCCCGGACTGCTGTACAGCATGATCGTTTATTTTTTCGGAAGGAAGCGTTTTGCGGCTGAAAAGAAAAAAAACGCTGTTCCCTAAATGCTAAACAGGATTCCGTCGTCAAATAGTGGGGATCCTGAAACCCCGCTTCACTAAAGCTCCACGGGACACGCAAGTTCAGAATGACAATGATATTTTTCTCTTCGTCTCAACGCCTCAACGACTCAACCCCTCAACTTCTTCTTCGTCCCTCCGTCTCTCCGTCTCTTTGTCCCTTCGTCCCTTCGTCCCTTCGTCCCTTCGTCCCTTCGTCCCTTCGTCCCTCCGTCTCTTTGTCCCTTCGTCCCTTCGTCCCTTCGTCCCTTCGTCCCTCCGTCTCTTTGTCCCTTGGCGTACAGCGGCGGACTG
>JAWOEU010000104.1:0-8527 GCA_046482575.1 Fidelibacterota bacterium
CCACGGAATAACCTCAGTCGATCAAAGATCCTGCGAATAAATGTACGAGTGTCTCGCACACGAGTCTGTTCGTACATTTGAACAAACCCTTCGAGGAACATGTTGTTCAGCAACTGACGCGTGAATGTGGTGATAGTTTAAATTTTTTACACTATATCATCAGGATCAATGGTCACTATTCATTGGTAGAGTTCATCTTTTCATAACGCAGATTGCGCAGATATAAGATGACATCAAATCCGACCATAAGAAAATTCAGCACATAGAGAAAGATCACTACATCATAATGGTAGCTGAATTTGTGAAATATTCCTGCAAGATATCCGCACATAACGATGATCATGAACAGAAGGCTTTTCCCCTTCGTGGAACGGGACACCCAGGATCGGTAGATAGAAAAAGGCCATGCCGCTCCGAAACAGATCAACATAATAATCTCAAAAAAACTCATTAGTCACCATGATAATAAAGATCCTTTATGGGTGTGTTATTGACCCAGACGCCCTTTTCGACTTTTATCCAGCCGCAAAGCCCGTTAAAAGAACGTATGAGATAATAGCGGTAATTCTCATCAAACTCCGTCAAAAGTACGCTGATTTCTTCGCCTTTACGGACCGTAGTAATAACGCGCCGGCGACGCTTTGTCCGGTATATCGGGAAATCCTCCGTTGCCTTGCTCTGTAAATTCACTGCATAGAACGGTTGTTTTATTTCTTTTATCTTCCCGTTCTTTAGTAAGAATTTCCGGCTTAAAGTGAACATTTCATTAACGGCACCCTGTGCAATGATCACACCGCCGTCTTTCAAATAAAGATCCACCGTGTGTATGGAAAAAGCTTCTTCTGCAACCTCATTATTGCGGTAAAAATAATAACGGGGATCGGCGCTTTCTCCCATACTGAAAAGAATTGAGTACCTGTCGTCGCAGCCATTTCCGGGAACATATTCCATAATTTTTATAAATTTTGCACTGTCTCCCCGGGAACGGTAAAAAGGATCATCCGCCGGAAGCCGGTCACAGGTACTATTGAATATCTCAGCATCTCCTTCATAATGGATCTTTATCCAGGGATAATGAACAAGGGAGATCGTATCGGCGGAAAAAACCGTGTTGACGGCAATGAATAATACGGCTGTGATAAGGGTTTTTCGCATTGCTGTTCCCTTTGTTTATTTACCGGGTTTCCCCAATAATGTGAACATATTCTGTTTATATGCCTCAACGCCGGGCTGATCAAAAGGGTTAACCCCCTGCATATATCCCGACAAGGCTACGGCTACCTCAAAGATAACGGTAAGTTTACTCAGATGTTCTTCGTCCAGATAATCCAGATGAAAAACACTCGTAGGTACTCCGCCCTCTTCATGGGCACTGCGGGTGGCTTCGAAAGCCTTCTGATTTATAAAACTTAGTCCATATTCGGCGAGATAATTCAAATTATCCGTATCGTTATTATCGTACGGGATATTCATATCCTTCTGATAATGGTCAATAATTACAAAGGTTTCAAATATATTCCTTGCTCCGTCCTGTATATATTGCCCCATACTGTGCAAATCCGTAGTCAGTTCGACAGCTGCAGGAAAAATGCCTTTTCCTTTTTTACCTTCACTTTCTCCGTAAAGCTGTTTCCACCATTCGGAAAAATAATGCATGCGCGGTTCAAATGTTGCCAGTAATTCAATGGCTTTTTCATTACGATAGCAAAGATTCCGGCTTACGGCGTAATTCAATGCCGGGTTCATTTCATTCAGCGACAGAGCTGCTTTAAATCCTGCAGAAGCACCGCGGATAAGCTGATCGGGATCGGCACCGGCAGCGAAGATCGGTAGCAGGCCGACCGGGGCCAGAACCGAAAAACGCCCGCCCACATCATCGGGGATAACAAAACGGCGGTAGGATTTCTTCTTTGCAAGATCACACAGTGCGCCTTTTTTTGCATCAGTTGTGGCAATGATTCGTTTATTTGCATTTTTTCCATATTTTTTCTCCGCAAACTCACGCAGTATCCGGAACGCAATACCGGGTTCGGTTGTCGTTCCGGATTTGGATATCACATTGATATAAAAATCATTGGTCTCAAGTTCATCCAGAAGCTCACTCCAGCCAAGCGGGGAAAGATGATGTCCCGCAAAACGCACACGATGATGACTTCCGAAAAGAGCATGAATAAAGGCCCTTGCTCCCAGGTAAGAACCTCCGATCCCCACACAGACCAGAAGATCTCCTGAATCATGGATTTCGCCGGCAGTTTTCAGCAAGGGATCCAGCGATTGCGGTGAAGTATCCGGCAGGTCAAGCCAGCCGAGAAAGTCTTTCCCTTTATTGTTTCTGGCTGCCAGTGTTTTCAAATTCTTCTCGGCTTCTTTCCACAGCTTTGAAAATTGACCGGAATAGCGTTCCCGAATATTTCCGTTTGCATATTCGACCATAATATCACTTCTCCATATATTTTTCTAACACTGTCAGAACCTGATCAATATCGGTTTCCGTATGATCTGCGCAGATCTGGAAACGAATCTCTTCCTCGCCTTTCGGTACTACCGGAAAATTCAGACCGGTGGCAAGTATACCCTGTTCCCGCAGATAAGCGACCAATTCTGCAGTCTTCCGGGTGTCACCAACCATTAGCGGGACAACAGGATGTTCACCGGCGATCGTTTCAAATCCGGTATTCTCCAATCCCTTACGGAAACGCGCCGTTAATTTTTTTAAAAAATCCAGCCTGTCCTGTCCTTCTTTGCTTCTCAGTATTTCAATACTTCTTTTTGCAGCTGCGGATTCGGATACCGTTATGGGATTTGAATAAATATAGGTCGGCGCGGTTTCACGAAGAAAGTTTATTAACGCTTTACTCCCCGTTACATAGCCGCCGTTCACCCCAAAGGCTTTACCCAGGGTGCCGATCAGAATATCAACGGAGGATCCGGTTAGTTCTTCGGTCCCCCGGCCGGTATCTCCGCACGCACCCACACCGTGCGAATCATCAACAATGAGAGTGACACCTTCTTCAAAATTTTCATCCGCATCTTTACATAATGCGGAGATAATATCAAGGGGAGCATGATCACCCCGCATACTGAAGATCCCGTCGGTGATAAGCAGACATCTTTTCCCCTTACCGATGGAATCGCTGATCTTGTCCTTCAGATCATGCATATTATTATGTTTATAGATCATTTTTAATGCCGGCCGCGACATGCGCAAGGCATTAATGATACAATTATGATTCAGAGCATCACTGATAACGACCGTTTCAGGAGTGATCAGTGATGAAATAACACCAAGGCTCGTAACATAGGCCGAACTGAAGATCATAGCTGCCTCTTTTCCATGAAAGTCCGCAAGCGTGTCCTCCAGATCGATGTGCTCCCGATAACTGCCGCTGATAAAACGCACAGCACCCGGTCCCACCCCAAAACGCCGGCTTGCCTGTTCTTCCGCTTCTATTAATTCGGGGTGCATGCTCAGGCCAAGATAGGAATTGCTGTTCATTTTAATAAATTCCTGTTTAAAACCCTTAAGACGATAACGCGGTCCTTTATGACCGGCAGGCGGAACAACATCGGTAATGATGTATTCCCTGCCTTTTGCGCGGTTCTCATCAATCAATTCCCTTACCTGGTCAGAAAGCTGTTTATCCAGTTTCGTCATTTTTATTCTCCTCCTTAAACCTATAGCTGAGATTATGGATCATATCTTCACTCATGGACCTCAGGTCATAATCCGGCGACCAGTTCCAGTCATTTTTCGCAGCCGAATCATCCATGCAATTCGGCCAGGAGTCCGCAATACACTGACGAACCGGATCAACATCATAATCGATCTTGAATTCGGGAATATGTTTTTTTATCTCCGCTGCTATGGTTTTTGGTGAAAAACTCATTGCGGCGATATTGTATGCATTGTGAAAACGCAGCTTATCATAGTCTGCCTCCATGAGGTTTACTGCTGCTTTTAGGGCATCCGGCATGTACATCATATCAAGGTATGTGTTCTCCTTTAAATAGCAGGTGTATTTTTTATACTTTACCGCTTTATGATATATGTCCACGGCATAATCCGTTGTACCCCCGCCCGGCGGAACGACACTGGAAATAATTCCCGGATAACGGACACCGCGAACATCGACCCCGTATTTATCATGATAATAATCGCATAAAAGTTCCCCGGCAACCTTGGTCACCCCGTAAATACTGTTCGGCCGCTGTATCGTAAGCTGCGGAGTTTTATCTTTGGGAGTTGTAGATCCAAAAGCTCCGATAGAGCTTGGAACGAACATTCTGAATTTAAGCTCATTTGCAACCCGCAGAACGCTGTTCAGACAACCCATATTAACATCCCAGGCCATTACCGGATTTTTCTCGCAAACGGCAGAAAGTATGGCGGCAAGGAAATAGACCTGATTTGCTTTTTCTCTTTGTATAACCTGATAAACCTGCCTGCTGTCCATAGCATCCATACGGATAAAAGGTCCGCCCTCCATAAGCTCCGGATGCAATGTTGCCCGAATATCAGAAGCGATAACATTTTTATCTCCGAAAATTTTACGAAGATAAGCGGTAAGTTCTGTTCCAATCTGCCCGCCTGCTCCGATGATCAATATTTTTTCCATAATATGCTCCGACTCTGAGGGTCATTGTTCTTAAATGTTCATTGCAAAAAAGGGTTGTTGATCTTTTCTTCTTTGATGGTCGTTTCTGCCATATGGCCCGGATATACCGCAGTCTCTTCCGGCAGGTTGAAAAGTTTTTCCCTTACGGATCTCCGTAAAACTTTCCCGTCGCCGCCCGGAAGATCACAGCGGCCGACAGAATGATAAAACAGCGTATCTCCGCTGAAGAGCATCTTATCGAATAAAAAACACACACTCCCCGGCGAATGTCCGGGTGTATGAATTATGTGAAATGTAAAATCACCGGCCTTCAGCTCTTGTTCATCCGCAATATCAATATCAATTACCGGCGTTCCATAATAGGGAAGTCCAAAATTTAAACACAGGTTTTCCATTTCCTTCAGCCATTCACGGTCTGTGCTGTTCATGATAAAAGGACATTCATAATGCTCGCACAGCGGTTTTGCTGCAAAAATATGATCTGTATGCCCGTGAGTGGCCATAACGGCCTGAACCGTACATTTTTCACTTTCGATCTTTTTAATGAGCATACCGGGATCATCGCCCGGATCAATGATAAGAGCTTTTTTATTATCAATAATAAAATAGGTATTTTCCTGAAAAACAGTATGTGAAGTATTTTGAATTACGATCATGAAAGACCTAAATATAACGCTTGATTTTTTTTGCTTTTTTCTTTGTTTTATCGCCGATACCGAGAATATCATGAACAAAATAAAAACGCCGCCATTGCTTATACTGTTTCTTTTTATCAAAATGATAACAGGGTTCCTCATCAATTTCCAGCGGTTCGCCGTTGAGAATTTTCATCGGGTTGCCGGATATAAGTTTATCAATATCAATATCCGGATATTTTTCTTTATAGACTTCCACTGCACGCATCAAATTAAAACCGATGGCCTTGCTTTGCCGGTGAGCATCACTTGCGATCACATGAGCCAGCCCGCCCGCAAGGAGCATCTCCGAAATAAACCGTGCCTGAGTGCCCATATAACCTAAGAGACTTCCCGAATTGATCTGCAGAAGTGTTCCCATTTTGACAAGGTCGATGATATCTTCAGCCATCTCCCAGAAATATCCGTACCGTTCAGGGTGGGCAAGGACAGGTGTACATCCGTCCTGTATCAATTCATAAAAAGCTTCTTTAAATCCTTCCGGCGGCCAGTTCATGGAAAATTCGATCAGGGCATACTTTTTTTTGTCTTCATAACTGAAGTAAGGAATTTTCGGAGAATGCACAACACCGGTTGTAAAAAAGAGTTCAGCACCAAGATACAGTTCAAGGGGAAGTTTCTCTTTTTTTGCTGTCTCTTTTACGATATTAAAATTTTTAATGACTTTTTTCTGCCGTTCCTCATAATTGGAGATCTGATCTTTTTCAAGCTGATGCGGAGTGGCCGCGATATCGGTGATATTATATTTTACCGCTTGCCGTAAAAGCCGCATGGAATCTTCCAGTGTCGGCGGACCGTCATCAACATCAAAAATAATATGATTATGTATGTCGGCAATTTTCTTCATGGTAACCTTTTTATTGTAATACCGCCAGTAGAATTCCGGCAGCAACTGCTGAACCGATCACACCGGCAACATTCGGTCCCATTGCATGCATGATCAGATGATTGTTCGGATCGTATTTCAGTCCCTGCTGCTGAACCACGCGCGCCGAATTCGGCACCGCACTTACTCCGGCGGCACCGCAAAGGGGATTGATCTTGTTCCCTTCCTTAAGAAAAAGATTTATGAATTTTGCAAAAAGCATACCTCCGGCCGTTGCGATCACAAAAGAAATCGCTCCCAGGCAAAAGATATAGAGTGTCTGGAACTTCAGAAAGGTATCCGCCTGGGTTGCTGCTCCCACGGTAAGTCCCAATACGATGGTCACGGTATTGATCAGACCGTTTCGTGCAGTATCGGCAAGCCGTTCCGTTACTCCAGATTCTTTGAGGAGATTCCCGAAAAAAAGCATCCCGAGGAGGGGCAGTGCAGTGGGAGCAATAAATGCCGTCAGCAAAAAACCGATGACCGGAAATATAATCTTTTCAACTTTAGGAACCACCCTGACCGGTTTCATTTTGATCACACGTTCTTTTTTAGAGGTCAGCAAGCGCATAACGGGCGGTTGAATGATAGGGACCAACGCCATATACGAATAGGCTGAAATTGCGATCACCCCCATCAGATGGGGAGCAAGTTTGGATGAAAGGAAAATAGCCGTAGGTCCGTCGGCTCCCCCGATAATACCGATCGCTCCTGCTTCCAGGGGAGAAAAACCAAGCCAGCTGGCACCGAGAAATGTCAGAAAGATCCCTATCTGAGCGGCTGCGCCGAGCAATACCATTTTAGGATTTGATAAGAGCGCGGAAAAATCGGTCAGGGCACCGATACCAAGAAAAATAAGCGGCGGATAGATACCTTCTTTGACCCCAAAGTACAAATAATTCAAGACCGAGCCTTCTTCCTGGATACCCAACTGCATGCCCACATCGGCAAGCGGAATATTACCCAAAAGAATGCCAAAGCCGATGGGTACCAGCAACAGCGGTTCGTAGGACTTTGCAATGCCGAGATATATCAGTAAACAGCCGATCGCGATCATGACCAGGTGCAGCCATGTCAGATTCGAAAATCCCGAATAACCGAGAAAATCATTCAGAATGCTCATACATCCTCCAGATTCATCAGAACATCACCTTCCAGAACGGAATCTCCAACCTTGATATTTACGGCTTTGATCTTTGCGTCGACAGAGGCCAGGATATTATTTTCCATTTTCATTGCTTCCATTTTTGCAACTGTCTGTCCGCTTCTGACGGTATCACCTTCGGAGACCAGTATCTGAGTGATCAATCCGGGTATCGGGGCCTTTATTTCATTGACCGCTGCAGAAGCGGCGGGCCGGGATGTATATCCCCCCGATGCATCCGGTACAGCCGCCTTTCTGGTAACCGGCGGAGTTTTCCCGGTTTCCTGCGGTTCGTCGTATTCAACTTTATATTCCTTGCCGTTACATTTTACACTGGCTTTCTTTTCTCCCAGTGTTTCAATATCGACGGTAAACTCTTTATCATTTATCCTGATATTATATTTCTTCATCTTTCACCTGTAAATTATAAGATACCGGGTTTCCTCATACCAAAAGCCTTGTTGCTCCATCCCGAAAGCGGTTTGATCACTTTACGTATGGTTAAGATCGCTTTCTCCTCTTCTTCATGCGAACGCCTGTAGAGATACAGAGCTGTTGCTATTGCCGCCGCTGTTTCATTATCGGTGCCGGAAATCCTTTTCTTTGAAGATTTCCTTTTGTTGCGCCTTTCAGCTGTATAATATATGGTTTTTGACATAACGGCCACGCTCAGGGCCACCACAAGCAAGGCGAACAATACGATCAATATACCCAGAACCGATAAACTGTATACTAAATGACGATTCTCTTCGGGAATACCGGTTCCGGCGGACATAACGACCGGTAAAAGCATAAACACCGCAGTACTAAGGTTTTGTTTCACATTCATAAATACACCTTAAAGGGGAATATTCCCGTGTTTTTTCATTGGATTGCTCAGGCGTTTGGTCGAAAGTGTCTCAAAAGCCCGAATAACACGGAAACGCGTATTGCTGGGTTCGATCACATCATCAATATAACCGTATTCAGCTGCAACATAGGGGTTTGCAAGCTTTTCACGGTATTCCCTGATAAGTTCTTCTTTACGCTTACCGTCTTTGTCATCCTTCAGTTCTTTACGATACAATATATTCACCGCTCCTTCGGCACCCATCACGGCGATCTCTCCTTTGGGCCATGCATAATTGATATCGCCACGCAGATGTTTGCTGCTCATCACACAATAAGCACCGCCATAAGCTTTTCGTGTGATCACGGTTACCTT
>JAWOEU010000026.1:0-10525 GCA_046482575.1 Fidelibacterota bacterium
TGCCGGAAGGCGTAGAGATGGTAATGCCGGGCGATAATATCGAAGCGGAAGTAGAGCTGATCGTCCCGATCGCCATGGAAAAGGAACTGCGTTTTGCGATCCGCGAAGGCGGACGGACCGTAGGGGCCGGCGTTGTAACCGAGATCATTGAGTAAGGGCATAGAGCATTATGGCAGGACAAAAAATACGCAATAACATTATTTTGGCATGTACGGATTGTAAACGCCGCAACTACACGGCAACCAAGAACAAACGGATACATCCCCAGCGAGTGGAATATAAAAAGTACTGTCCATGGTGCCAAAAACACACCTTGCATAAGGAAACACGTTAAAACGTGACAGGTCTGTAGTTCAACTGGCAGAGCAGCGGTCTCCAAAACCGCAAGTTGGGGGTTCGAATCCCTCCAGACCTGCAAACGATACGAGGAAGATGAAGATGAAATTATACAACAAAGTCAAAGAGTTTTTAGTCGGTGTCCGCTTCGAAATGAAGAAGGTCAACTGGCCTGCCTGGGACGAACTCAAGTCTTCAACCGGTGTGGTACTGATCTTTTCGGTTGTTATCACGATTTTCATTGCCCTGGTCGATTTTGGCGTCGGCAATGTGGTCCAGAAATTAATTGAATGGTTATAATACGATGAAATGGTATACCTTAAAAGCATTATCGGGAAAAGAACGACAAGTCGCGGACCGCATTCTGTATGAGGCCGAACAGTCCGGCTATGCCGATATGATCGAGCAGGTACTGGTGCCGACCGAGAATGTCGTTGAAATGCGGGACGGAAAAAAACGCAGTCGCGTCAAGGTCTTTTATCCGGGTTACATTATGATCAAGATGGATATGAATGCAGAAACGAAGTATTTTGTTGAAAACATATCCGGCGTAATCAGTTTTGTCGGCTCCAAGGGCGTCCCCCAGGTATTGACCGATAAAGAGGTTGCGCGCATCCTTGGTGAAGTGGAGAAAAAGGACGGACGGGAAGTTATGGCAACTCCGTTTCACCCCGGAGATCCCATCAAGGTTGTAGACGGTCCTTTTGTTGATTTTTCCGGCATTGTGGAAGAAGTCAATGAGGAAAAACGCAAGCTTAAGGTAATGGTCAGTATTTTCGGGCGGTCGACTCCCGTTGAACTGGATTACCTGCAGGTAGAGAAAGAAAAATAAAAAGTATTAAGTGAAAAACAGGTAAAGAGAATTATGGCAAAAAAAGTAGAAGCAATTATTAAGTTACAGCTTCCTGCCGGAAGGGCAAATCCCTCTCCTCCCGTTGGTCCGGCCCTGGGACAGCACGGCGTAAATATCATGGAGTTCTGCAAGGCATATAATGCAAAAACTCAGGATCAGATGGGCCTGATCATTCCGGTTGTGATCACGGTATATGCGGACCGTTCGTTTAGATTTATTACGAAAACACCGCCGGCGGCCGTATTACTGAAAAAAGCTGCCAAGATCGAAAAAGGCTCTCCGGTCTCCAACAAACAAAAAGTGGGGAAGGTAAGCGCTAAAGATCTTGAAGAGATTGCCAAAATGAAAATGAAAGATTTGAATGCTCATACTACGGAACAGGCGATGGAAATGATCGCCGGTACTGCACGCAGCATGGGATTAATTGTAGAAGGTTAACTGGAGGCAAGAATTAATGAAGCATAGTAGGCGATATACGGAAAACCTCAAACTGATCGACAGGACGGTTGAATATTCTCTGGTCGACGGTGTCGAGTTAGTAAAAAAAGCCGCAAATGCCAAATTCGATGAGTCCATCGAATTAACGCTAAATCTGGGCGTTGATCCGCGTTACTCCGACCAGAATATTCGCGGAACGGTTATTCTTCCGCATGGTACAGGTAAAAAAGTTCGTGTTCTGGTCTTAAGCCAGGGCGAAAAGGTAAAAGAAGCTGAAGAAGCAGGTGCTGATTACGCCGGTTTAGAAGAATATATAAAAAAGATCGAAGGCGGTTGGTTCGAGTTCGATGTCTGTATCGCAACCCCTGATGTAATGCGCTATGTCGGTAAGCTCGGACGTGCTTTGGGTACACGCGGTTTAATGCCGAATCCCAAGACCGGCACCGTAACGGATGATGTTGAAAAAGCGGTGAAGGATGCCAAGGCCGGTAAGATCAGTTTCCGGGTCGACAAATTCGGAATTCTTCATGTCATTATCGGTAAAGCCTCTTTTTCGGCCGAACAGATCGCGGATAATGTAAAAGGGATGCTGGGCACGGTTATAAAAATGAAACCCACGGGTCTGAAAGGAACATATCTGCAGAAGGTCACTATTTCATCTTCACAGGGACCCGGAATTAAAATTGACAAACAATCTGCATTAGCTTAGGAGGTTCGTTCATGCCAACTCCGAAAAAAATCGAAAAAGTTCAGGAGATCAGCGAGAAGATCAAAAACGCAGGTGCCGTTTATTTCTCCGATTATCTCGGTCTGAACGTTGAACAGATCAATGAACTGCGTTCTGAATTATTTGAGCAGAACGTCAGTATGCAGGTTGTAAAAAACACCCTGATCCTGCTTGCCCTGAAAAACAGCGGTTATGAAGACATAAAGAAAACGGATTTTCTTACCGGTTCAACGGCACTTATCTATAGTAAAGATCCGGTAGCTCCGGCCAAGGTGATTACCGAATTCAGGAAAAAACTGAAGGACCTGGATAAGCCGGAAGTAAAAGCACTGATATTTGAAGGCGAATTATGCGGCAGGGGAAAAGTCGATGAGATCGCAAAACTGCCTTCCGAAGATGAACTGATGAGCATGCTGCTCAGAACATTGCAGTCACCCTTGCAGGATGTAGCAGGTTGCCTGCAGTCACCGATGCGTGATCTCGTTGGTGTATTGAAATCACTGGAACAAGAAAAACAATAATATATAAACGATAAACCTCAAGAGAATTTAAAGGAGGATTAAAATGGCCGACATTAAACGAGCCGATGTATTAGCATACTTAGAGTCCGCAAACATGCTGGAAATCTCGGAACTGATCAAAGAGATCGAAGAGAAATTCGGTGTAACGGCAGCCGCTCCGGTTGCAGTTGCGGCAGCACCCGCAGCAGCTGAAGAAGCCGCTGAAGAAAAAACAGAATTTGATGTCATGCTGCAGAGCTTTGGCGAAAAGAAAATCAATGTCATCAAGGTAGTTCGCGAAATCACCGGTCTGGGCCTTAAAGAAGCCAAAGATCTGGTTGAAAGTGCACCTGTCGCCGTAAAAGAAAGTTTGGCAAAAGACAATGCAGAAGAAATTAAAACAAAACTTGAAGAAGCCGGAGCAACAGTAGAACTCAAATAATGGTTGTACGTGTAACGCTCAGAAAGTTCAAAAATGAGCCGTCAAAACAACGATGGCTCTATTTGTTTTATAAAAAAATACAAGGGAGGAATATCTCTTGGCTAGTATAAAAAGAAAGATCAAGCGGACATCGTTTGCAAAGATCAAACATGTTCTTGATACGCCGGATCTTCTGGATGTGCAGTTAAGTTCTTTTGAGGACTTTTTGCAGATCCGCGTCCGGCCGGAAAAACGTCAGGATATCGGTCTTGAAAACGTCTTCAATACGATCTTTCCGATCGAAGATAATCACGATACTTTTGTTCTTGAATACAAGCATTATTCGATCGGTAAACCGCGTTACGAAGAACAGGAATGCGTGGAGCGCGGAATTACGTACTCGGTCCCGCTTAAAGCAAGACTGGTGATGAAAGTCGCGGAAGAAGATACCGAAGCCGGTTCACCGGCCAGAGCGATCGAGCAAGACGTGTTTTTCGGAAATATCCCGCAGATGACATCCCGGGGCACCTTTATTATCAATGGAGCCGAAAGAATTATTGTCAGTCAGCTCCAGCGTTCACCCGGTGTCTTTTTTAATGATGCACGGCACCCGAACGGTACCGTTCTTTACAATGCCCGTATCATACCGATGCGCGGTTCATGGGTGGATCTGACAACGGATATTTTCGACGCCATTTATGTTACGATCGACCGCCGGAAGAAATTTCCGGTCTCCATTTTTCTGCGTGCAATAGGGTTTGACACCGATTATGATATCCTGCAGCAGTTTAATGTTCTTGAAACATTGCCCCTGAGCGGTGATCTTGAAGGCCGTTTGGTGGTAACCCCCGTGATTGACAGTAAGAGTGGAGAACTCATTCTGGAAGCCGGTACGCCGGAAGACCACTGGGTTGAGCTGGACAGTAAACTGATCGGCGAACTGAAAAAACAAAAAGTAAAACGTATTGAGGTCGTGGATCCGAACCGGGAAGTTGACTTTAAATTGCTGGCGAATTCGATTCGTCGTGAACGCGATAAACTGGCTATTGTTGAAGATGATAATGAATATCGCGAACCGACACGGGAAGAGGCACTGATCTATCTCTACCGTAACCTGCGTAACGGTGAGCCGCCGAATGCCGAAACCGCCCAGAAATTTTTTGAAAAACTCTTTTTCAGTCCCAAAAAATACGATCTCGGTCAGGTCGGCCGCTACCGGATGAACAAAAAATTCAACCTGGACATTCCTCTGGACAATACCGTGATCACACCGGAAGATTTCGTTATGATCGTCGAACAGCTTATCAGCATGCGGCGTGGCGAAAAAGCTTCCGATGATATCGATCACCTCGGCAACAGAAGGGTGAAAACCGTAGGCGAACAGTTGGCAAATCAGTTTTCACTTGCCTTTACCCGCATGTCACGGACGATCCGTGATCGAATGAATATCCATAATGCGGAATCACTGACGCCCCAGGAACTCATTAACAGCCGGATCCTGACCTCCGTGATCAATACCTTTTTCGGTACTTCTCAGATGTCGCAGTTCATGGACCAGACCAATCCGCTTGCCGAACTTACGCACAAACGTCGTTTGTCCGCACTCGGTCCCGGCGGTTTGACCCGTGAGCGTGCAGGTTTTGAGGTGCGTGATGTGCATTATACTCATTACGGACGCCTCTGTCCCATTGAAACTCCGGAAGGTCCGAATATCGGATTGATCTCATCTCTGGCAAACTATGCGGTTATCAACCGCCTTGGATTTGTTGAGACACCTTACCGGAAAGTGAAACATACAAAGAGTACCACGCGCGTCTCGAATTCCGTAGAATATCTTTCCGCAGATGATGAAGACCGCAATGTCATCGCACAGGCAAATGCTCCGCTGAACAAAAAAAGCGAGTTTGAAAGTGATCATATACGTTGTCGTCATCAGGCGGATTATCCCATGGTGGGACCGAAAGAGATCAATTATATGGACGTTTCACCCATTCAGATGGTTTCCGCGGCAGCAAGCCTTATACCTTTCCTCGAGCACGATGATGCCAACCGCGCGCTGATGGGTTCGAACATGCAGCGGCAATCCGTGCCGCTCCTGACACCGAAGGCGCCTCTTGTTGCTACGGGCATGGAACCCATAGCTGCACGGGACAGCCGTTCTGTGGTGACTTCGCCCATTGATGCCGTTGTTGAATATGTCGATGCGAGCAAGATCGTCCTTCGGCCTCTCGATGATTTCGATGCTGATGTTTCCCTTGATGAGAATGAGGGCCGAATTGTTTTCGATCTGATGAAATTCCAAAGAACGAACCAGGATACAAGTATAAACCAGCGGCCCATTGTTCGAAAAGGCAATAAGGTCAAAGCCGGCGATCCCATTGCGGACGGAACATCAACCAATCAGGGTGAACTGGCGCTGGGAAGCAATATACTGGTGGCATTCATGCCGTGGCGCGGCTATAATTACGAGGATGCGATCATTCTGAATGAACGCCTCGTAAAAGATGATACATTTACCTCTGTTCATGTAAAAGAAATTGAACTGGAAGTCCGGGACACCAAGCGGGGAAGTGAAGAGCTGACCCGCGAAATCCCCAATGTGTCTGAAGAAGCCACCAAAAATCTTGACGAAAACGGTATGATCCGTCCCGGAGCACCGGTCAATCACGGAGATATCATCATCGGTAAAGTTACTCCCAAGGGAGAAACGGACCCTACACCGGAAGAAAAACTTCTGCGTGCGATTTTCGGTGAAAAAGCCGGCGATGTTAAAGATGCATCACGCCGTGCCGATCCCAGTACAAGCGGTGTGGTCATCGATACACGGCTTTTTGAACGAAAAGGAAAAGAATCCCGCCGCGATGAAAAGGAAAAGATACAGAAACTGGATAAAGAAATGGCGGACCGCCTTTACAGTCAAAGAAGCAAATTTATCGATAAACTGAAAAAACTTCTTGATGATCAGTCCTGTCAGGGTGTTTATGATAAGGGCGGAAATCTTGTCCATAATAAGCGGAAGACCTGGAACTGGGAGTTCTTCGAAACATGTGATTTTGATCACATTGATATGGAACGCTCCTGGCTTGAGGACACGGACGTTTTCAAGCGGGTGCAGAAACTGGTCGAGAATTTCCAGAACATTACTCATGACATTGAGGAAGATATCCGCAACGAACAGTTTAAGGTACGTGCCGGAGATGATATGCAGCCGGGTGTGCTGAAACTCTCCAAGGTGTATATCGCCAACAAGCGCAAGGTCGCCGTCGGTGACAAGATGGCAGGACGCCATGGTAATAAAGGTGTCGTTTCCATTATTGTCCCCGAAGAGGATATGCCTTTTCTGCCGGACGGTACTCCGGTGGATATCATTCTGAATCCTTTGGGTGTTCCTTCCCGTATGAACCTTGGACAGCTATATGAAACGATGTTAGGCTGGGCGGCAAAAGAACTGGGTGTCTATTTTGAGACACCGGTATTTGACGGCGCCAGCTTCGAAGAAATATCCGCTTTAATGAAAAAAGCAAATCTTCCTGAAAACGGAAAGATCGATCTCTATGACGGACGCAGCGGCGACAGGATCGATAATGCCGTAGCCTGCGGCTATATATATATGATGAAGCTCGCTCATATGATCGAAGATAAAATGCATGCCCGTTCCACCGGTCCGTATTCACTTATTACACAGCAGCCGCTTGGCGGAAAAGCGCAATTCGGCGGACAGCGTTTTGGCGAAATGGAAGTATGGGCTCTTGAAGCTTACGGTGCGGCGCATACACTTCAGGAAGTTCTCACAGTCAAATCCGATGATGTTGACGGCAGAACCCGTGTTTACAATTCAATTGTAAAAGGCGAGAATCTGCCTGAATTCGGAACACCGGAATCCTTTAATGTTCTTCTTAAAGAACTTGAGGGATTAGGTATTGAAATGGATTTGATATAATTTCCTTCAATAGGAGGATGTTACATTGGCATTTAGTACATTACAACAACAATCGGCGAAAAAAGACTTTTCGAAAATTCAGATTCGACTTTCTTCGCCCGAATCGATCTTAAGTAAATCCCGGGGTGAGGTCCTTAAGCCCGAGACCATTAATTATCGTTCATACAAACCGGAAAAAGACGGTCTGTTCTGTGAAAAGATATTTGGTCCGGTCAAGGACTGGGAATGCCACTGCGGAAAGTACAAGCGTATCCGCTATAAAGGGATCGTTTGTGACCGCTGCGGTGTTGAAGTTACCCGTAAAGCTGTCCGTCGCGAACGCATGGGACATATCAGTCTTGCAGTTCCCGTCGTACATATCTGGTTTCTGAAATCCATTCCCTCGAAACTGGCGAATGTTCTGGGTATATCCGCGAAGGATCTGGAACAGATCATCTATTACGAATCCTATGTGGTGGTCCAGCCCGGAAAAGCCGAAGTTGAAGAAAACGGAAAGACCCGGCCCGTCAGGTACATGGAATTGCTCGATGAGGACAGCTACTTTGACCTTCTTTATACTTATGGTGAAGAAGCTGAAGAAACGATAGACGAGAAAGAACTGTTTATTGCCAAGACCGGCGCACAGGCGGTTTATGAACTGCTGATGGATCTTGACGTTCCGGAACTGGTCAAAACCCTGAAAAAAAGACTGAAAGACACACGTTCCGTTTCTGAACGTGATGATATTGTCAAGCGCCTGAAGATCCTCAAATCGTTTGTTCCGCAAACGGATGGAGAACCTACCAACCGCCCGGAATATATGATACTTAAAGTTCTTCCGGTGATACCTCCGGAATTGCGGCCGCTCGTTCCTCTTGAAGGAGGACGTTTTGCCGCATCGGATCTTAATGATCTTTATCGCAGGGTTATTATAAGAAACAATCGTTTAAAACAGCTTATTGATATTAAAGCCCCGGAAGTCATTCTCAGAAATGAGAAACGTATGCTTCAGGAAGCCGTTGATTCACTTTTCGATAACGGCAGGAAACGTGCAGCAGTGCGGTCCGGAACACGCCGTCCGCTGAAATCCCTCTCCGATATGCTGAACGGCAAGGAAGGCCGTTTTCGCCAGAACCTTCTGGGGAAGCGTGTCGACTATTCTGCCCGTTCCGTTATTGTTGTGGGACCGGAATTGAAGATGCACGAATGCGGGATTCCCAAACTGATGGCTACAGAGCTTTTCAAACCGCATCTGATACATGAATTACTGGTTCGCGGACTTGCCGGAACGGCAAAAATGGCAAAAGGCATGGTCGAAAGGCATTATCCTGAAGTCATGAATCTTCTGGAGTATGTTGTGAAAGATCATCCGGTCCTTCTGAACCGTGCACCCACATTGCACCGTTTGGGAATACAGGCTTTTCAGCCGATTCTGATCGACGGAAAAGCGATTCGGATACACCCGCTGGTCTGTTCTGCATTCAACGCCGACTTTGACGGTGACCAAATGGCAGTACACGTACCGCTCTCTTTTGAAGCACAGATCGAATCACGCATGCTGATGCTTGCGAACAACAATGTTCTTCATCCCGCACATGGGAATCCCATCTCCATTCCCTCACAAGATATGGTATTGGGCTCATATTATATGACGCGAGCCAGATCGAACCAGAAGGGCGAGGGTTCTGTGTACTACAGCAAGGATGAAGCATTGCTTGCACTGGACAATGACTGGGTTTCTCTTCACGCTAAAGTAAGGCTCCTGGTCGACGGAAAAATCATTGATACGACCATAGGCCGTATTGTGTTCAATTCCATCGTTCCTGAGGGACTCCCGTTTTATAACGAATTGCTTACAAAGAAAAGAATTGAAAGTATTGTGGGTGAATCAAACCGTATTGTCGGTTCGAACCGGACAGTTGAATTTCTTGATAATCTAAAAGATCTCGGTTTTTACATGGCGACACGTTCCGGCGTATCCATCGGACTCTCCGATGTCATTATACCCGATGAAAAGTTCAAGATCATTGAGGCAACGGGAAAAAATGTTGATTTGATCAATGGAAAACGAAACCGTGGTGTCATTACGGAAAATGAACGTTATAATAAAGTTATTGATGCCTGGTCGCAGACAACGGATTCCGTCCAGTTTGCCATGAACAAAAAACTGGTGGAAAATAACGAAGGTTTTAACCCGCTGTTCATGATGTCGGACTCCGGCGCGCGGGGATCCAAAGACCAGATCAAGCAGCTGGCAGGTATGCGCGGGCTGATGAACAAACCGCAAAAGAATGCTACCGGCGGAAGCGGCGGTGATATTATTGAAACGCCGATCACGTCGAATTTCAAAGAAGGACTTACGGTACTCGAATACTTTATTTCAACACATGGCGCGCGGAAAGGACTTTCGGATACGGCGCTGAAAACAGCGGATGCCGGTTATCTTACACGGCGTCTTGTCGATGTTGCTCAGGACGTGGTTGTTAATGAAGATGATTGCGGAACGATCAACGGTATTCGAGTTACTTCCCTGAAAGAAGGGGAAAATGTTATTGAATCCCTGAAAGAACGTATTGTCGGCCGCGTTTTACAGGAAGACGTTATTGACCCCCTTACCGACGAGCTTATTGGTGAGGTCGGGCAATTTCTCGATGAAAATCTTTCTGAAAAAATTTCCAACAGTAATGTGGAATCCGTTTATATCCGTTCCGTTCTCACCTGTGAGGCTAAAACGGGTGTTTGTGCAAATTGCTACGGCAGGAATCTGGCTACGGACAGCCTGGTCAATATCGGCGAAGCTGTCGGAATTATGGCGGCACAGTCCATCGGCGAACCGGGAACGCAGTTAACGCTTCGTACCTTCCATATCGGCGGTACGGCCAGCCGTATTATTCAGGAATCGCATCAGACCGCCCGTTTCAGCGGAAAAGTTGAATTTTCCGATAACCTGTTTATCTCGGAAAACGATCTCCGTATCGTACTGGTCCGGAATGGAAAGATGTCCATCATAGATGAAGAGAACCGTAATTTGATTACCTATACCGTTCCGCAGGGTGCAAAAGTACATGTAAAAGACGGCGACCCGGTAGAACCGGATACGATCCTGTATGACTGGGATGCCTATAACGAACACATTGTTTCACGTTATGACGGAACTGCTAAACTTATCGACCTTATTGAAGGGGTGACCTATGATGAAGTTGCAGATTCCTCAGGACATATCGAATGGCAGATAGTTGCATCCAAGGACCGGGAAAGAACGGCACGTATTGCGATCTTTGACGATAACGGCGACATGATCGGAAAGCCGATTGCGCTTCCCGAAAACAGC
>JAWOEU010000030.1:0-18817 GCA_046482575.1 Fidelibacterota bacterium
CGGAAGACGGTAGACGGGAGGCGGGAGAGAGGAAGCTAAGAAGTCAAGAAGCTAAGAAGCTAAATCAGCTGAATATTCCTGAACTTTGGGACCAAAAATATTACTTATGTCCTGACATAAAACTCACATAGAACCCGGATCTGGAATTTTGTATCAAGGATCCTGAATGTAATTCCCCGTGCCGCGTTGCGCCTGTCACTTCAGTTCCGCCGGTTTTACCATAATGTCCTTTTCGAACTGGAAATGCACCTTGCCGGGCGGTAAGCCCTTGCCTTTTGTAACGTATTTGCGCTCGGTATAGGCAACAGGGACCAGGGTGGAGTGTTTCTCCTCGCTGTTGCGGGCGGCCAAAGAAGCGGCAAGTCCGATAATATGTCTGGGAACTTCCTTTTTCCCGTCTTTTTTTATGATAACATGAGAGCCGGTGCTGTTTCGCGCATGCAGCCAGATATCATTTTTGGCTGCGTACTTAAAGGTCATTTCATCATTATCCTTAGCGCTTCGTCCGACCCATACACGCCATTTGTCTGCAGTAACATGTTCGTAATAGGGACGCCGTTCACCGATTCCCCGTGAAGTTTTATCCGCCGGCGGAAGAATATCCGCAAATTTCTTTTTCCACGCTTTGAGATCCCGGTAACTGTTGATTTGCTGAAAGATCCCGTAATAGCGGTTCCATTCCCGGAAGCGCGCGCGCAGTTCGCGATTCCGGTTACGGTTCTCTTCAATTTGTTTTTCCGAATTGCGCGCTTTTCGATAATAACGCTCGATATTTTCTGAAATATTCATATCCTTCTTCAGGGGAATCTCATAAGGGAAGTCCGGATCTCTATAAAATGGCGGTATGGTAAATTTATCACGGTGTTCCTCTATGTCATAGCGGCAGGAAGAAAGGATATCGGCAAAAAAACGGTAACGTTTGGCACGTTCGATAAATTTTTCATCATTTTCCGTTCGCTGCAGTTTTTTCTGAAGATCATTCAGTTCCGTATTGATCCTGCGCTCGAGAGAGCGGTATTCGCTGTAAAACTGCTGCTCCTGAAGGCGGCCGATAACGAAAGCGCGATAGTTGACGTAAAAAAGGTCCGGATCATATTCTTTCTCATCATTGCAGAGCACAAAGCGTTTTCCGAGCATACATCCGTTGGAGTTGTGAATGATTTCAAGGATTTCCCGATAATCCCCGGTGCCGAGAACTTCCCCGATATGTTTTTTCCAATAGGAGTTGAAGCGCACATCTTCCTGCAGTGAGGAATATTGTTCCTCTTTCTCTTTTTTGAGGAGACCGGGATCTATGCGGAGTTTCTTTTTAAAATACTCGGTCCCGCTTTCGGAAAGATAAACCACATTCCCGCGGTTGGAGCGGAATACGATATTGAGCGATGTGCCGTTTTTCATACGGAAACGCATGATCCGCTCTCCGGGAAGCATAGAGACCTCTTCCACGATATTTCCTTCAATACCCGGGAAGATCCGCACCTTATCCCGTTTCTGCGACGGAGGACGCGATGAAGGGATGATATACTGAAACGGTGTTCCAAGATGAACAGTGAGAGCACTTCGGTCGCGGAAAATCAGCATCAGTTCATTTTTTCTGAACGTAACGCAGTGCCCGAGAACCGCATGCCGGTAATGCCGGTGAAAATAATCCGTACATTTCTTGAGTGTAAACCAGGAAGTGATCATAAAGTAATTTATAAAATTCTGTATAGGATGTCTATGAATTAAAAAGTATATTTCCACAATATGAGGCTGTACAATATACGTTTACCGCATTTTCGCTCATCTGCAGGTTTCCCTGTTCTGCATGTACCCCCAAGCAGACGTATTCTGCTGCTGGGTCCGTCGGGATCAGGAAAAAGTTCCCTGCTTAAACTTCTTGCCGGGTTTTCCGAACCGGCGGGCGGAGCGATCGAAGACGAAGGCAAACGCAGCGCCATTCAGCTGCAGAATCCCTTTCATCAGATCATTATGCATACGGTGCATGATGAATTGTATTTTCCCTGTATAAATGCGGGAAGCAGTGGTGATGAAGCAGAAACGGCGGTAAATGATATAACGGAGATACTGGATATCCGTCACCTTTTGGGGCGTGAGATCGCCGAACTCTCATTCGGCGAGATCCAGATGGTGATGCTGGCGGCGACATTCCTGACGGATGCTGATGTCATTCTTCTTGATGAACCCACATCGCATCTGGACAGAGACGGCGTTCTGGCCTGTTACCGATGTGTGGCACGAATGGCTGAGCGCGGAAGATCTATTCTTGTCGCAAGTCAGAACCCCGACGAATACCTTTTCTTCGATCTTGTCTGGATCGTGAACAACGGAGAGCTGCATGCTTGCCTGAGCGCTGAAGATTTTGCAGAAAAACATGAGGAATACGGCATTATCCCTGAGAGTGTCCTGATCCGTAAACGACTGAATGATCTTTCAGAAAAGGCAGTATGAAGATCAATCCCTTCACATACCGGATAAAGAAAAATAAAATCCTCGTCAATAAACGGGAGATCGATCTCAGCGGATATTCCTGTATTGCGGTAATGGGAGCTGTCGGCAGCGGAAAATCCCAGCTCATCAAATTGCTGGCGGATTCCAATCTCCGGGAAGCAGGCGCTTTTTCGGATTATCCTTTCTGCGCATATTTATCGCAGGATCTGACGCGATTGTTCACCGGCAATACGCCGGAAAAAATTCTTGAGCTTTACCGGGATAAACGTTATACGGTGGGGAAGCATTTCGATCTCCGGCTGTTTGACAACTATGCAAGTAAACTGCGGATAGACTCTCTTCTCGGCAAAAACCGTCGCCTGGCACACTATTCTGAAGGTGAACGTCAGCGGCTCGGCGTATGCCTGGCAGCGGCGGTACGCGCACCGGTCACAATACTGGATGAGCCCAGTACCGCACTGGATATCCGCTGCCGTCAGGAACTTTTTTCCATTATCGGGGAGATACGGCAGCGCTCACTGGTGTTTATCATTTCCCACCGGCTCCTTGATGCGCTTGCGACAGCGGATTATATGATATGGATGAAGGATCTTTCCGTTTCCGATCGTTTTCCGCTTGAAGATATCGTGAAAAAACCGCATATTTTGTCCTGTTATACGGGAGTTGATGAGAAGTATTATGTTTGAAGAAGAGATAAAGGACCGCTTTGTAACGCGTGATCCCGATACGAGGGATTTTTTTACCGCTGCAAATATGATCAGCCTGCTGCGTATTCTGCTGATCATTCCCGCGCTGTGGCTCTTTGCCGTTGATCGCTGGATCTGGGGAATGATCATTCTGGGTATTTGTGTCATCAGTGACTGGGCGGACGGTTTTGTTGCGCGGAAAACGCATTCCGTTTCCCAGTTCGGCAAGGTGATAGATCCCTTCGCCGATAAGGTGGTGGCAATGGGGATGATGCTGCTGATGGTCATCAAAATGGATTTCCCTTTGTGGTTCCTGCTTTTACTGGTCTTTCGCGATGCGTCCATATTCATAACCAAAAGTATTTTCTACAACCGCTACAGGATTGTCACCGGAGCGAATATCACCGGGAAGCTTTTCATTCTGCTGCTGACGGTCGCCGGTGTATTCTGGCTCCTGGAGTTTTATCTGGGCATGAATCTTTATGCGGTCTGGATCCTGTATTTTGATGCATTGCTGATGTTGATCAGCTGGGCCGTGTATATCGTGCAGTGTGTGAAAATGTTCAGAAGACAGAAGAATGCGGGATCGACTCCCGGGTCGCCTGAAAATACCGAAAATCCCGGTTATAATTGAAATATAGAATAGGATCAAAATGTAGCGAACCTGCATGACCGTTCACTGCATAAAGGAAAATATATGGCATTATTCAAACGAAAGAAAAAGGAAGATCAATCCCTGCGGGAGGTCAGGTCCGATGATCGTTACGACCAGGGTCTGAAGAGATCCCGCAACCGCTTTAAGGAGGGACTGCTTTCACTTTTCGGTCGCGGAAAGAAGATCGACGGGGAATTTCTGGAGAAGATCGAGGCTTTTCTCTATGAATCCGATCTCGGGGTGGAAGTCACGGAAAAAATACTTGAAAAAATAGAAGCGGAATCACGTAAAAAAGAGCTGCTGAACGAAGAGGATATACGTATCATTATGACGGAGATCTTTGAGGACCTGTTCAGGGATGATGACCTGAGTATTCCGGTCGATAAGCATCAGCCCTGTGTTGTACTGGTCGTCGGCGTCAACGGCTCCGGAAAAACGACTACCATCGGGAAACTCGCCGCGCGCTACGGCAGGGAAGGAAAAAAAGTCCTTATCGTTGCCGGTGATACCTACCGCGCAGCCGCCGTCGAGCAACTGGATATATGGGCCGGACGTGCCGGTGCGGACATTATCAAGAACCTTGAAGCAAAAAATCCCTCAGGCGTCGTTTATGACGGTATCCAGGCCGGTATCTCACGGGGAATGGACATGATACTTATTGATACGGCAGGTCGGCTGCACAATAAGGCGCATCTCATGCAGGAACTTGCAAAGATCAAACGTGTCATACAAAAACTGCTGCCCGGTGCACCGCATGAAACGCTGCTGGTGCTGGACGGATCCATCGGACAGAACAGTATTGCCCAGGCACGCGAATTTACGCGCATCACGCCGGTCACCGGTCTAATTGTAACAAAACTTGACGGCACCGCCAAGGGGGGCAGTATTGTCGCCATTCGTGAAAAACTGCATATACCGGTCAAATTTATCGGACTGGGAGAATCGCTCGAAGACCTGCTTCCTTTTTCTCCTTCAATGTATGTTCGTGCCATGTTCGAGGGTTTTTAATAAAAATGAAGCAGAATGTACACATAATATCCCTCGGTTGTTCAAAGAATCTTGTGGACAGTGAAGAGATCAGGGGACTCCTTTTGCAGGGCGGATTCCGGTTCACGGAGAAGGCCGAAGATGCTGATATCCTTATTGTGAACACCTGCGGTTTTATACTTCCTGCAAAAGAAGAAAGTATTGAAGCTATTCTTCAGGCGGTGAAACTGAAAGAGAACGGCGGGATAAGATCACTTATCGTCACCGGTTGTTTGTCCCAGCGCTACCGGAACGAACTGAAGAAAGAGCTTCCGGAAGTGGATGCTTTCTTTGGTGTGGATGAGATCGCGGATGTGGCGCGCTTTTTACTGCATCGCGATGCGGCTGCGGCTCCGCGTTCACTGATGACGCCGGGACATTATGCTTATCTGAAGATATCCGAGGGCTGCGATAACCGCTGTGCATATTGTGCGATACCGCTGATACGCGGGAAACAACGCAGTATCCCGCCGGAAAAGATCCTGAAGGAAGCGGAATATCTGGCGGGACTGGGCGTGAAAGAGCTTATTGTTATTGCTCAGGATACAACCGCCTACGGACGGGACCTGCGGGATGATGTGCATCTTCGGGATATCCTGAGGGAACTGGACGGCATGGAGGCCTTTCCCTGGATCCGCCTGCATTATGCGCATCCCGCCCATTTCGATCCCGCACTGATCGATGTGATCAACAACTCCGGCAGCATTTTGCCTTATATCGATATTCCCATCCAGCATATTCGTACGGATATGATCCGTGCCATGGGGCGTGGCAGGGATGGAGAACACATTCGTAAATTGATCACCAAACTCCGTGCTGAGATCCCCGGTCTTGCACTTCGAACGACTATCATGGTCGGATTTCCCGGCGAAAGTGATGAGGCATTCGCAGAACTTGCGGATTTTGTGAAGGAGGTCCGCTTTGAACGGCTGGGTGTTTTTACATACAGTCCCGAAGAAGGGACTCCCGCTGAAATTCTCGGTGATCCCGTCCCTGCGCATGTAAAACAGGAACGGATGGAAACGATCATGCAGCTGCAACAGGAGATCTCCCTGGAAAACAACCGCTCACTGACCGGAAGCAGTCAGCGTGTGTTGATCGATGTTTATGATGAGATCAGTCATGACAGCTACGGACGCACGTACCGGGATTCTCCGGATATTGACAACCGGGTGATCATTCCCGGCAAACTGAAAAGCGGCGAATTTTATCATATCCTGATCACAAATGCATTGGACTATGATCTGATCGGGGAAATATCTTAAGGACTTCTTCAGTCACGATCTCAACAACAGCCCCGGAAGTCCGGGTTCTTCCGTGTTGGAATTATTTTTCCACAAATTTACGGGGCACCGCGGCAGTAAGCATTTTCAGACGGATATAATCCCCGCGGTAGAAATAATAACCGGGAAAATTTCCCGTGTAGGCATTGCGGGAGGAATCTTTAATAAGGAACCAGTCTTTACCGTTGATACTTTTATATCCAACAATATGAACGCCGTGATCATCTCCGGTTGAACCATTATAAATGCGGTATTCCCGGACATCCTGGTCAATACGTCCGGGGGGAATATCCGCTTCGGGAACAAAAGCCACATCTTGATAGCGGTTGTATCCCGGTTCACTGGTATCACCGCCGATAGCGACAGGATAGCCGTTCTTTACTGCACTGACAATGGCATGATAGAATTCATCAAGCGGAAGATTGTAAAAGTTTTCTTCATGCCGCCAGTTATCGGGATAGGGAAAATCGCAATATGTGTGAAAAGGGAAACGCTGCGTGGACTGGACAGCCATATAATCATTGCTTTCGAACTGCAGTACGTCGCGGTAAAAAGTCACGGGAGTATAAAGTTTTCCCTTGTAGATAAAGGTTTCCGGGGAATTGCCCAGATGCTTGTCCAGAATGGCGCGTACACTTGCAAGCGCCGTTTTCTCGTCCCAGTAATCATTGTCCTTAATAAAATCCAGGTAACGTTTCAATTCCTCGTACAGCGCCTTGTTGTCATGACCGTATTTTGTAAGATTTCCGTGATACCGTGATTCCGGGACCAGTCCGTACGTATCCGCGATCGTAAAGACGGCATTTAACTGTGAACCTCTTCCGAAAGAACTTTCTCCGCGCTGACGGATAAAGTAACGCGCTTTTTCGAGGTACTCCATGCGGACAACATACATCACCGAGATCCTGATCTCCTTATTCTGACGGCGTTTGAGATCGCTTTCAATGAGGGAAACCCCTGCAAAAGCCCAGCATGTGCCCGTTCTTCCCTGATTTTCAGGAGGGAAATGGAAATGGGTATCAAAGATATCCGGAGAAACGGGGATATCAAGACCTTCGACCGATGCATAGAGTTTTTTGCGCTCTCTTTCAGGATATGAATCCCTGATCGCTTCGGTCCTCTCTTTTGCGGCATCGATCTTCCGCTGATGCAAACTGTCTATCATCGAAAACAGGGTATCCTGATAGGGTTCTTTGTATTCAAGGAGACTTTGTGCATTCAGCGCACCGATGGCAAGACAAAATACCAGTAACTTTTTCATAATTACTTCCTCAGTTTATTGATCTCATTAAGCATTATTTCATGGAGATGCGGATTTGCCGCCACAATATTTTTATCACCGAACTGATAAGGCTTCCCGTCAAAATTACTTACGATCCCCCCGGCCTCACGGATCAGAAGAATACCGGCGGCAACATCCCAGGGCTTAAGATGTTGTTCCCAGAAACCGTCAAATACCCCTGCGGCCGTATACGCCATGTCCAGCGCAGCGCTTCCCGGCCGCCGGATACCCTGAACCTTGCGGTGAAAATGATCGAAATACCGGAGATTGTTGTCCGGGTTGTCGGCGTAGTCATAAGGGAAACCGGTAGCCAAAAGGCACTTTTTCAGATCTTTTTTCCCGGACACCTGTAATTTTTCCCCGTTAAGGGATGCTCCCTGCCCGCGGCGGGCTTCAAAAAGAAGGGACATGAGGGGGTTATAGATAAAGGCGCGGGTGATCGAACCCTTTTCCTGAAGAGCGAGGGAAATGCAGACCATGGGGAATCCGTGTACAAAATTCAGGGTGCCGTCGACAGGGTCCAGCACCCACAGCTTATCGGCTTCTTTGATACGGCTCTGTGTTTCCTCGGACAAAAATTTGCTTCCGGGAAGCAGCTTTTTCAGTCCCCTTATCATAAAGAGCTCAATCTGCCGGTCGACATCCGTGACAAGATCAACCTCTGTGGATTTGTGATCAATAAGTTTTTTGGTATGAATACGGCCGGCAATGATATTGCCTGCTTCGTGAAGAAGATTTATGATCGCCTCGCGCATACGCCTGTCCTTTTATTTTTCATTAATATATTGAATGAAAACAACAAAGCAAAACCAATGTCAGTGGTTTTGCCTTGTTTATCCTTTTATACGCTGAAATGCGCGGATCTATTTTACCAGCAGCATTTTGCGGTTTTTAATTCCATAGTTCGTCTTCAGACGGGCGATATAGATCCCGCTGGGCAGGTGACCGGCATCAAAATTGACCGAGTACGTTCCGGCTGTCTGACGTTTGTTGACAAGCGTGGCAATGCGTTTCCCGCTGACATCAAATATAGAGAGGTCAATTTCCGTATCCGCGGACAGACGGTAGGGAATGGCGGTAACGGGGTTGAAAGGATTGGGATAATTCTGTTCAAGTACAAAATCCCGTGCAATATCCGTTTCCCGGACAGCAACGCCGCCGGGGGTCATCACCATCAGATCTTCAATATAGATGGTACCTTCATTATTACCGAGGCTGTCAACGTACTGGATCTGGAAGCTGTCGAAATTCAGCTCACCGTCAAGTGTTCCGTCTGAAATGTCGGCCCACTGGCCGGTCTCTCCTTCTCGCAGGTCCCACTTCAGCAAGCGCCAGCCGAGGAAATCGATAGGGAACCAGGGACTTACTTCATGACTTCCGGTACCGGAGGGGTCATCGACGGCAAACCGGAAAAGATTTCCGGAACCGTCGCCGAATACCCAGGCCTGCATTACGCTTTCATCGGTGAATTTGCGGCCGCCGGGAGTGCTTCCCACATCAAGGTATTCACGCAAGAAGCCCGTTGTGTCCGGAGCGAACTTATAATACACTTTCATTGAGTATTCACTTCCGTTTGAGTGATTCACTATCCGGCTGTCGGCACTCGCGCTTCCGTCAAGCAGATTAAAAGTGGAACCGCTGAAACCGGGTTGCTTCCACGCATCTGTCAACGTGGCGGGTGAGAAATCATCAATAACGAGAGTATCCGCATAATAGGGGATGGAGGTGTTGATAATTAATCCGGTGGATTGACCCGAGCTTGTAATATTACCGGCAAGATCGCTGATCCCGCTGTACACAATACGTGTGTAGCGTGTTGATCTGACAAGCTCTTCGGTGGGGAACAGAGATACAATGGTCCTCCCGTCAATAAAATACATATCGAAAACGGCAGGTACGGGATCATCTACACTTGATTCGTATACCAGGTATTTATCTTCAATGCTTTCCGTGGTGTCGATGTACTCATCATAGGTATAGGATATGACCGGCTGCAGATCATCATGACGTGCAAATTTTTTGGGGAACCACACATCAATGGCAGGCGGATAAATATCCGGAGGACTGGTCGTGAAATGCAGGACAAAGTCATCGCCGGCGGTGCCGTCCCCGTTCCCGTCAAGTTTCTGCTTGCGGTTAGCCAGAATGCTGTCCGCTTTAAATGTCAGTGTATAGTTTGTCTCAACCGCTAACGTATCGCCGGCGGCAGTCAGGGATAATTCCGTATAATCGTCATTCCAGTGAAACAGCAGATCGGCATGCGGAACGATCTCAAGTCCGCTCCGCACATTGGCGCTGTCCATGGTATTGGAGAAAACAAATTCCAGCGGTTCCCATGCGGGATGCATTTCTTCGTTTTGCTTCGGAGAAAATGAGCGGATATAGGGAGGGCGTGAGGATTGCATAAAGAAATTGCGGTTCCAGAAGAATTTTGAATCATCAACCGTTACCTGTGTTGTGTCGGTCCAGAAACCGGGTGCTTCAAAGACAAGTTCATAGCTTCCGTATTCCACACTGTCAAAAAGAAAAAATCCGTTTTGACGGTTATTGCCGTTATTGTTATTGGCTCCGTTGGTATAATAATCGTTCGGACCCGCTTTGCTCCACTGGGGGGTATATTCGTCCACGTACATGGTGGTATTTCCGTAATATTTCCGTTCTCCGGGATTCATGGTGACGACAATACTGTCAACGGGCATATATTTGTCATTTGTACCGGACCGGTAGGTGTAAT
This sequence comes from Fidelibacterota bacterium, assembly GCA_046482575.1. Taxonomy (GTDB): domain Bacteria; phylum Fidelibacterota; class Fidelibacteria; order Fidelibacterales; family Fidelibacteraceae; genus M50B103. Next base: position 10,118 of record JAWOEU010000030.1, read on the forward strand.
TGACGATCTCGTCCTTTGTCCGCACAATTCCCGCGACATTCGCAAACTCCGGTTCCGGCAGGTCTAACAGATCATAGAATGAAAGAGCTATCGCCCAGGATTCGTTGATACGGAAGTCCAGATTTTGCAGACGGAAGGTCTCGGGATAATAATCATGAAAAGTTCCTTCACTCAGGGTGCCCGGAACCTGTAATGTCCGGAAAACGCCCAGGTAAGGACCCCCGGTGCCGTAAAAACTCCAGTCCCCCGCAAGCATTGTCCCGCTGGTCTGCAGAGCCTGGTGGATTTTGGAGGCCATGATGGAGGAAAGTGTGCCCTGTTCGGGACATTCCGGATAACCGGAAATACCGTTGATGCGGGGATCACCCGTAGGTCCGGGGTATAGCATCAGCGTATAATGCGCAGTGCCGCCGCCGGCATTACTGTGAATCGATTGCATCCAGTCGGCATTGTTGCTATTTGCCATAGCGGCTATGGAGGAAAGATAAAGATCATCCTCGGTACGGTTGTGGCGGCGGGTCATGATCACATCAAATTTCGCACGGGTCGAGTCATCCACATCGACCACGCCGTACTCTTTAAAGAGTGTTTCAAGAACCAGCGCTTTTGTCAGATTTCCCTCCGATTCCCAGAATCCTGCCGGAGTGACCGGCGGCCGGTCGTTGGAATCGTGTCCGCCGTGACCGGCATTGACACATATCTTATATGTGATCGTGTCTATTTCCTGCGCGGTAAGAAAAGAACTTATGATAAATAAAAGAATGATAAATCGTTTCATGCTTTGCCCTTATTTCATTTCAAGCGTTAAGAAGACCGGCTTCCCGTTCGCCGGGTTGTCGCAAATAATTTTCTTTCCGTCGGGAGACCATTGGGGATACATTTCAAAGAGCTCACTGGTCTCGGTCAGACGGATAACGTTTTCTCCGTTTTTATCAACCAGAAAAATATCTGATCCGGTAATGACATGTCCGTCATCGCGGTCACGCATAAAAGCGATCCATTCGCCGTCGGGGGACCACTGGGGCGCCCGTGCGTCATTGACCGTTGCAAGGACATCACCGTTCAGATCGCAGATAAAAAGGTCGTTGCCGCCCACAACGCAGAATTTGTCCTGAGCGGGGGAGACGGAAGGCCAGAGATGCGGCCGGTCGCCGGCAGGCTGTAATAATTTTGAGGTCCCGTAGGTATGCAGGACAACGGCATTATCATAGGTGAAAGCGACAGGAGCCGGAACACGGCTTGCTTTGGCAAAGTTATTTTTTATTGCTTTTTTCTCCACGAAATATACACCGTGATCCGTGATCTTCGGTGCAGCATCAAGACGTTTGTTCCTGAAAGCGTAGCTGAACTCTCCCGTATCGGGATTATAGACGGCAATTGAGGTCAGGCGGCGTCCCCGTTCGTAATTGTCAACACGGTAGCGGATGATGCCTTCCTCATCCATCACGGGATCATAGCCTTCATCGGCAAAGTGATGAAAAGTGTCCTTGTCGATATCATAACGGTACAATCCGTCATAGGAACGATACAGAATATAATTGCCGTCACCACTGAACACGGGCATCTGCGCTTCATGGTCCAGATCAAGGACTCTTGTCCCGGTAATATGCGGTTCTGCAAAAAGCGCAATGCAGAATATGGACGTTAAGATCATAATTTTTTTCATTCAATCCTCCGGATAAAATTGGTCTTCATTGGTCTTTATGTCAAATCTTAACAATTTAATTTATACCGGTGTAAAATACAACCAAATAAGGAAGAGGTTGAGTGAAGAAGTTGATTTGCTAATTTGTTGATTTGTTAATTTGTTGTTGAGCCGTTAAGACGTCTAGTTGTCGAGTTGAAAAGCCAACTCAACCAGACAGTTCGACAAATCGACAATGCAGCATTATCAAAACAGCCCCGTTCGCCGGGTGACGAAACGGAGCTGAATTATACATAGTTTGGTACCCGGCAGACCCGGAACCTGGAGATCCGGCGGTCCGGAAATATCTGTGTCAGAACCGCATTACATCTCTTCCAGGACCTTCCGTATAACGCCGGTTCCCATGCGGATCTCTTTTTCGCTAATGTTTAAATGCGGACGGAAACGGATGGACTGATCCCCGCTGGGAAGGATCATGACCTTGTTCTCCCACATTTTGGATTGGAATGCATCACGCTTATCACCGTCGGGAAGATCGAAGGCACACATAAGTCCTTTTCCCCGCACATTGGAAATGATATCCGGATAGATGATCTGGATATCTTCGAGTTCTTTTTTCAGTATCTCTCCCATTTTCCGGGAATTTTCAACAAGATCCTCTTTTTCAATGATCTCAAGTATATATCTGAAGCGCACCATATCCGTCAAATTTCCGCCCCATGTGGAATTCAGACGGCTGGATTCGACAAAGACGTTGTCTTTGACCTCGTCAATGCGGGGACCGGCGAGAATACCGCAGATCTGGGTCTTTTTCCCGAAACACAGGATATCGGGTTTGATATCGTAATGCTGATGTGCCCAGAATTTTCCGGTAAGGCCGACACCGCTCTGCACTTCGTCAAAAACCAGCAATATCTCATTTTCATCACAGACCTTCCGCAACGCATGGAAAAAACTTCTGCTGAAATGATTGTCTCCGCCTTCGCCCTGGATCGGTTCAATAATGATACATGCAATATCTTTTGCTTCGTTATCAACGATCGCGTTGATCTCTTCAAGTGCCTCTTCTTCGCGCATTTTATTCCCGTCCGCATACTTTTCCAGCGGGAAACGCAGCTTGGGATTGCTCACTCTGGGCCAATCGAACTTCGGGAAATACTGGGTCTTACGGGGATCGGAAGTGTTGGTCAGTGAAAGCGTGTAACCGGTACGTCCGTGAAATGCCTGTTTAAAATGCAGAACTTTGTAGCCGGTTTCTTCCTTTTCACCGTGTTCGAAATTCTTTTTTACTTTCCAGTCGAAAGCGGTTTTAAGTGCGTTTTCCACTGCAAGGCCTCCGCCGTCAACAAAAAAAGCATGAGGAAGATAATCGGGAATGCCCACACGGGAAAACGTTTCGAGAAAATCCGCCATTTCTTCAGTATAAATATCGGAATTTGTCGGTTTATTAACAGCTGCGGAAGCCAGTTCTTTCTTTTTGGATGTAATATAGGGGTGATTGAATCCAACGGCAAATGATGCAAACATCGAAAAGAAATCCAGATATTTATCACCGTTGCGTTTATCGACAAGCCATGAACCCTTTGATTTATCCAGATCGATAATAACATCAAATCCGTCCGTTAACATATGCTTTGACAAGCTCTTTTTTACATCCTTTGCTTTTACCATATACGCTCCTTTCTCCGGCGACAAATTCACCGCTTAGTGTTTTTATATATTAAATTTTATTCCCTGCGCGAGGGGCATTTCCTTTCCCCAGTTAATGGTATTTGTCTGACGCCGCATATAGGCTTTCCATGCATCAGAACCGGATTCGCGGCCGCCGCCGGTTTCCTTTTCTCCGCCGAAAGCACCGCCGATCTCTGCTCCGGAGGTGCCGATATTTACATTCGCTATTCCGCAGTCGGATCCGCGGCAGGAGAGGTATATCTCCGATTCACGCAAATCCTGCGTAAAGATGGCCGAAGAGAGTCCCTGACGTACATCATTCTGTATATTTACCGCATTTTCCACATCACCGGAATATTTTATCAGATAGAGAACGGGAGCGAAGGTTTCTTCCTGAACGATGGGCATGGAATTCTCCGCTTCAATGATACAGGGCTTGACATAGTTGCCGGAACTGTAGTTTTTACCCTTCAGGACCTGACCGCCGCAGATCACATTTCCCCCGCTGTCCCTGGCCTGCTGAATAGCGTCTTTATATTGCTGTACGGCATCATTGTCAATAAGGGGACCGACGTGATTATTCTCATCCAGGGGAGTTCCGATCTTTAAGGACCGGTATGCTTTGGCCAGCGCCTTTTTAACATTATCATAGATATCTTCGTGGATTATGACCCGCCGGGTTGATGTGCAGCGCTGGCCGGCAGTCCCGACCGCCCCGAAGACGATGGCAGGCACGGCAAGCTGAAGATCGGCTTTATTGCTGACGATAATGGCATTATTTCCGCCGAGCTCACAGATCACTTTCCCGAAACGGCGGGAAACGACCTCATTAGCATGACGGCCAACCCGTGTCGAGCCGGTGATGGAGATCAGTTCGACATTTTCATCTTCAAGCATGGTCTCGCCGACATCACGGCCGCTCCCGATGACCAGATTGAAAATTCCTTCCGGAAGATTATTTTCTTTCAGGACCTGTGATATGATCTTTTGTGTTGCTATTGCTGTCAGGGGAACTTTTGAGGAAGGTTTCCATATGCACACATCCCCGCAGACCGCTGCTATCATGGCATTCCATCCGTACACCGCAACCGGAAAATTAAAGGCGGTTATGATCCCGACGATGCCGAGAGGGTGATACTGATCATACATCCGGTGTTCCGGACGTTCCGATTTCATGGTAAAACCGTACAGCTGTCGTGAGAGCCCGACGGCAAAGTCACAGATATCGATCATTTCCTGTACTTCCCCGTAGCCTTCCTGAAGGGACTTTCCCATTTCAAGCGTTACCAGTTTCCCCAGGTCTTCTTTGTGTTCTCGCAACTTCAGTCCGATCTGACGGACGATCTCCCCGCGCGCAGGTGCCGGAATATTCCGCCATACTTCAAAAGCTCGTTGTGCCTGTTTTCTTACCTCCGTGTAATCGTCTTTCATACAGGTATGAACACTGGCGATATGCTCATTGTCAATCGGGGAATGAACATCAAGCACCTTGCTTTTTCTGGAAGTGATCCATTTTTGTCCGGTTGAACAACCGCTGTTTTCCTCCTGAATTCCCAGAGCCTTATAAAAAGTTAAATCCATGACATTACCTCCGCTTATCGGCGTTTATATTTTGTAAAAATAAAGTCCTCATATTCTTCAGAGGACTCTTTGATCCAGTCATCAAAATTGATCTTGGGGAAAAACACATCACCCTCATAGTCTTTTTTTACATGCGATATATATAAGTAATCCGCATAGGGAAGGGCTTTATCATATGTATAGGCGCCGCCGATGATAAATATTTTTTTCCCCGTGAGCCGTGCTTTTTCCAGGGCGGAATCAAGATCGCGGCAGACAGTGATCCGGTCATCAGATCCAAGTCCGGGACTGATGACGATATTATTCCTTTTCGGTAAAGGTCTGCCAATGGAAAGATAGGTTTTTTCTCCCATGATAACAGTGTTCCCGGCCGTTTCACGTTTAAAATGCCTGAGATCCTCAGGCAGGTGCCAGGGAAGCGCATTACCTTTTCCGATAACGCCCTGTTTTGTCATAGCGACAATGATAATGACCGCTGGTTCCATAGATGTTCCTTTTTTATAAGACTCCCGGGAACGGACCCACTTTTCATTTTCTGCGGCAGGTGTTGTGACGGATGAATATTTCCTGCCTGTGGGGGACGTCTGCTTAATAATTTAAAAGCCGCTTAGACCCGGCAATTACTTATAAATATCTATCGCTAAAGATACGCCCGGAATCTAATGAAAAAATCCCGGTTTTCAAACCAAAATAAGCTATTAACAAAAGTTTTTTGATGTCCTGATCATCAGCTGAGACAGTTTTTGTCAGCCGGTCATTTTTGTTTGCAAAAAATGCGGGGCCGAAAAAAAAGAAAACGAGAAAAACGGACAAGAAGGGGAAAGCATATGAAGGTATATCTGCAGGCGATTTTTCCTGTTCACAGGAAAATCATATTGCCACATCAAAACTTATCTTCGGCTGCGGGTGGTAATCGAACAAACGGAAATCATCGAATGTAAGTTCAAAAACGGGCTTTCCGGCAATCTGCATTTTCGGAAGAGAACCGGGACGGCGTTTGAGTTGTTCACGAAGTCCGGAGATATGATTTTCATAAATATGAGCATCAATGACCGTATGTGCGAATTCGCCGGGCTCATAGCCGCATTCCTGCGCAAGGATCATGGTCAGAAGGGAATAGCAGGCCAAATTGAATGGAATGCCCAGCGCAATATCTCCCGAACGCTGCGTCAGGTGACAATTCAGTTTATTTCCGCTGACGTTGAAACAAAAGGTATAATGACAGGGGGGGAGTTTGCTTTCAGCCGCATTTCCCGGATGCCATGCCGAAACGACCATTCGCCTGAGATTGGGTGTGTTGGGTTTGAACTTGATCTCTTTGAGCGTATCGATCACGAATTGGATCTGGTCAAAAACAAGTGTCCCGGTTTCGGGGTCGCGGCGGGTCCAGCGGGTTTTCCAGTTCTCGCCGGGCAAATGGCCGGTTTCGGGGACCGGGAAACGCCGCCAGAAACGTCCGTATGCGGTCTCAAGACGGCCCTCTTCATCTGCCCATGCATTCCATATCTTTGTTTTGGTCCTGAGATCACGGACATGTTCTTTTCCGCTGAGATACCAGAGAAGTTCATGCAGCATTGATCTGAAGTACATTTTCTTGGTGGTCAGCAGGGGATAGCCTTCCGAAAGATCAACCTTGTAAAAATAGGCGAAAGCGGACAAGGTCGGGACACCCGTACGGTTTGTCTTTTTCACCCCGTTTCCCAGAACGTAACGGACCATATCAAGATATTGCTGCATGAAATTGCTCCCAATTGTGTAATAAAACTTCGCCCTGATATTACAAAAAAAAGAGAACATTTCCAATTGGCAAAATCATAATTAAGTTGAAGAAGGTTGAATTGGGATGATGGGTTAAAATGGTTTTAGGTTTAGCGTTTATGATTTAAGATGTTCAACCCCTCGACGGGCTCGGGGTTGTATATTTGGGTATGTATGTGCCCGGGGTTCCACCCCGGGTTATTGCTTTGTATAACCTTTCGACAAGCTCAAGGTTAATTAAAACTTGAGGATTAAAATACCCCGACGGATGGAGGGGTAAAACAAAGAAATAACCCGGGATGAAATCCCGGGATTCTGTGCTCTCAATCAAATCAACCAACAACCCCAAGCGCAGTCGAGGGGTTGAATAACGATAGCCCGGCATGTAATGCCGGGCATCAGCGATCAAAACAATCATCAACCCCGAGCCTGTCGAGGGGTTGAATGCTGTCTGTGATAAAGATCACAGGAAGAAATATCCATTTTATTTATAAGTTTTCATATGCTATTTTTCACCATGGGATCGTTTAGACAATTATTATACCACATTATTTTTTCACCCGCAAAACGCGGACGCGTATTGAAGGATAAAAAACGAATTGACCTATATTCTTACATTAGCGCCATTGTTAATAATAAACATTGCCGGCTTCATGCCATTAACGGTATGGAGGATCATTTACACATGCTTGTTGAGATCAGACCGGATATCGCCGTTTCTGATCTGATAAAGGATATTAAGATCGCTTCATCAATTTTTATTAAGAAAAATGATCTTTTCCCCGGATTCCAGGGATGGCAATCCGGATATGCTATATTCACAATTTCATATGGTATGAAAGAAAATGTAAAGCGATATATTGAAAACCAGCAACAACATCATTGTCGTGTTCCTTTTTATGAAGAGTATTCCCGTTTAATAATAAAAAATGGATTCCGGAAGAATTGAACCCCTCGATAAACTCGGGGTTCGTACCGTGAGTGTCCGATGCCCGGCGTTTCACGCCGGGTGATAAATATTTAACCCATCTCCGCCTTCCGGCGGCTCAGGGTTAAAAGAATAAATGATGATGTCGGCGCATGATATCAGGTAACCCGGAGTCCCGATATTCATCGGGACAGGCTCAGTCGAGGGGTGGAACAACAATAACCCGGCATGCAATGCCGGGAATCAGAGATCAAATCAACCAACAACCCCGAGCCCGTCGAGAGGTTGATGTAAAGTAACCCGGCATGCAATGCCGGGAATCAGAGATCAAATCAACCAACAACCCCGATCGTATGGAGGGGTTGAAAAACAAGAGCCCGGTATGAAATACCGAGAAAAATAGATAAGCCAAATCAAAAACTTCTCCGTGAGCGTTTGTTATTCCAGATAACCTAAAAAGAATTACTCCATTTTCAGTGTTACAATCACTTAATTTTAATACTCCACACACTTCACTATTTGAGGGGTCTACCTGGTCATCTACCGCATTTGCAGATATTCCTCCTTTAACCGCGGAAATTGAAACCAAACTTAATAATAGAAATACTGAAAAAAATACTAATAATATTCTCCTTTTATTAATTATGTGAAATGACTGCGTCGATGAACATCCCTCTTTTTTCATATTCTATAAAGCCAGCCCATATTTATAAATGTTTTTTATTAAGGGCGTTCTTCAATTAAATCTTCGTGTGCAGAGCCTTCAACATATGAAACATTTCCTTCTTCATCTATTTTAAACATAATTAACATATCCCCCCTTAACATGTCTCTATTTGCAGAGTCTGTACCAAAATGGTTTGGGGCGTAAATTTTAACATACCCGGGAATTGTTATGCTCTGCCCTCCGGGTAAAACATTCGTTTCATCATTTTGAGGTTCTATAAAATTCCAGTCATAAAATTCTTTAGTATAATCTCCAGTCCAAGAAGCATTCATTCCGTGTGCATCTTTAAGAGAACCATCCTCATTATATCTAATGCTAGCTACAAAACAAACCGGGAAATTGAATCTTCTATTTTGACTTAAATCGTATTTATCCCAAGGCATTTCATCC
>JAWOEU010000147.1:0-9711 GCA_046482575.1 Fidelibacterota bacterium
GGGGTGAACTTTTATCTTGCATATAACCAGTAAGAAGTAAGAAGTGAGTAGTAAGAAGTGAGTAGTAAGAAGTAAGAAGTAAGAAGTAAGAAGTGAGTAGTAAGAAGTGAGTGGTGAAGGACAGGTTTACAATGAGGAATTAGGGGTTGTGAACGGGGTAATCCCGTATGAAAAATAATCCGGTATATTCACTGATCCTGTCGGAGCTTCGGAGGACGGCAGATCAATATATATGCAGGTCAGGTCCCGAAATACCGGTCCCCGAAATCTCCCAGACCGGGAACGATATATTTTTTCTCATTCAAATGATCGTCAATAGCGGTTGTATATATCTTTACATCGGGATGTTCTCTATTGATGCGCTTGATCCCTTCGGGTGCGGAAACGATACATGCGATATAAACACGTTTGGCGCCCTTTTCCTTTAGACGAAAGATCGTATCGGAAACGGAACCGCCGGTGGCCAGCATCGGGTCCAGGACCAGCACCATCTTTTTTTCAATATGATCAGGAAATTTTTTATAATATTCATGCGCAATAGCGGTTTCTTCATCGCGCTCCAGACCGATAAATCCTACAGGAGTCCATGGAAGAAAATCACGCGCGGGTACCAGCATAGAGATACCGGCGCGCAGGACCGGGACAAAAACCATTGAACGGTAGATCTCATATCCCTGGGTGTTTGCAATGGGTGTTTCAATATCCCGTTTTTTGATTTTAAAATTTCGGCCGGCCTCCATAATGATGATCTGAGAAACAATAGCCGTATGCCGGCGGAAAATCTCGGTGTCTGTATTCTTGTCGCGTAAGATGGAGAGTGAATGCTTCGCAAGAGGATGATCGATCAATTGAACATTATGCATTGCATTCCTTTCATATAGTATTTAACGGGATGTAATGAGGGGACTCATTTTACGGAGGAAGTTTATCGTCTCTGTAACGGCTTTGACCGTCATGTCAATATCTTTTTCGGTGGTTTCCCGTCCTAACGAAAAACGAATGGAACTGTGAGAAACAGAAGGATCTACATCAAGTGCTGTTATAACATAACTTGGATCCAGAGATCCCGTCGAACAGGCGCTTCCGGTTGAGACAGCGATCCCGTGCATATCAAGGCGGAGGAGTATGGATTCACCCTCTACTCCTTTGAAAGACATATTGCTGATATTACAGGTGCGCTTATTTATGTCCCCGTTAATAATAACGCCATCAAGATTATTTTTCACTCCGTTTTCCAGTCGTTCCCGGAGAGCGGTAATGCGTTTTTTATTCTCGCCCATTTCCAGCTTAAGCTGACGAATAGCTTCACCAAGGGCTATGATCCCGATCGTATTTTCCGTTCCGGCACGCATGGATTTTTCCTGATGACCACCGGTGATAAGCGGACAGATATTTTTGGCGGTATTTCGTTTAAAAAGCACGCCGATACCTTTGGGTGCATAAATCTTATGTCCGGACATGGAAAGAAAATCAACCGGCAGCTTTTGCAGATCTACGGGAAGTTTTCCTACTGCCTGAACGGCATCGGTGTGCATGGGAATATGATGTTTTCGTGCAATGGCGGCGATTTCCTCAACAGGCTGTATTGTGCCGATCTCATTGTTAACGTACATCACGGATATCATCAGGGTATCCGGACGGATGGCGGCTTCCACATCTCCCGGATCAACAACCCCCTTTTTATTTACTTTAACATGGCTTACTTCAATATGCTGTTGTTCAAGGCATTTAAGTGTGTTCATCACAGAAGGATGTTCAATATTCGTTGTGATGATATGTCCCCGGGATTCATTGCAGAATGCACAACACGTCGTTGCACTTTTTAACACGGTATTATTCGCTTCTGAGGCACCTGCAGTGAAAATGATCTCTTCGGGGCTGCAGTTGAAAAAACCGGCGATCTCTTTACGGCTTTGTTCAACATATGCCCGTACCTGCCGCCCGCCGGCATGCATTGAACTCGGATTGCCGTAATGTTCCAGGGATTCAATTATTTTTTCTTTTACTTTCGGGTGCAGGGGAGTGGTAGCACTGTTGTCAAGATATATCATTTTTACTTTTTATCCTCAGTTTTCTTACCGGTATAAATATCATCGGAATAGTATTTTCCCACATAAAAGTTCACAAGTGTCTTTGCATCGTCAATGCATTGACCGCAGACCGTGCCGATCTTGGTGCGTTCCTGAAGTGTATCAAAATCTTTTGCACCTTCCAGGATTTCCATGCGGATATCATCTTCCGAAATATTAAGGCAATTACAGATGATCCTTGATTTATCGTCTTCCGGAATGCGGTCTTCCTGACCGGTTTTCCGATAATGGTCTTTAATTGCTTCGCGCAGCGCCTTGTCACCAAGAACCGAGCAATGGATCTTATTCGCAGGGAGACCGCCAAGTTCGTCAATGATCATTTCCGGAGTGATCTTCCATGCATCGTCAAGTTTCATACCGCCTTCACGGGTTACCATTTCACTTAGCATTGAGGTGGAGCCAATAGCGCTGGCACAGCCGAAGGTTTGCCATTTCATTTCATCGATCCGGTCGTCCTTTACCTTAATGAAGACTTTCATCATGTCCCCGCAGGCCGGAGAACCGACATACCCGGTACCGTCTGCGTTATAGTCTTTTTCATCATGTTCCAGAATGTTTTTTGGATGGAAAAAATGTTCTTTGACCTTGTCTGAGTAGTTCCAGTCTATTCCGTTCATCTGAGACTCCTTTTTTGACTTATACGTCAATGCATTACTAAAGTTAATGATAAAGTTAATTTTACAAAAGAAAAATGTCCATCAATGTTTAATGTGTATATTACTGATAATATGTTTATATCGTAAGAATGTCAAAATCGTTGACTCAGGTCTGCGGCGGCAGATAAATGATTGTTGTACCGGGAGCAGAAGCCGGAGACCGGCCCCGGTGATCTTATTCGGCAGGATACCCTACCGTGTGACAGAGTATTGCTTTCTGATCTTCACCGAGCTGCATAGCCTGGTGAAGCTCATCTTCATCAAACCATCCCCGGACAACGCCTCCCAGTCCTTCTGAAGCACAGTAAAGGTAAACATTCTGTGAAATAAAACCCGTATTGGCATAAATGGAAGTCAGGCTGTTCTGCTTTTTCATGTCCGCGACAAAGATCAGATTAAGCGGTGCGGAATTGACAAAACTCTGCTTCCCCGTTTCTTTACGAATATCATCTCCGGAAAGTTTGATCAACCCGTGTGTCTCCGCATCATAAAGATACAATCCGTCGGCTTTGGCAAGATAGACCGATATCTCCTGCTTGTTCATAGCAGAAGGAGCGGTACGTTTCTTTTTGTCTTCGCGATTATATCCCCAGGCAGCCCAGAGCAGGTTGGAGAGCACCTGTTCCGGTATCTGCTTATCACTGTAATCGCGAATGCTCATTCGTTTGTCCAATGCCTCCATCAGCGGAAGCCCGCCTTTACGCTGCGGAGCCGGTAAGGGTTTTACATTCGAACGGGAACCGCCATAAAGGGTCTGGAGTGAAAGAAATGATATCATAATTACTCCGATCATTAAGAAGAACCGTGTTTTTTTCATTATTTTCACCTTCATTTTTATAAAATATACATGTTTAATGATCTATGCGCAACGGATCATTGTGTATTTAAAGGCTGTGAGGAATTTTTCAACGATATGCTCAGCGACAGGAAGCACAAAAAATTTGTGGTCTTTATCAACACCAATAAAATGTGCGTTTTTAATTAATTCCCGTATAAAGATATTTTCATTAAAGAGCGAATAAGCTTCACGAAGATTTATGGAACACAGGCCTTTTCCCTTTATCTGATCTTTCAGATAGTTGATCCAGCGGGAAAGGCGGAAAAGTGTGATAAGTTCTGCAGAAGAAAGAATTACATCTGCCGGCCAGAAACGTGTCAGCCGGGCTTCTTTGCAGGAATGCGGTACATTCGGAACCTGCATATTCATTCCGGGAATATAATAAAAGGGCGATATGCCGAGTATCACGGGTAATTCTGAGAGATACCGCATCGTTGAAAGGATCTCTCCTGCATCCTGGGCGGGGAGGCCCGCGATAAAATGTCCTGTAAGCTTAAGTCCCTTTTTTGCCGAATAACGGGCGACACGGAAAAATTTTTCATTATCTGTCAACCGGTTAAGGGAGGACCGCCGGGAATTAGATAGCGTAGCGATTGATAAATTAAGCGACTGAAGGTTAGCCCGTTTCAGCAGATCAATGATCTCTTCGTCCAGATGTTCGGCAGAAATACCGTTCATGGCATACAATTCTATTCTATCGGCAAAGTTTACCGCGATGGCGTTAAGCAGGCTTATACAATGATCGCGATCGGCAGTAAAATTATCATCTTCAATATCAAAAGCGCGTATACCTCTTTTGTAAGCCGTCTGCATTTCCGCAATAACCGTTTCAATGCTTTTCAGCCGTATCTGTGTACCGAAAGTCTTATAAATACTGCAGAATCGACAGGCCATCGGACAACCGCGGGATGTGGAGAGCATGATCGCCGCTTTGCCGCCTATACGATAATGTCCCGGCGAAAGCTTATTACCGTCCGGGGAAAAAGATATATTCTCCATTTTTTTCTGCGTATTCCATCGTTGTTTTCCGGCATTCCACATTCCCGGGATGTCATGGAAATTATTTTTACCGTTCAATAAGGTTTTTATTAGTTGCCGGAATGGGATCTCACCTTCACCCTGAAGACAGATGTCGATATGGGATGAATTTGTAAAAAGTTCATGTTCGGGACCTACATTCTGGCCGCCGGCGATGATGATGGATTGCGGAGATACGCTTCGAATGATCTCTGCGGTTTTCAGTACTTCTCCGCTGTAGGTGTAAAAGTTCGAGGAAATTGCACAGACATCATAAGAATGTTCTGCAAAATATTTCCGTATCCCGCTCCAATCCGATCCGAAATGATAATAGGTATGAAAAGCGCGTATGGGTGAACGATCATAGGGTAGGTATGGCAGGATTGGGGCGTATGTTTCCGGAAAAGGAATGGTTTTACGGCCATGACCGCTGAGCAGATCGATGATATCAACTTCTGCCGGAAGATCTTTTACCGCCGCTGCCAGATACGTCAGTCCTAACGGGTAACTGCGTTGCGGTGTGAAATACATGTCTTCAACCGGAGCCTGAATTAAAGCAATTCTCATGAACAAATATAAAAAGGGATCAATATAAAGCCCAGAAAGTTTCAAAAAGTTTTTTTGACATTCCCTTAATAAGATACATAATTCCCCGATCTTTTATTATGCCGGAAAAATGTATGGTGAATTTTTTCTTGGTCTGTTCCCGTGAAATATTTATTTTATCGAACGGAGGGGATACCTATTACACAATGAGGGTTTATGTTGCTTACAATTCTTTGGGTGATCTTTTTCCTATCCTGTCCTGCTCTTGTTCTCTGGCTTTGTTCAAAAAACCGTATCTTCGACAGTGTCGGTTCGATCGTAATCTGTTATGTTATCGGTTTGATCATTGGAAATGTACAAATTTTTCCGGATAATATTTCGGAAGTACAGGATACGCTTAATATGCTGGTTATTCCGCTTGCTTTGCCGCTGATCTTTTTTTCCATGGATCTGCGTGCATGGTCAAAACAGGCGGTTACTGCCGCAAAGGCCTTCTTTGTCGCTTTGATATCGGTTTTCATTGCTTCAACGATCGTCTATTTATTCTTTGCACCACATCTGGGAGAGGAAGGCTGGAAAATGGCCGGAATGCTTATCGGGTGCTACACCGGAGGCACACCGAATCTGGCTGCAATAGGAACCGGCCTGGAAATAAATTCTTCCAACTATATTGCCGTTCATGCTTCCGATGTACTGGTCGGAGGTGTATTGTTTCTCCTTATCCTGTCCGTCATACCCCGCCTGCTCAAAAAAGTACTGCTTCCCTTTAAACAATTGTCCGTCTCAGAGCATGAAAAAAACGCCAAACAACTGGATCATTTTGAACCGTATTTCAACGGCTATACCAAAAAGGATTTTTTTCCTTTGCTCGGGGCTTTCGGTCTTTCCGTCATCATTTTTGCTGTCGGGGGAGGCATCAGTTTTCTCGTGCCCGAAGGGATATCCTCAGTTGTAGCGATACTGGTGATCACAACCCTGGGTGTTCTTGCGTCAATGGTACCGCGTATACGCCATATCAGAATGACCTTTCAGCTGGGACATTATTTTTTACTCATTTTTGCACTTGTCGTGAGTTCAATGGCAAATATCCGTGAACTGATCGGAACAGCACCCCTGGTTATTCTGTACATTTCCTCACTGCTGCTGCTTGCGTTTTTAATCCATACACTGTTTTCAAAACTGATAAGGATAGATTCGGATACTCACCTTGTTACCATGACCGCCCTGGTCTATTCACCGCCATTTGTTCCGGTAGTGGCTGCCGTATTAAAGAATAAACAAGTGATCATGACCGGTATGCTTGCCGGCATCGCGGGCTGGATAATCGGTAATTATGCGGGTATTGGTTTTGCGTACCTTATGCGCGGACTTCTGGGTGGCTGATTGCGGGATAAAATAATTCTTTCCGAATAATAGTTATTCATGGCGCGCTGAAGAAAGCTTTTGATATTTTTACATTTTCGCGTAATTTATCAGCAAATCATTATGGGAGTTCTATGCGCTTAAAACGAGACCATCGCTGCGGGAATTTAACAAAAGCCAACGTCGGGAAAGAGATCCGTATAAATGGTTGGGTCAATACGCGCCGTGATCTCGGCGGTATATATTTTCTGGATGTTCGGGACCGCTACGGGCTGGTGCAGGTGCGTGCCGGCAGTGAGTTGCCCGAAAAAGTACGTAAGCTGGTCAGGCATTTGAACAATGAGGATGTTATTGCCGTTGCCGGAACGGTAAATGCGCGTCCCGCAGACTCCGTAAATGATAAAATACCTACGGGTGAGATCGAAGTGGAAGCAAAGGATATCGAATTACTGAGCAAAGCAAAACCGACGCCCTTTGAGATCAGTAAACGCGAGACCGGGAGCGAAGACCTTCGACTGAAGTACCGTTATCTTGATTTGCGGACCTCAGCGCTTCAACGCAATATGAGGATACGGCACCGTGCTTCGCAATCTGTACGTAAGTTTCTTACCGAACATGATTTTATGGAGATCGAAACTCCGATACTGATGAAATCCACTCCGGAAGGGGCCCGGGATTATCTCGTTCCCAGCCGCATCAATCCCGGAAAATTTTACGCATTGCCCCAATCGCCGCAGACCTATAAACAACTGTTGATGATAGCCGGTTACGACCGTTATTTCCAGATCACGAAATGTTTCCGTGATGAGGATCTGCGGGCTGACCGTCAGCCGGAATTCACGCAGATCGATTGCGAGATGTCTTTCGTCGATGAAAAAGATGTCCTGAATATTATGGAAGACATGATCGTAAATGTTTTACTGGAAGCGGGAAACATTAAGATCGATACACCTTTTCCGGTGCTGACATTTCATGAAGCGCTTGAGCGTTACGGTTCCGATAAACCGGATATACGTTTTGATCTGGAAATAACGGATATTGACGCGGTCGCTGAAATAAGTAATTTCGGGGTTTTTCATAAAGTCCTTGAATCCGGCGGGGCCGTTCGTGCACTCCGCGTTCCCGGCGGTGCAGGGTTTTCAAGAAAAAATATTGACGGGCTGACCGGACTGGCAAAAAATTACGGAGCAAAGGGACTTGCTTTTGCGAAGTATGAGAAAGACGGGTTACAGAGCGGTATCTCAAAATTTATTCCCGCGGAGGCTGAAGAAAAGCTGGTGCAGACATGCGGACTTACGCCGGGGGATCTGCTTCTCTTTATGGCGGATGAATGGGAAACCGCACTGACCTCCCTGGGAGCTGTCCGGCTGGCCGTGGCAAAACATTTTGATCTGATAAAAAAAGACGACTATAAAGCCGTATGGGTTGTGGATTTTCCGTTATTTGAAAAGGATAAAGAAAGCGGAAAGCTTGTTGCGCGCCACCATCCGTTTACTTCACCGAAAAAAGAAGATCTGGAGAAGCTTGAAAATGATCCGCTTTCAGTAAAGGCACGTTCCTATGATATTGCACTGAACGGATATGAGATCGGCGGCGGAAGCATTCGTATCCATGAACGCGAACTTCAGAGCAGAATGTTCAGAGCTCTCGGGATCTCTCCGGATGATGCCCGTAAAAAATTCGGTTTTTTGCTTGATGCTTTTGAATACGGAGCGCCGCCTCACGGAGGCATTGCTTTCGGTTTCGATCGTCTTGTGATGGTACTTACCGGCGAGGATTCGATCCGGGACGTGATCGCTTTCCCGAAAACCACAACCGCACAATCACCGATGGACGGTTCTCCCGGTTCCGTTGATCAAAAACAGCTTGACGAACTGCATATTGCACTGAAGAAGCCGGGAAGCGAAGAAGCGAAGAAGCGAAGAAGCTAAAAAGCCGGGAAACGCGCCGCTCACTTTTCACAGATCTCACCGCGAACGTCGCCGCGGGTGGCGTTCCTGATATCCCTAAGCACCTTTTCCGTGTCATGTTCGTGCACTTCGGCGACGACGGTAACGTCCTCTCCGAAATCCTGGTTCAGGCGGATCACATGATAGGCATTGAGGGTGCGCAAAATATACGGATGCTGTTCATAGGAAGAACGAAAGTGCAGCGCGATACCTTTTTCCACCGTTATGATCTTTGCTTTGTCAAGTGTGAGGGATGCCGACATGCCGTAGGCGCGGGCCAATCCGCCGGTACCGAGTTTTGTTCCCCCGAAATAGCGCACGGAGATGACGAGTACATTGGTAAGTTCCTTTTTCAGTATTGTCTGATAAAGGGGTTTTCCCGCCGTCCCCGACGGTTCGCCGTCGTCATGATAACGGAAACGCGTATCCGGGCCGCAGCCCAGTTGCCAGGCGAAGCAGTGATGTGTGGCATCGTAATGCCGATCACGGGCGGCATCCAGTTGCGCGGATATTTCCTCATCGTTCTTTACCGGAAAGGCGTAGCCGAGGAATTTACTACCTTTAATATTGATCTTGCTTTCGGAAGAACTTGATATTGTGCGGAACTTCATATTAATTAATAATTGTCAGCTTTTTACTTATAGACCTTTCATCCGTATGCAGAGTAAAGAAATAAATACCGCTGGACAGACGATGGGGAAGCAGGTCAAGGGTAAGCGTATGCAGACCCTGTTGCAGTAAATGTTCATCCAGATCATGCACGAAGACACGCCGTCCCCGTAAATCATATAAAGCTGCCTGTATTGCCTGCTGATCTTCTGTCAACACATACCGTATATTGATACCGTATCCTGACGATGAGGGATTGGGGTACAGAGAAACGATAAGATCTGAAGGTACCGGCATCATGCTGAAACTTCCGGCGGCATTTTCCTGGTCCGACCCAATGACAAGAATACATTCATTAAAGCGCTTTCCGTCAATAACGGAGATTGCGTTCTTTACAGGGTAAACCATACTCTGTGTACCGTCAAGACAAATGAGATTTGCTGAGAGGCCCTCGGTAAGGTCAGTTTCAAATAAAAGCGCCTGCGGAGGAATCTCCCGGAGTTTATAATAACTTACCATGGGTGAAGCGGGCAATTCGAATTCCGCATTCAGAGAGGTGAAAATATTATCGGGATAACGGCTGAAAATTTTACATACGGATTTGATGATGCGCAGGATCTTCCCACTGTTTCTTTCAGCCGTTA
>JAWOEU010000034.1:0-19862 GCA_046482575.1 Fidelibacterota bacterium
GCGTCTTTCCACAGCAAATGGGGTGGACACCCGACCGGCGACTTCAACGTCGGGTTCCGTGGGGTGTGGCCAAGAGTCCCGAACCTTCCATGCTTGTGATGGATGCGGTTTTTCAGTTTAACAGATCAACAAATTCACCCGTCAATGATCTTCTTCTTTACGTGATTCGTTTAAAATATCAATAATATCGCGGATATTTGCAGATATTTTCTGCAGCAGTTCCCGCATTTCCGTGTTATCCTTTCCGACTTCCCGGGATGCCTGCTCTTTCTCATCTTCCTTTTTTTCTTCTGCTGCCGTTTTATCGGGAACTGCTTTCATTCCGCGGTCAATATCTTCATCTGGTGGAAATATAAGGGTATCCTCATCCGCGGATGTTATTTCCGGTTCTTTCCGTATGCCGGATCTTTCCTGTGTTGTTTTTTCCGGAACTTCTTCCGGAGATGGCTGATCAAATGTTTCTTCTTCGCCTGATACCGTTTTACGCTCTTTTTCAGGACTTTCCGGAGATTCTTTTTGCTCTTCCCCGGCCAGTGCGTTCAGTTCATTGATCTTTCGTTTATACAGTCCCTCTTTTTTCAAGTGATCGATCATTTCACGGGTTTCCTGAATGGAAAGGTGCTTCCCGTGAACATAATAATGGATCAATCGAAGGACCGGAATATCGTCTTTTTTATAAATGCGGTTGCCGGCACGGTTCTTCTGGGGATTCAGTATTTTAAACTCACCTTCCCAGTAGCGGATAACGGACTGTTTAATGTCCAGCATTTCGCTTATCTCACTGATTGAGTAATACAGTTTTTTTATGCCTTTGTGTTTCATATGTCACCTATAAACTTCTTTACTTTAAAGATAAAGGTATAAGTAACTTATTATCAAGCATTTTTTGTTATTTTTTTAAGCGGGATGATACGGAGCAGAATGGCAATTTTTGTTTAAGCCGGGTCATCAGGGCAAAGGAATGAAAGACAGCTTCTTTCATGTTCTCGGTAAAATGACAGGGATTATCGACACGGATCTTTCGTAAAACACTTTTCGGATTATCGACTACGCGATATACGACAGAGCGCGTTATGACGTCATGACGCGAATGACCGGTGAAACCAACGAGATTCCGGTAGCCGGCATCGCGTGCGGCACGGATAAGACGTTTATTGTATACGCCGAAAGGGAAACAAAAGGTCTCTATATTTTCATTAATGAGTGATTCAAGAATGACTTTTGAATGGGACATCTCATGTACAGCCGTTTTTACCGGGAGTCCGGTCATAGCACGGTGATCTTCGCCGTGAGAAGCGATCTCCCATCCGCTCATGTGAAGATCCCTGAGTTGTTCTTCATTCATATGGCGCGCATGAATGTTCCCGGGCGTAAAATCCCAGGTGTTCATTTCCCCGATATATTTTGTCGGAACAAACACACTGGCACGAAATCCAAGTTCATTCAGGACAGGAAAGGCAAAATGGTATACGCTTTCATAGGCATCGTCAAAGGTTATCACAAAATCTTTTTTCTTCGGATCCCTGAGGTATTCTTTCAGGTTCTTCCCCTTATACCCCTTATCCGCAAGATAACGCATTTGCTTTTCAAATTGTGCAGGGTACATCATCGTAAAGGATAGTTCCCATTGTTCCGAAACCTTGTGGTATGTTAATATGGGATATTTCATAACCTCAACGAAGGGGTTTTAATAAAAGGGAATGAAAAGCGTTCTCATCAAAAATTTCATTGGCGAGATGCTGTATATCCCGGGTGCTCACCGCTTCGATTTTCTTCAGGGATTCATCGATGCTGATGATCTCGCCGTAACGGAAATGCTGTTGTGCCATACGTTCCAGGCGATGGTGCATACTTTCTATTCCCATTACCATTGCACCTTTGGCCTGCGCCTTCACTTTTTTCAGTTCCATATCCGGTACACGCTTGTTCTTTAGTTTACGGAATTCCTTCCATATAAGCTCGTTCAGCTTATCAACATGATTAATATCCGTTGCAGTGTATACTCCGAACAATCCGCAGGACTTGTAAGCATCAATAAAGGAATAGATCGTGTAAGCGAATCCGTATCGTTCGCGGATATTATGGAAAAGACGTGATGTCATACCGGCACTGAGAATAGCATTGAGGATCATATAGACGTTACGGCGCTCATCGCTGTAACCCATTGAACGGCAACCCGTTATGTAATGGCATTGGGCAATATCCCTTGAGATGGTTTGTTCTTTCTGAACGGCATCCGGTACCGGAGGAACGTTACGGGTGTTGGTGGTGGTAGTATAGTCGCCGAGCATTTCCTTTACTTTTCTCACTACATGTTCATGTTCCAGCGCTCCGACTGCAATGATCGAGATACGGTAGGATGTATACTGATTTGTAACAAATTCACGTATCGTTTTACCGGTGAAAGAGCGGACACTCTCCAGGCTTCCCATGATAGGATAGCCATAGGGATGATCCGGGAACATTTGCAGGGAGAAGCTGTCATTGGCGACATCCTGGGGAGTATCGAGAGAATCACGGATCTCTTCGGTTACAACTGATTTTTCATGTTCGATCTCTTCCCCGGGATAAGTTGAATGCCGGATAATATCACAAAGTACCTCCAGGGCCGTATCAAGCTCCGTATCAAGGACCCGCGCGTAATAGGCGGTCATTTCCCTGCTGGTATATGCATTGATATGACCGCCGCGCGATTCAATGTCTTCAACGATATCATAGGCCGTGCGGGTTTTTGTAGATTTAAAGGACATATGTTCAAGGAAATGTGCGATCCCGTTATTGGACTTCCTCTCGTCACATGTCCCGGCCTGAATAAATACACCAACCGCAACCGAGCGTACACTGCCGACCGATTGGGTTAGTGTTGTTATTCCGTTTTTAAGTACGGTTTTACGATAGGGCAGCTGCATTAATTCCGGCGATTGTTATTACTGCGGAATTTATTCCGGTCACTGCCGCCGCTGCGAGGTCTGGGAGAAGGTTCCACATATCCTTCCGGAGCTTCTTCGGTACGTTTCATACTCAGGTTCATGCGTCCCTGACTGTCGATCTCCATAAGTTTCACCTTGACTTCGTCACCGACATTAACAACGTCTTTGACATCATTGGTGCGTGTCCATTCCATTTCACCGATATGGATAAGACCTTCTTTCCCCGGCATAAATTCCGCAAATGCACCGAAATTCATCAGGCGGGTAATGGTTGCATCGTATATTTTTCCCACTTCGGGTTCTGCGGTCAGCGCTTTGATAATATCTTCCGCTTCTTTCGCTTTTGCGGCATCCATGGTAAAAATATTAACCGAACCGTCCTGCTCGATATCGATCTCGACGCCGGTTTTTGCAATGATCTCCTTGATCATTTTCCCTGACGGTCCGATGACCGTACCGATCTTGTCGACATCGATCTTCATCGTGCTGATTCGCGGTGCCCATTCGCTGAGTTCTGTCCGCGGCTTATCAAGGCATTCACGCATTTTATTCATGATAAAAATACGTCCTTCTTTCGCCTGTTCCAGAGCGGACTTCATCAGTTCAAAAGACAATCCGTGGATCTTCAGGTCCATCTGTATGGCGGTAATGCCGTCTTCGGTTCCGGTAACTTTGAAATCCATATCACCGTAATGATCTTCTTCTCCGAGAATATCGGAAAGAACGGCATGTTTTTCACCGTCAGTGATCAGTCCCATTGCAATGCCGCTGACTATCTTTTTCAGCGGGACACCGGCATCCATAAGCGAAAGACTTGCTCCGCAGACCGTTGCCATGGATGACGAGCCGTTGGATTCCATAATATCGCTGACGACGCGTAATGTATAGGGAAACGCTTCCGTATCCGGCAGGACGGGTTTCAGTGACCGCTCTGCCAGGTTTCCATGACCCACTTCCCTGCGGCTGACACCGCGGATCATGCGGGCTTCACCGGTACAAAAGGGCGGAAAATTATATTGCAGCATATACACTTTTTCTGCATCACCGTCGATGTTGTCAAGATATTGAGCGTCACGGGAAGATCCCAGTGTTGTGGTTACCAGTGCCTGCGTTTCGCCTCTTGTGAACAAAGCCGATCCATGTGCACGGGGTAAAAAGCCGACTTCTGACGTGATCGTGCGGATCTCATCGGTCTTTCTGCCGTCAACGCGAACTTTTTCACTGAGGATCTTCTTCCGGATCTCCTCTTTATGCACATCGCGTACGATATTCTTTACTTCATCCTCGCATTCGGGATATTCTTCTTCAAGAGAAACGGCGATCTCACTGATCAGTGCTTCTTCCGCATCCGAGCGTTCCTGCTTTTTGATAATGGAAATGATTTCCGGCATGCGTTCAAGGGCTTTTGCTTTCACGCTTGCAAGAAAATCCTCATCAACTTCATCAACCGGTTTTTCGCGTTTCTCCGGTTTGATCTCGTCAATGATCTCTTCCTGCATTTCCACGAATTCCGCGATCGCTTTATGAGCAACCTTTACGGCCTCAAGAAATTGATCTTCGGAAACTTCTTTTGCTTCGCCTTCCACCATAACGACGGATTCTTTTGAACCGGCAACAACGATATCAAGTGCGCTGTTCTCAATCTGTGTGGCAGTGGGATTAACAATGAATTCCCCTTCCACATAGCCGACACGGACGGAAGCAATAGGTCCCTCAAAGGGAATATCCGAAATGCTCAAGGCTGCGGAAGCTGCAACGGTTGCGATCATATCCGGTTGATTTTCACCATCATAGGACAATACGTTTGCAATGATCTGCGTTTCAAAATACCAGTTTTTGGGCAGCAACGGACGGACCTGGCGGTCGATGATCCGGGAACTTAAAATCTCCCTGTCCGATAAGCGCCCTTCGCGGCGTAAAAATCCGCCCGGGATCTTTCCGCTTGAGTAGAATTTTTCACGGAATTCCACTGAAAGCGGTACAAAATCTGCGTTCTCCCGTTCTTTTTTTCCTGAAACCGCTGTGGCTAATACCATTGTATCGCCTACGCGCACGAGAACAGACCCGTCTGCCTGTTTGGCAATACGTCCTGTTTCCATGCTGATAACTTTGTCTGCAATTGTTCTTTCTTTCTTAATCAAAATGACTCCTCCGACAGCAACTTATTCCTGCTGTCAATTGTTATGTTATTTTCTCAAACCTAATTCTTTAATGATGGTAAGATAACGGTTATAATCATCCTTCTGCATATAACGCAGTAAACGGCGCCGCTGTCCTACCAGTTTGGACAGGCCGCGGCGGTTATGATGATCTTTCTTATGTGTTTTCACATGTTCCGTCAAATCCTTGATACGCTGTGTCATAATGGCTACCTGAACTTCAGGTGTACCGGTATCATTTTCATCTTTACCGTACTTTTTTACGATCTCGCTGATCTGGTCTTTTGTTAACGTTGACATTTTACCTCCGTCACTATTTTTTGCATTCTTTAATATCTTTTCTTATCTGCTCTCTGAGAGCCTTGTCATTTTCAAACTTTTTTTCTCCCCGCAAAAAACGTTCAAAGCTTATTCCTATGGGTTTCCCGTACAGGGAGCCCAGCTCTTCCCCGATGACATGCACTTCCAGCGAAAATGTATTTTCCGCAAAGGTCGGACGAACGCCGATATTGCACACCGCCGGATATCTTTCACCTGCAAGATCCACGGCAGCACAATAAACACCATAGGCCGGGATCAGCACAGCAGGATAGTCCGGCTCGATGTTCAGGGTCGGGAAACCGAGCGAACGGCCCCGTCTCGCCCCGGAAACAACGGTCCCGGACAAACGATACGTGTATCCCAGCATATCGTTCGCCTCCTCTACTCTTCCTTCCTTCAGCTTCTTCCGGATCAGCTGACTGCTGATGTCCTCATTATTCCACCTTGCTTTTTCAACGACAAGAAGGTCGAAATCATGTTCTTTTCCGGTTTTACGGAGATAATCGATACCCCCGCGGTGCTCTTTTCCCACATGATGATCCGGTCCGGCCACCAGTGCTTTCAGATCCAGACATGTCAATAAACATTCAATGAACTTTTCCCGTCCCATTTCTGCAAAGGCCTTGTCGAAACGGCGGATGCAAAGCAAATCGATCCCTGAGGCTTCGATCCTCTCAATTTTCTCTTCCGGTTTCATCAGCGCAATTTCTTTTTTCCCGCTCAGTACCTCGCGGGGCGTCGGCGCAAAGGTGATGATCATACTTTTCACTCCACGCTGCTTTGCTTCCCGGCGAACGGTTTCCATAATTTCAATGTGTCCGCGGTGCAGACCGTCAAAAGAACCTATTGCCAGTACAACGGCCGGCCTGTTCCTAATATGTTCTAATCGGTGATAGATTTCCATTTTCCGATAAACTCATCTATTGTAAAACAGTCCTCAAGTCCGGTCTCGCCGATCCTTTCGCGTATCAGGGCATTCGCATAGGCCCCGCATCCGAGAACGCGGCCGATATCATCCGCCAGTGTACGTATATACGTTCCCGTACTGCAATGCACCCTGCATGTGAGTACCGGCCACGAATAAGCTAAAATATCAATGGCGTCGATGCGGACACGGATCGGGTCCCTTTCAATGATCTTTCCGCGGCGGGCCAGAGTATAGAGTGTTTTCCCCTTTATTTTTTTGGCCGAATACATCGGGGGTATCTGGCTTATATTACCGGTAAACTGCGGGAGCACTTCCTGGATATCCTCAAGAGCGGGCGGCGTATCAACCGTAAAGCTTTTCACGACGCTGCCGCTGCGGTCCAGTGTATCGGTCTGCTCCCCAAGCTTTATGTCAACACGGTAGAGCTTGTCCTTATTCTTATAATTATCCAGCAGTTTGGTGTCTTTGCCGAATCCAAGAATCAGGACACCCTCCGCGAACGGGTCAAGCGTTCCGGCATGTCCGACCTTTTTAAAGCCTGTTGCATTCCGGCATTTCTTAACAACATCAAACGATGTCCAGTCAATGGGTTTGTGAATGGGAATTGTCATTCCCTTCACGCGGCCATCTTCAAAGTTCTTGCAGTAATGTATTAACTCTTTCAACGTTATCCAATGTATCATCAATAAACAGTTTAATACGCGGAACATAGCGCATAAGGACTTTCTTCCCCACCTCCAGGCGTATTTTTCCCCTGTATTCACGCAGTGCTTCCAGGCAGCGGGCACGAAGATCATCGTCCGGCGGAAACACGGAAACATAGATACGTGCTTCTCTGAGATCGCTGGTAAGATCAACGCGGGAAACCGTCAGGATAGCATCTCCGCAGTCCTCCGGAGCCGAACGGATCAGGAATTCGGCGACAGCGTGTTTTATTTCTTTTGCGAGACGTTCGGCACGTGAAACCATTCGTTAAACCTCAAGTTTACGTTTAATGGCTTTTTCGACATAGCACTCGATAATATCGCCTTCTTTATAATCATTGAAGGAATCAACGAATATACCGCATTCGTATCCTTCTTCAACTTGTTTTACATCGTCCTTGAAGCGCTTGAGCGTGGTCAGATATCCCTTGAACACTTCTTCATTATCACGAAGTATTCGGATCATTGAATTACGCTTTATGGTACCGCTCAGTACAAAAGAACCGGCGATCACACCTATTCTTGAGATCTTGATCAGCTGGCGGACCTCCGCTTTACCGATAACTTCACGGACCTTTTCGGGCTCGAGGAGTCCTTCCAGTGCAAGACGTACATCTTCAACGGCATCATAGATCACGGTATAATAACGGATCTCAACATTCTGCTCTTTTGCCAGTTCAAGGGCTTTTGTGCTGGCATTTACATGAAATCCGACGATCACGGCACGGGATGCGGATGCAAGGTTAATATCCGTTTCATTAATCATTCCGATTCCGCGGTGAACAACATTCACCGCAACTTCTTTCGTTGACAATTTCATAAAGGAATCCGCAAGTGCTTCAATGGAACCGTCAACATCCCCTTTGATAATAAGGGCCAGCTCGCGGGTTCGCCCTTCGGCGATCTGGCGGCCGATCTCATCAAGGGTCTGAAGAGATTGTGTACGGAATTCCTGTTCGCGATAAATACGCTGCCGTTCTCCGGCTATCCGGCGGGCTTCCTTTTCATCATCCCGGACAATAAAATGATCGCCGGCCTGAGGTACGCTGTCAAAGCCCTGTACCTGAACGGGATCCGCGGGTTTTGCATTTTCAACACGTTCGTTGAATTCATTCATCATTGCCCGGACCTTACCGGCAAAACGTCCGCAGATAAACGCATCACCGACTTTTAGTTTCCCGCGACTTATCAGAACGGTTGCAATCGGGCCGAGACCTTTATCCAGGCGTGATTCAACAACAACGCCTCGCGCATTCCCTTCTTCTGAAGATCGAAGTTCAAGAACTTCCGCTTCAAGAAGGATGGCTTCAAGAAGGTTTTCTATGTTCATTCCCGTCTTTGCCGAAACCTTTACGGACTGAACGTTGCCGCCCCAGTCCTCCACCAGGATATTTTTTTCGGATAACTCGCGAATAACCCTTTCAGGATCCGCCTGTGGTTTATCCATTTTATTGATAGCGATAATGATCGGTACACCGGCGGCCTTTGCATGGTTGATGGCTTCCTGCGTCTGAGGCATAACACCGTCATCCGCGGCAACCACGATAACAACAATATCCGTTACCTGTGCGCCGCGTGCGCGCATGGCCGTAAAAGCTTCATGTCCCGGTGTATCCAGAAAAGTAATTGATTTTCCGGACTTGGTTTTGAGGCTGTAAGCACCGATATGCTGCGTAATACCGCCGGACTCACCGGAAACGACACTCTCGTCACGGATATAATCCAGTATCGAGGTCTTTCCGTGATCAACATGTCCCATAACGGTAACGACCGGCGCCCGTTCGGTCAGTTCACCTTCCTGCACCTCTTCTTTTTCCTCGATCTCATCTTCTTTGTATTCATCGGCTTTCTTAACTTCATAGCCGTATTCATCGGCCAGAAGTTCAATGGTATCCCATTCAAGCCGCTGATTGATCGTCACCATCAATCCAAGTCCCATACAGGTTGCTATAATATCAACCGCAGGAACGTCTAAATGCTTTGAAAGCTCTTCTACACTGACGAATTCCGTAACTTCAATAACCTTATCTTCGGGTGACGTTTCTGCGTCTTCGGCCTGTTTGGACTTATACCGTTTTTTCTTCGGCTTGTCGCTCATAGACGCCAGTGTGGCCCGGATGGATTTATTTACTTCTTCCTGGTCGACTTTCTTTTTCTTTTTGTGACGGCGCTTTGATACTGCAGCCGGACGTGCGGTTTCCAGGTCGTCGATATTTTTCGACTGCCGGAAACGTTCAAGACGGGATTCCAGTTCAGAAACCTGAATACGTTTCGTTGCATGACGGTGGCGTTGTTTTAGTTTTTCAAGTTTGTTTTCAAAAAGATTCTCTTCTTTATCTTTTTTTCTGTGTTTTTTCTTCTTTTTTGTTTCTTCGCCCTTATCTTCTTCTTTTCCCTTTTTCAGCTGTTCGTTTTTCAGCATTTCGGCAGCTTCTTTTTCCGCTTTTTCGCGTTCTTCCTGCTGCTTTTTCATGCGCTGGGATTCTTCTTCGGCTTTTATCTTCTCTTTCTTTTCTTTATCAAACGTTTTCTTATCGACACGGGCAGCGTCAGCCGCAGATTCTTTGGCGGTAACGGAAGGTTCTTCCGCAGGTACTTCTTTTTCTTTTAATCTTTCAAGGACCCTTTCCTCAACCTTTCGGCGGGCCGCTTCTTCATTTTTTCTTTCTTCATCACGCGTAAGACGCCGGGTTTCTTCTGCACGGCGTTTTTTCTCACGCTTTTCAATAAGGGTGTCCGCTTTTTTTGCATCTTCGGCAAAATGATTCAACACGATATCAAGGGTATCGGGATCCAGGGCTTTGTTCAGTGAGGCGGAAATATCCCTGGATTTCAGATACTCAATAATATCCCGGTGCGATGTATTGAGCTGTTTCGCAAGTTGAAATATTTTGACCGGCTTGTTAGCGGAAGCTGTCATACACGACTCCTATTATACATTTTCCTCTTCAGGCTGGGATAATGCTTCATCTTCAGTGTTATTGTCTATATCAAGTTCTTTGTCATTACTGCGTTTTTTTTCAACGGCTTCATTGACCAGTTCATCAAGTTTTTCAAATGTCTTTTCACCGATCCCCTTGATCTCCAGAAGATCACCCGGATCAGCATTAAGAAAATCCGCCGCCGTTTCAATATCGGCATCTGAGAGTGCGTGGATCTGAGCGGATGTAATACCTTCAATATCCTCAATATAAATATCATCGCCTTCAAAACGGTTGTATTCGGACTGGCGAATTGCATCTATTTCATAACCGGTAACGCGGCCGGCGAGATTAATATTTATACCGCTTGAACCGATGGCCGTAGCGATCTCATCATCATTGAACACTGCAAGCACGGTGCGGCGCTCTTCGTCAATTTCCAGGAAAAGCGGTTTCGCCGGGGAAAGCGCACGGGAAATAAGAAGCTCCGATTCGCTGCTGTAATTGATAATATCAATGTTCTCACCGCTTAATTCCTTGACAATAGCCTTAATACGGCTGCCTTTGATACCCACACATGCCCCGACAGCATCAATGCGTTTATCATTGGATTGTACAATGATCTTACTGCGTTTTCCGGGTACCCGGGCGATGGAGCGAATATCAACAATACCGTCAAAGATCTCCGGCACCTCAAGTTCAAACAAGCGGCGCAGAAAAGAATCATCTGCCCGGGTAATGATGATCTCCGGTCCGCGTGCGGTCATGTTGACCTCTTTAATAATGGCTTTTATCGTATCGCCGCGGTAATAATGTTCTGTGGGTATCTGTTCACTGCGCGGCATTTTAAGCTCTGTCTTATCAATATTGACGTAGACGGCATCATTTCTGCGGATCTGGTGGATATTCCCCATAATGATCTCGCCGACACGATTCTGATATTCTTCAAATACCTGGTTGCGCTCAACCTCGCGGATCTTCTGTCCCAGAACCTGTTTTGCAGCGGATATCATACGGCGTCCGAAAATCTCAGGGTCGATGACTTTCACAACGATCTCCCCCACTTCAGGGTCTTCGACATCGGGAAGCTTTCTGGCTTCGCTTATGGGTATTTCCACAACCTCGTCATCCAGGTCCTTATCGTCAACTACGGTAAGCTCCTGATAGATCTCGATCTCCCCTTTGTCGGGATTAACGATCACATCAAAATTATCCACTTCACCATATTTCTTCTTTATAATGGTATCAAAAACCCTTACGATGATCTCACCGACTTCCGACCGGTCAATGCCTTTTTCTTTTGCAAGGCTTGTAAATGCTTCAATGAGACTTTTACTGTCCAATTGCTTATCTCCTATTTACCATTTTAAGATGATCCGCGCATATTCGACCTTATCAAACGGAATGCGCAGATTTTCTGTCTTTTTCTTTTTTTTCACCGTCATTACGAGTATGTCGTCCTCAATATCATGAAGTGTCCCTTTCAGCGGATCGCCGAAAGACGCACAGCGATGATGTACTTCCAGTTCACGACCAAGATTCTTGCGAAAGTGCCTCAGAAGTGTCAGGGGGCTATCTATCCCCGGAGAACTTACTTCCAACCGGTAATCAGGTGCATACTTTTCATCATATAAAGGATCATTCAGGATCATCTTACTTATATCGATGAGCTTTTCCGAGGAAATGCCCGCATCGGTATCGCAAATGACCCTGATCTTACCGGATATATCGGAAATCCGTATATCCTCGATATATACTCCGGAAGGCTCCACAATGTCCCTTATAAGTTTCTGTATATCACTCATTTTTCAATGCCCTCATAAACGAAAAGTGGGAATAATCCCACTTTCGCGCCTAATATAGGTATTCATCCACGCTTGTGCAACTTTTTTTTCGCTTTTGCCGGGATTTTTATCTGCGCTTACTGAAGGCTTCTGCAGTTGTTTCACATGCATATTTTCCCCGTTCGGCATTCCCGCACTTTTTTTGCTTTATAAAAAAAAGAGCAGATGGCCTGCTCTTTTTTTAATTCATTTTCCGGCGCAGTATTATAACTTCGACAGAGCGTCAATGCGATTTTTATCTTCCCGGTCAAGATCAAGCGTATTAAGGTAATTCAAAACGCTTTCTTCCTTCATTTCATCTCCGGACTCAATAAACGTTTCCAGTGCTTTTATACCGTATGTAAGTTTTTCTTCTTTGGAAAAGGCATTTTTTGCCGCCTGTAAATAATGATTGCCCGCTGCAACGGGGTCTCCGCTCCGGTAATAGTATGTAGCAATAAGCTGGTTTGCACTTTTTCTCAGAGCGTTGTCCTTCAGATTACTGCTTACAAAACTTTCAAGATAATGCAGGGTTTCCTGCTCCGGCCTGTCTAAAGAGCGTGTGATCAGTCCAAGATAATAGTATGAACGTTTTCCCCAGTCCGTGTTCGGATACTGTTCAGCAAGAAAAAGAAACTGTTCTTCCGCTTCCCGCAGTTGATTCTTATTGTACTGATCCATGGCAATACCGAAATATCCGACGGCTTCGGTATTCTTCTTATTCATAACATTTTTTGTAACAAAGAAAGCGCTTAATCCTATTGCAACGATTAAACCAATGCTTAACAGTTTTTTATGGTGCTTCTGTAAAAATGTAATTACATGCGCCACTTCCTCAAAAAAGGGGTCTTCTTTTAATTCTTTTTTTGTCAGATGTTTTTGTGCCATTTCTTGCCTTTCTGTTTCATCATTTTCTTTCGTACCCCCGGCCCGATTCGAACGGGCGGCCTCAGGTTTAGGAAACCTGCGCTCTATCCGTCTGAGCTACAGGGGCTCCGGACAGAGGCAATTATACCGAATTCATGAAAACATTACAAACTCTTTTTAGCCAATCGATGAACATCCGGTAATCCACGTGTCCGTTTTTTCAAAAACGGTAAGCTGTTTCCGCGGGAATCGCTTCTGAGTTATATTCGGCACTCTTTTTCCGGGCCGCAAATTTCCTGTTATACCGGCCACGGGGAAAGGATCCCGTTTTTACATTATTTCAGATATTTAACCTGTTCTTTTCCTTCTTCAATATTGACACGGCTCAGCAGGATACCGCCTACAATGAAAAGCAGTAAGATGGACAGCACGCCGTAGCGGATCCCCATATTCTGTAATTCCAGGGAGCCGATATAAATGCTCGAAGCATCCCTTGCGATCAGTGAAACCACCCCCATTAGTGCAGGACCGACAACTGCGGCGAATTTTCCCAAAAGGTTGAAAAAACCGTAGAACTCGGCCGATTTGTTGACCGGGATAATCCGGGCATAGAGACTGCGGCTGATCGCCTGAATACCCCCCTGAAAGAGTCCGACAGCTACGGCCAGGGCATAAAAATGCCAGACCTGGTTCATGAAAAAACCGATCAGGGTAATAACGGAATAAGCGGCAATGCCGACATAAAGAGATTCTTTTGTACCGATCTTCTTTGCCAGGAGACTGTAAAGAAGGGAACCGCCGAAAGCAACGAACTGCACAATAAGCAATGCAATGATCAGGGAAGCGGCAGGAAAATCCATTGCAGTCCCGATGGCGACCGCCATCCGGATAATCGTATCCACGCCGTCAATATAAAACCAGTAGGCCAGCAGGAAGGTTCCCACAACCTTAAGATGGCGTATCTCTTTGAATGTATTCATCAGCTGCATCCAGCCCGCTTTAACCGCTCTCCATATATTGGCATCGCGGATCCCGTAGTGCGGTTCTTTTACCACAAGAAAGACCGGGATGGAAAACAGTGCCCACCAGAGCGCAACACTCAGAAATGATATCCGTATAGCAAGCGCTCCATCGGCAATACCGAATAGTTCCGGTTTCAGGTACATGACAACGTTGACAAGAAAAAGCAGGCCGCCGCCGATATATCCCATTGCAAAGCCGAGTGAAGAAACATGGTCGATCTTTTTTTCGGATGCAACGGCGGGAAGCAGAGAATCATAAAAAATATTTCCGCCGGAAAACCCGATCGTTGCAAGTATGTACATGAATGCGGCCGCCTGCCATTGTCCCTGATGCACCATAAAAAGTCCCCCTGTCATCACAATACCGATAAAGGCAAAGGTGAACATGAATTTCTTCTTTGCGGTACCCTTATCGGCAATGGCTCCGAGAAAAGGCGCCAGCAGGGCGACAACAAGTGATGCAATGGAATTCGCGAAGCCGAGACGGGCGGTCGTGTCGACATTTGCGATATTAGCGGACCAGTAACTTGAGAAAAAAATGGGAAAAAAGCCGGCCATTACGGTAGTGGCAAAAGCGGAATTTGCCCAGTCGTACATTGCCCATGACCAAATTGACTTCTTTTGATCAAGCATTTACCTTCCCTCCTGTCATCATTATTTCAATGTTAATTTTTGCTCTGCCAGCGGAATATACGTTAATTTACCGTCACGGTGACAGCTTTCATACCAAATAATACGGTCCACATCAAAAAATTCCTGCTTCAATTCCAGCTGATAATACTCCTGTAAAAAATCCTCGTGAAGTTTCCTTTTCACACGCCCAAGCGTTATATGCGGGGAAAAACGTTTTCCGGTGTCATCGAAACCGCGGGATATATAGGCGGTGTTCAGTTCGTCCGATAAACGGTATATCCTGCCGGGGATCTTCTGCAGTCCCGCCCAGAGGACACGGGGATCAGCTTTACGGGGAAAATGTCCCAGGGAACTCAACTGTAATCTGAATGGGCCGACCGGTTCGGTTATCTCCAGAAATTCCTTCCGCACATCTTCAAGAAGGCGTTCCGGCGTACTGCCGAGAAACTTTAGTGTAATATGCATTAATTCCGGATCAACCCATTTAATGCCCTGTGAAACGGGATCCAGTATTTCCTGCACCCCCTGAAGGATATCTCTTATATGCTGCGGCAGGGGAATGGCTATAAATGTTCGCTTGTTCTTCATGGTCATCTCCGGGATGGGCTATTTGAAAGACGTTGATTTTCTGATCTGTTGATCTGCTCTCTTATCATTGCGAGCCTTACGGCATTGAGGGCACTGTTTGCCGAAAATTCTTTGTTATTGCGCCGCCCGCGGTCAAATGATAATTTATCTGCGATGATCCTCTTTTTATAAGAAACCGCTGTCCATACGGTACCAACCGGTTTTTCACTGCTGCCGCCTGAAGGACCGGCGATGCCGCTGACGGTAACGGCAATATCACAGCTGCTGACTTTCCGGAGTCCTTCCGCCATGGCTTTTACGCATTCACGGCTTACCGCTCCGTATTTTTTTATCAGTCCGGGATCAACACCAAGCAGCTGGATTTTTGCTTCATTACTGTAGACAATATATCCCTGTTTGTAGATATCGCTTGCACCGGGAATATCGGTTATCATGTCACCGATCAGTCCGCCCGTGCAGGATTCCGCACTTGCAAGGCTTATCTTCTTTTCTCTGCACATTCTTACGACGCAGGAGGCCAGGGATTCTCCGTTCAGCGAATAGACGGCGTCTCCGAGAAGCTCCTTCAGCTTTTCGTGGTAGTCCCTGACGGGGCCCTTCTCCGCTCCGCGCAGGCGAAGGGTGATCCCCCGGAGGGAGGGATAGAACCCGAGTATGATGTCCTTTTCGATCGCGGGATAATGCTTCAATATTTTATCGGACAGCTCCGACTCCGGAATACCGAAAGTGTTGATCTGCAGTTCCAGGTCCCGGATGCCGGTCGTTTTCTGCAGCCGGGGCAGAATATATTCCGACATCATGGTCTGCATCTCACAGGGAACGCCCGGCATCACATAATAATGTTTCCCCGCCTTGCGGAATATCATTCCGCTGGCGGTGCCCCGTGCATTGGGAATAAGTTCCGCATGCTCCGGCTGCCAGGCCTGCTCCCGGTTCGCCGGCGAGGGCGTTCTTCCCCGGGCGCGGAAGAAATCCCGGATCTTTTCATAGACCTCCGGCATGAAAACGAGCCTGTCTCCGAACCAGGAGGTGATGACCGCTTTGGTGCGGTCGTCCCCCGTGGGGCCGAGTCCTCCGGTAATAAAAACGTATTTTGTCTCTTTGTGCACATTGCCGAGAGCGCGGACAATGGCCGCTTTTTCATCCGGGATCACAAGATGCCGCGTCACCGGAATGCCGGCGGACCTCAGTTTGCGGCTGATCCAGGCGGCGTTACCGTTGACGGTGTGTCCCGCCAGCAGCTCGTCGCCAATATTTATGATCTCGGCGGATGCATCTACCATAGAAGTTTCCACAGAATAAAACCGCCCGCCCATGCGGGGATCGCCGCCAGTATATCGTCAAGCATAACGGCAAGTGCGCTGTTCAGCAGATCGACTTTGCGAATGATCCACGGTTTGAGAATATCGAATACACGGAATAGAAAGAAAACCAGGGCCAGAACGTAGAAATTATCTTTCGGCAAAGCGATCATCGCAAGCCACATCCCGGCGACTTCATCCATAACAAACCATTTCGGATCCCTGACGTTCCGGTGCCGGATAAGATCCTTTGCAGTGATCAGGCCAATAAGCAGAAAAAGAAAAAAGATCTCAATTTCCCACAACAACGATAATTTTACATTCAGGGCAAGCAGATAAGCAAACAATACGGTAACGAAGGAAGCTATCGTTCCGGGAAAAACCGGGAAAAAACCTATCCCGAACAAGGAACCTGCAACCGTAGAAAGCCGGCGGGGTTTATTGTTTTCCATTTAAAAATCTTCGGTATTTTATATAATAATCGATCCCGGTATAGACCGTGAAGAGCATGATAACGAACATCGTGATGACAATGCCGTTACCGCTCATATAGTCAGCAAAAAAATCGTAAACGCTTCCGGGGATTTGCAGGGACAGAATAACGGGAACGGCAAGGACAAACCCGATAAAGATCATCTGCACGGCTGTCTTTGCTTTCGCAAGATCACTGGTTTTGAAATAAAGTCCGAGAAAACGGGTGCGCCGGCGCAGGAAGTGAACAAAAATATCACGCAAAAAGACCGGGAGTATAACCCATAAGGGCAGTATCTGTATGCGGTAAAAAGCAAAAAGCATTAAAAAGACCAGTACTTTATCCGCCATGGGATCCAGTTCCTTCCCCAGATCCGTAACCATGTCCCTGCGGCGCGCGATCATACCGTCGATCAGATCCGTTGCGGCGACAAAGATGAATAAAATAAAGATGAGCAAGGGAGATATATCCATATTTCCCCGGTAATGCTGCATAAACAACAGGTACAGCGCAACGGAAAAGACAATGCGCAAAAGACTTAAAATATTCGGAAGCTTAAATATGTCCTTATTCATGAGGTATTTCTATCCTCCCTTCCAATGCATTGGCAAGCGTGGCTTCATCGGTATATTCAAGATCGCCAC
Source organism: Fidelibacterota bacterium (assembly GCA_046482575.1). GTDB lineage: Bacteria > Fidelibacterota > Fidelibacteria > Fidelibacterales > Fidelibacteraceae > M50B103. The sequence continues at coordinate 17,314 of JAWOEU010000034.1, forward strand.
CGATGGGAATGCCTCTCGCCAGGCGGGTTATTCTGATATCTTTGTCACGCAGCATGCGCATCAGGTAAAACGTGGTGGTATCCCCTTCCACTGAGGGATTAATTGCAATAATAAGTTCCCTGACATTATCAAGTCTGCGCATCAGACCTTCAATAGCAAGGTCATCGGGACCGATACCGTCAAGCGGGGATATCAGTCCGCCCAGAACATGGTACTTTCCCCGGAAGGATACCGATTTTTCCAGCGCGATCACATCCAGACTGTCTTCGACAACACAGATAATACTGTCATCACGGCGCGGATTGGAACATATTTCACAAGGGGTTTCTTCGGTAATATGGTTACATACGGGACAGCGGACGATCTTATCCTTAAGGTCCACGATGGCCTTTGCCACCTGAATAACTTCATCACGCTCTTTATCCAGCAGATGGAATGCTATACGCCGCGCACTTTTCCTGCCAATGCCCGGGAATCTTGAGAAAACGGATTCCAGACGCTGAATGACTTCAGGTAAACCTGACATAGAATTCCTTTTAAAATCCGGGAAGATTCATTCCGCCGGTAATGGAACCCATCCGGTCCTGCGTCAGTTCATCCACTTTCTGCATGGCCTGATTGACGGCAGCGAGTATCATATCTTCGATCATTTCCGGTTCTTCTTCAAGGATCTCCGGTTCGATCTTAATGGACTTCATTTCCTTTTTCCCGTTTGCTACGACATTGACCATTCCGCCGCCGGCACTGCCTCTGACTTCCATGGTCTCCAGTTCTTTCTGGGCCTCTTCCATCTTTTTCTGCATTTCCTGCGCCTGCTTCATCAATGCCTGCATATTTCCTTTTGGTAACATGTATGGACTCCTTGGTACATAAATTATCGTATACCGTTTAAGATAATTAAAACTCGGGAAAAATGAAAACAATAAAAAGGATTATAAACAATGAACGTTGTTTGCGCTCCGTAGCTCCACAAAGCCTTCTTGACCTGCGCAGCCGTCGGCAGGCGTATAAAACGGCTGGCGAAGTGGAACGAAGGAGTGAACAATGAACGATAAAAGATGAACGAAGTTGATAATCCTGCTATCTAATTCAAGTCAATTTATAGTTCATCATTTATAGTTTCTGTCTGTCCCTGAAATAGGTTGACAAAAAAAGAAGGAGAAAAGTCACCTATGGGGAAGTCAACAATTCACGTAAGACCGAAGCGATACTTCACGGAAGCGTTTAAGAAAGCCCGCGTGAAGGAGTATGAAAAGGGCGAATTTTCCGTCAACGAGATTTCCACTCTGTTTTCTATTCAATCTGCCTTAATTTACCGATGGATCTATCAATATTCGGTGTACAACAAGAAGAAGGTACGGGTGGTTGAAATGGAAGACAGCAGCAGTAAGAAGCTCAAAGAGCTCAATAAGCGCATTGCTGATCTGGAACGGACATTGGGGCAGAAACAGATCAAAATAGACGTTTTAGAGAAGATGATCGAGCTTGCCAGGGAAGAGCTGGGCATTGATTTAAAAAAAAACTTCTCTACCCCTGTCTCGACTGGTTTAGCTCAAACAGACAAAGAAGCGGATACCCAATGAGCCATGTTTATCAAGCGGTGGGTATAAGCCGGCAAGCGCATCATCAGCATAATCTGCGGGAAGCGGCATTTGAAGAGCGTTTGTATGCCTTGTGTGCGGAAGCAGATCTGCTGCGGGAGCAGCATCCCGGCTGCGGTGTAGAGAAGATGTATCAGGTTTTACAACCGGATTGGATTGGGCGTGATCGCTTTATTGATATCATGATGTCTTGTGGTTATCGCCTTAGGAAGATGATCAATTATAGCCGCACTACCTATGCGGGAAAGATGAATTATCCTAATCTGATCATCGGAATGCTGCTATGGGACAGCAATCAGCTTTGGCAGTCGGATATTACCTATTACCGGATCAGGGATGCTTTTTATTACCTTGTTTTTATCATTGATGCTTATAGCAAACGGATACTGGGATACAGTGCAGAAGAACATTTACGCGCTTCTGCGAATTTAAAGGCCTTAAATATGGCGATTAAGAACGCAGGAAAACTCAAATACCGGCTTATACATCATTCCGACAGAGGCTCTCAATACGGTGAAAGAACATATGTACAGTGCCTCCATGATCATCATATTGACATCAGCATGTGCCTTAAACCCCAGGAAAATGCTTATGCGGAGAGGATCAACGGGATTATCAAAAACGAATATTTGAAATGCTGGGATATCCCCGATCTTGCTGCGCTAAAGAAAGCATGTCGTACAGCCGTAGAACATTATAACACAAAACGCCCTCATCGCCATCTTCCTGCTAAAAAAACACCCTTGGATTTTGAAAAGAGTCTTGTATCTTTAGACATGTATGACAGACATCTTGAAACCGTTTACAGCAATGATAATCCAATAACCAAAAGACCTGAACCCGGAACCTATTTTATTCCTGAAAACATACCCGATGGTCCGGTGTGCCCTGTCTTTAATATAAGTCAATGTTAAGTTAATTCTGTCAACACTATTCAGGGATGCTCAC
>JAWOEU010000043.1:0-6301 GCA_046482575.1 Fidelibacterota bacterium
TACAAATGGATAAATGGAATATTGACAATACTCTATGGACAAGAATAAACAGGCTCAAAAAGTCCAATCCGGAGGCATTCTTTTACTGGTACAAGATCCATGAACTTGGGCAAATATAATTTAAGTACTTTACAAGAAAATTAATGAGCACTAAAAGTGCTTGAAGATAATGATGAATACACGTGCAATGAATATGCTCAGATGCTGCGTTTGGAATAATGCTATAATCCGTGGATAAATTTGGAATAATTGTTTACATTGCGGGGTAAACCGGGAGAAACCATGCTGACCGAAGGTGTTGTTGAGGCAAAAAAGGACGGGAAGATGATCATTCTGGCGGAACAGCCCACGGATGTCTGCGAGACCTGCGCGATCCGGGCGTTCTGCAAGAAGCACGATTGCGACGGGAACCGCATTATCCTGAACGACCGTCCCGGTATCAAAGTGGGGGATAAGGTGGCTATTAAGGAAACCCGGAATATTCTCCTGAAAACGTCACTGCTGGCCTATGGGATTCCGCTGGTATTCTTTGTTGCCGGTATATTTCTCGGGACCCTCCTTCCCGAATTATCCATTCCCTCCGAATTGATCCAATTTGCTTCCGGGGTTGCTGCTTTGTTCATCGGCGGACTGCTGGGAAGATATCTCGCCGGGAAACTGTCAAAGAACATGGATGAATACGTTTTAATCAAAGTTAATAATAAGCGGTAATAATTAAATAATGGTTGTAAATATTCAATAATATCCGCGAAATACAGCAATAAATTGTTGTATCATGGAATAATGTAAAATATAAGTTGTTATTCAAAAATTTGCGTTTTATTTTAGTCCGGAATATTGACCACGGCAAAAAGGGGTTCACATGAAGAACGCAGACACTGACATTATAAAAGTATTCGGTATGAATGTGTTTGGGGATGCGGTCATGCGGCAGCGTTTACCCAAAAATGTGTATGAACAGCTCAGAAAGATCATTAAGGGACACCGGAAGCTGGATGCCGGTATTGCAGAGATCGTTGCCAATGCCATGAAAGACTGGGCGATCGAGAAAGGTGCCACGCACTATACACACTGGTTCCAGCCGCTGACCGGTATTACCGCCGAAAAACATGAATCTTTCATTTCTCCCAATGGTGAAGGGGGTATTATCATGGAGTTCTCCGGGAAAGAGCTGGTGCAGGGAGAACCCGATGCTTCTTCTTTCCCCAGCGGAGGACTGCGTGCGACCTTTGAGGCCCGCGGATATACGGTCTGGGATGTTACCTCTCCGGCTTTTATTAAAGATGATCAGAATGGAAAAACCCTGTATATCCCCACAGCATTTTATTCTTATAATGGAGAAGCGCTGGACAAAAAAACGCCCTTACTTCGTTCTATCGAGGCATTGTCAAATCAGGTGATACGTGTATTGCGGCTTCTGGGTAACAACAGATCGCAATATGCTTTCCCTTCCGTCGGTCCGGAGCAGGAATATTTTCTTATCGATGAGGCTTTTTACAATCAGCGCCTGGACCTGCAGATGACCGGGAGAACGCTTTTCGGAGCGCCGGCATCAAAGGGACATGAGCTGGATGACCATTATTTCGGGAGTATCAAGGAACGCGTGTCGTGTTTTATGAACGATCTGGACATGGAGCTCTGGAAACTGGGTATTTCCGCAAAGACAAAACATAATGAGGTGGCTCCCAATCAGTATGAAATGGCGGTCATTTTCGGGGATTGTAATGTGATCATTGATCAGAATCATCTTGTCATGGAAACCATGCGCCGGGTAGCGCGTCAGCATAAACTGGTCTGTCTGCTGCATGAAAAACCCTTTGCACGCGTAAACGGTTCCGGAAAACACAATAACTGGTCCGTGACCACAGATGACGGCATAAATCTACTGAGTCCGGGAAAATCCAAAGAAGAGAATATTACTTTTCTGCTTTTTCTTTCCGCTGTGATCAAAGCGGTGGATGAACATGCGGATCTGCTGCGCCTGGCGGCATCCACACCGGGGAACGATCACCGGCTGGGCGGAAACGAAGCTCCGCCAGCGATCATCTCTATCTATCTCGGGAAAACCCTGACGAAAGTCCTGGAAAATATCGCCGGCGGCAAACCCAACGGTGAACGGAAACAGGAATACTTTAAACTGGGGGTATCCGTCCTGCCGGAGATCCCGAAGGACGATACGGATCGCAACCGTACGTCGCCCTTTGCTTTTACGATGAATAAATTTGAATTCCGGATGGTCTCCTCCCAGGCATCCCTGGCCCGGCCAAACACGATCCTGAATGCCATCATCGCCGATCAGCTTCAGTCTTTTGCCGAACGGCTGGAAAAAGAAGATAATACAGAAGAAGCGGTAAGTGCCATCATTCGCGATGTGTATAAAAACCATAAACGTATAATTTTCAACGGAGACGGATATTCGGATGTGTGGCTTAAAGAAGCTGCACGCCGGGGTCTGCCCCACTATCCGAAAAGCGTGGATGTCTTTCCGGAACTGATGGCGGAAAAGAACGTAGCGCTTTTTGAGCGGCAGAAGGTATTGAATAAAAATGAACTGCAGGCACGCTGCCGTATTTTTCTGGAAAACTATATTTTGAAAAACATGATCGAAGCAAAGACAATGATAAGTATGGCGGAACGTGAAATTCGTCCCGCCTTTATCCGGTATCAGGAAAAACTCGCACGCGCCGCCCTTCGTCTGCAGGAGCTGAAAGCAGATAATTCGCTTCATCGTGAATTGCTGGATGAAAGCATTAAAAAATTAAAGACGTTCAGTTCTGCGGTTGAAACATTAAGATCGGCAACGCTGGAAGCGGAAAAAATCGAGGATTATCACGAACGTGCATCCGTTGTCGGTAAGGAAGTGACACAAAAAATGGAAATACTGCGCAGTACCGGCGATGATCTGGAAACGTTCTGTGCTGCGGAAGACTGGCCGTTTCCGACCTATGCGGAGATGCTGTTCAAGATATAAACCGGGCAGTGTCCGCGTATTTACAGCCGTAAACGCAGCCCCCTTTGTCAGGAGCCGGGAAAACCCGGCAGCATAAAAAAACGCCTCATAACTTTCCCATGAGGCGTTTGACGTTCGCGTCCTGTTTTCCTATTTTACCAGTTCCATTCCGAGTTTAAAGGCCTTTTCGTTTATTTCATGGAATTTCTTGTGTTTGATGATCAGCGGCAGGGCCTGATAAACATATTCTTCCGACAAGTATGAGCGCAGTTGTGCATAGGCACCCAGCATGATCATATTGGCTGCTTTCGTCGAACCGAGCTTATCCGCTTCTTCGGTTGCCCGGATACCGGCCGCGTTAACATCATCCCGTTCCGGCGGCGTATCAATGAGTCCGCTGTCATACAGGATGATACCGCCGGACTGCACATCGTTTTCAAAACGTTTCAGGGAAGGTTTGTTCATTGCAACCAGCACGGTCGGATTATCGATCATGGGGGATCCGATACGGTCATCGGAGATCTTTACGCTGCAGTTTGCCGTGCCGCCGCGCATTTCGGGACCGTAACTCGGAAGCCAGCTTACCTGATACCGGTGTCCCATTGCAATATTTGCCAGGGCATAGCCCATACTCAGGACTCCCTGTCCGCCGAAACCGGCGATCTTGATCTCATCATTTATCTTCTGCATTTCCGGCAGTTTTACACCCCTGATCTTCTCTGTCATGCTTTTAATGTCCAGCAATTCATGATACTCTTTTAAAGGGGGTTCCGTATTCATGGTGATGACCGGTTTGCGCTCTTCCGATTCATCTTTCTTTATGCCGGGTGTGAAATAAGCGGAAAGGGTATCGGTGATCCATTTTTTGGAATCGACCGGTGTCATTTTCCATCCGGTGGGACAAGCGGATAACACTTCGACAAAAGAGAAACCTTTTTTCTCGATCTGGATCCTGAGAGCTTTCCGGACCGCTTTCCGGGTACGGGCAATGTTCTTTACATCGGTAAGCATTACGCGTTCCACATAGACGGGCGCTTCCAGAGTTGCAATGATCTCGGACATTTTCAGGGGATATCCCTCGTTCTGCGAAGACCGCCCGCGGGGGGTTGTGGTGCTCTTCTGACCAATGAGCGTCGTGGGTGCCATCTGACCGCCGGTCATACCGTAAATGGCATTATTGATGAAAAAGACCGTCATTTGTTCGCCGCGATTTGCCGCCTGGAGGATCTCATTTGTACCGATGGCCGCGAGATCTCCGTCCCCCTGATACGATATGATGACAGAATCGGGATTCGAACGTTTATATCCGGTGGCGACTGCCGGTCCGCGTCCGTGGGCCGACTGTATATTACCGACATCAAAATAATAATAGGCGAAGACCGAACAGCCGACCGGAGAAACCAGGACGGTTCGGTCCTGGATGCCAAAATCACTGACGGCTTCCGCGATAAGTTTATGTAGAATGCCATGACCGCAACCGGGACAATAATGGGTGTTCTTAAGTTGTGTTCCGCCTTTGCGTACGAATTCATCATAAAAGCTTGCAGGTTTTTGTAATATGCTTGTTTTCATGCCATGCCTCTATATGCTTGCTTTGAATTTTTCAATAATTTCCTTTACCGTAGGTACATTTCCACCCATCCGCGTATGCAAATGTACCGGTTTTCTTCCGTTCACGGCCAGCCGTACATCATCAACCATCTGGCCGGCGCTCAGTTCGCAGACGAAAAGGGATTTGACCTTCTTGTCCTCCGCAAAAGCTTCGAACTGGGGTGTGGGGAAGGGGAAAAGGGTGACGGGACGGAAAAAACCGGCCTTGATGCCTTCCTGCCTCAGCACATCGATCACGGAATGAAGTATCCGGCTGACGATACCGTAACCGGTAAAAATATATTCGGCATCTTCACAGCGGTTTGATTCATAACGGATCTCATTTTTACGGATCTCTGCGTATTTTTTCTGGAGCTTTTGATTATGTGCTTCAAGATTATCGGGATCAAGCTCAATGGAACATATAAGATTATGTGAATCTTCGGTGCCCTTTAATGCCCAGGGACGTTCGGGGATGGCCGTAACCGGGTCCGGAAACGCAACCGGTTCCATCATTTGACCGATGATACCGTCTGCAAGGACGACTGCCGGATTACGGTATTTGTCGGACAGTTCAAATGCCGCCATCGTCAAATCACACATTTCCTGTGCACTGTTCGGGGCCAGGGCAATAAGATTATAATTCCCGTGACCGCCGCCTTTGATGATCTGATTGTAATCCGCCTGTTCGGGTGCGATATTGCCCAATCCGGGTCCGCCGCGCATGATGTCGATGATAACACAGGGGAGTTCGGCACCCGCAAGATACGACATCCCTTCTTGTTTCAGACTGATGCCCGGACTTGAGCTGGCGGTCATACAGCGCTTGGCGGAACTTGCGGCGCCGTAGACCATGTTGATCGCTCCGATCTCGCTTCCGGCTTGTAAAAACGTACCGCCAAGCAAGGGGAAATAATAGGCGGCTGCTTCCGCGATCTCACTGGCCGGCGTGATCGGGTATCCGAAGAAATTTTTACAACCGGCCAGTAACGCACCGCGCACCACCGCTTCATTGCCTTTTATGAGCACTTTCGACATAAAAACCTCTTTTGCTTATTTATTGACGGGTGACAAGCATTCAATACAGCAGGAAAGCCCGGACTTACGGTAATCGGGAAGGAGCTTTACCTCTTTATCGCATTGCGGACAATGTCCGCTGTCAAGGCCGTCCACATTACGTATAACGGTGATCGCCCGGGGCTCGGGACAGGTGTAAAAACAGGAACCGCAAGCCGTGCAGCCTTCGCCTTTATAATGCGCGGGACGGTAGCCCATGACATTTAGTTTATTTGCGAATTCCAGTACATTGACCGGGCAGGCTTCAATACAAAGACCGCAGCCCTTGCAGTCATCCGGACGGATCAAAACAAAATGTTCGCTCGCCATATTTTCTCCTTAAAAACACTATGACCTGCAACTCAGAATTACGATTAAATTTGTTTATTCAATACGAAACAATTTACGAAAAAGAATAAGGACAAAAAAGAAAAATTGTTATCGCCTCGTTTCCCGAATACTTTTTACAAGCTTAAAAAAAGGATATATTACAACGATGATCATTAAATGAAAAAGATGAATACCGGATAATAATTGTTAAAAGATTTTCATTGGCGATAATTTATAAATCACAATAAAAGGAAAATTACCGTGCCTGAATGTGATCCCGGCCGAAAGCAAAAAAATTTATTGTCTGCGAAGGCACGGCTTCCGGCGGTAATGCATGTGATGATCCGGGCAATGCCGGAAGGGATTATTCTGAAA
>JAWOEU010000093.1:0-5859 GCA_046482575.1 Fidelibacterota bacterium
ATGTTCTATAATCTTCCGGAGAACTGCATGATCCGTATCTTCACGGAACGCGGAGATCTCGTGGATGAGATCGAACACGTAACGGAAGCGGGGATGTCCCCGGTCGCGGACGAGGCCTGGTACAGCAGTACCGACTCCCGCCAGGTGATAAAAAGCGGTGTGTATATCGCGCATATACAGGTAACTGAGGACACGTCTGAAAAAGACACCGGACTGCCCCTGTTATTCAAAGGCGAATCGATCGTGAAGAAATTCATTGTTATACGGTAAAGAAAAGATCAAAGTGAAAAGACCGTATGTTTAACTAGTTGAGTAAAATAGCAAAGCTCCTTAAATTAAGATAGAACAATCCAAAAAGAAAGGAGCTTGCTATGGAAGAAGTTAGAAAATTAAACTATGAAGGCCAAACAATTTTTGTAGGTCTTGACGTTCACAAGAAGGACTGGAAAGTGAGCATTCATTTTGAGGACATAGCCCATAAACGATTTACGATGGCTCCGGAACCGGAGAAACTGGTGCATTATTTGCACAAGAATTTTCCCGGTGCCAGTTATCAGACGGTCTATGAGGCGGGATTCAGCGGATATAGCGTCTATCGCAATCTGAATACATTAGGAGTTGATTGCAGGGTGGTCCATCCGGGAGATGTGGCAACAACTGACAAGGAACGCAGAGGCAAAACGGATGTCCGTGATGCGAATAAACTTGCTCGGGAGCTTCGCAGCGGGACTTTAACGTCCATTACAGTACCGGATGAAACCCGTGAGCAGGACCGAGCGCTGTTGCGCCAGCGCAAGGCGGTTCAAAAAGAGTTTAACCGGATCAAACAACGTATCAAATCGCATTTGGCATTTAAGGGGATCCGTCTGCCGGAAGAATTGGATAAACCTTCATGGCCGATAAGGATGTTTGATTGGCTGGAGAAATTAAGTGACAGATCTGAGGATATGGTTTTAAGTTCTTTGCTCAGACAACTCCGCTCAAACAAAGAAGAACTTAAGCAAATGAACGTACTGGTCCTTGCGCTTTCTCGTACGCCCCGCTATCAGGATGAAGTGAGATATATCAGCAGTCTCCGGGGTATTGGTGCTTTAAGCGCGCTGACCTTCTTATGTGAGACCGGTGATATTAACAATTATCCGGATATGGATCACTTATGCGGCTATGTCGGTTTGGTGCCGTCCTGTCACAGCAGCGGTGAAAAAGAGCGAAAGGGTCGTCTGAATCGCAGAGGAAATAAGATAGTAAGGACGATGCTGATCGAATGTGCCTGGCAAGCTGTTCAGCGGGACCCTCAACTTCACCTTGATTACTGTCAATACTGCAAGAGAATGGATAAGGACAAAGCAATTATTCGTATTGCAAAAAAACTGTTAAGCCGGATCCGGTATGTCCTGATACACCGCTGTGAATTTGATTACAGTTATTTAACATAAACCTATCTCGCAAATCAAGGCGGGACCTGCGTTACCTCTTAACTGCAGCATAAATGTCTGCTATGAGAAGACTACGTCCCGCCCCTTTCTTGCCTGATGGCGATTGTGCGGCTCTTGTGAAAAGATGTCTGCTGATAAGAGTTTGGTGGATAGGATAAAAAAGGAGTATTTTTTATTATTTTAGTTTGCAAGTTAACATAAGAGTTAAGAAGCAAAAGCGTAAATAAAACAACGATCTCTTTCTTCTGTATTTCCCGTTTATTTCAGGCAGCTGCGTCTTTTTTTGCATCCTGTCCCTTACCTTCCGGTCTCAACTTTAATTGTGATCTCCTTTCTTCAACCCCGCTTTTCCCTTTGATTTTTCCTTTTTTCTTCAGTACACTTAACATTATCAAATAATTAGAGGTGGAATAATGATCAACGTACAGGAACTGACCCACATTTACAAGAGCGGGAAAGGGGTTTTTGACCTGAATTTCTCCATTCATGAGGGTGAGGTCTTCGGTTATCTCGGACCCAACGGGGCAGGAAAGACCACCACGATCCGGAATATCATGGGTTTTGTAAATGCCTATAGCGGACGCGTAACGATACGCGGTCTTGACTGCCGCAACAACGCTGCCGAACTACAGAAGATCATCGGTTATCTTCCGGGTGAGATCGCCTTCTTTGATAATATGAAGGGGCTGGAATTCCTGAAATTCGTCGGGGACATGCATAACATGAAAGAGACAAAGCGGCGTGACCGCCTGATCGAGCAGTTCGACCTCGAGGTTTCAGGGAGCATACGGAAAATGTCTAAAGGTATGAAACAGAAGCTCGGGATCATCGCGGCCTTCATGCATGATCCGGAGGTATATATTCTTGATGAGCCGACCGGCGGACTGGACCCCTTTATGCAAAACGTGTTCATGGACCTGATCAGAGAAGAACGATCCCGTGGAAAGACCGTGATGATGTCATCCCATCTTATTGAGGAAGTACAGCGAAGCTGTGACCGCGCAGGGATTATCCGCGAAGGGCGCCTGGTGGCGATCGAGGATATCAATTCGCTGAATGCGATGAAAACCCGTGAATTCATTGTCACCCTTAAAAGTAAGGAGGATGCAAAGAAACTCCTTGATACCCCTCTCGAGACGAAGAAGCTCAATGAAAAAAAGGTTATGGTGCGCGTCGGGAAACATTTCAATGATTTTATCCGGACCCTTTCCGGGCTGGATGTGACGAACCTGGACCTGCGTCAGCGCCTGCTTGAGGATATTTTTATGAATTATTACGGCAAAAAGGGGGATCACAATGAATAAGACACTTTTTATGGCTTCGCTGAAAGCAAACTGGAAACTGCTGACGGGGACCTTTCTGATCCTGCTGATGTACCAGAGTGTTATCCTCGGCATGTATGACCCCGAAAATGTCGAAGCCATGCGGTCCATGGTGGAAGCACTGCCCGAGTCCCTGAGCGCCGCCTTCGGATATGATGTTCTGGCAATTGATCTTACAAGTCACATCGGCGCCTATTTATACGGCTTTATTTTTCTTGTTTTTCCCCTGGTCTATATGGTTCCCGCAGCCAATAACCTGATCGCAAAACATGTGGACAGGGGCTCCATCGTGTATATGCTCGCCACCCCGAACACCCGGAAGACCCTCGTCACCACCCAGGCCGCCTTCATGGCAGGCTCCACCCTGCTTCTGTTTTTTTCCGTGATCCTCACAGGTATCGTCATGAGTGAATCCATGTTCCCGGGAAAATTGATATATCGTGATTACATGCTCCTGAACCTGGTGACCGTCTCTGTGCATCTTGTTCTCGGCGGGATCGCTTTCCTTGCATCGTGCATATTCAGCGAATCCCGGCACTCGATCGCTGTCGGACTGGGATTCCCCCTGGCTTTTCTTTTATTCAAAATGCTCTCCGATGCAGGTGACAAACTGGAAGCTCTGAAATACGCCTCGCTCTTTTCGCTTATCGATGTGTACAGGATCTTTGACAATACATCCTATGCGCTTATCTCCGCCGGCCTGCTGATCCTTACCGCTTTCATCCTTTTTGCCGCTGCAGTTCACGTTTTCGACAGGCGAAGCCTGAACGTCTGATCAGAATACCGGATAAGAAAGAGTGATGTGTGTTTTTTTGATCACGAAAAAACTATCCCGCACACGGTATTGACGAGTTGATGAAGAGGAAAATTTTAAACTTCCCCGGGAAGATGTTGATACTGAAAGTATTCTGAAGTATATTCAAGCACTTATTTCATGACCCCAATACTTCTTTTACGAACGGATCTTTGACTACGCTCACGACACTCCCGCCCTCATTCTCATTCTTATTCTTATTCTTATTACTTCTTATTCTCATTCTTATTCTCCAATTATTATTGTCCGGAAGAATAATAATCCTTAAGATTAGCCTGTGACAACACTGGGTATCGCCCGTTTATTACTGCGATGGATCTTCCGATTACCGCAGACCGGTCTCCGGGACGGATACAACGTCAACCGCAGGGGGAAACCCCTTAAAGGAGAAAAATATGATGAATACGATAAAGCGTATCGGGGTATTGACCTCCGGAGGCGATGCTCCGGGCATGAATGCCGCTATCCGTGCAACTGTAAGAGCTTCAATTTATCACGGGTTACGCGTTTACGGAATTTACAGAGGATATCAGGGCTTGATCGATAATCATATCGAAGAGATGCAATCCTCATCTGTCAGTAATATTATTCATTCCGGCGGCACTATTCTCAAATCCGCCCGCTGTGACGAATTCTTGAACAAAGCGGGCCGCAGCAAAGCCCGTGATAATCTCCGTGAACACGGCATTGACGCCCTGGTGGTCATCGGAGGAGACGGCACTTTCAGGGGTGCCCGTGTATTTGGACAGGAATTCAACATTCCGGTAGTCGGTATTCCGGGCACGATAGACAATGATCTTTACGGCACGGATAACACCATCGGCTATGATACCGCCTTAAACACGATCGTAGATGCAGTGGACAAGATCCGTGATACGGCCACTGCGCATAATCGTCTTTTTTTCATTGAGGTCATGGGACGCGACGCCGGATTCCTGGCGCTTTCCGGAGGAATTGCATCCGGTGCGGAGGTGGTCCTGGTCCCGGAAATTGAAGACGATTACAAACAGCTTCATGACTTTCTGAAAAGCGGATATAAAAAAGGCAAGACCAGCAGTATCGTTCTGGTATCAGAGGGAGATGAGATCGGCGGTGCCGTCAAAATTGCCGAAAACACGGGGAAGGAATATCCCGAATACGATGTAAGGGTGACGATACTCGGACATCTTCAGCGCGGGGGTGCGCCTTCTGCCTTCGACCGTGTATTAGCCAGCCGGATGGGAGTATCTGCAGTAAAAGCCCTGATCGACAAAAAGAAAGACATTATGGTCGGCCTGCATAACGACCGTATCGCGTACATCCCTATCAGCCAATCCCTGGATAATAAGAAATCGCTGAATACGCAGCTGCTTAAACTGATGAAGATCCTTTCGATCTGATGTCTGAAAAACTGCTGGTCGCACTTTTTTACTCCGGAAATTTTAACAGATATTTTACACAATAGTTGATGCGGTATATTATCATCGGTATTTTTTATGTACTTTGTAGTCTTAATATATTTGAACCGCCGAATCATCTGCTTATTGAAAAGGAAAAATGGTCCGCCGTTTCGGTTAAATGAAAGGCAGAATACGGAATAACCGTAAAAAAAATTAATATGATCGATATTGTATTCATCTGTGGTTTTTTGCTTGCTATTAATTATATGTTGATAAATATTTTTTTCATTACCATAGGAGATTCCATTACCGGCCGGTCTGAAGTCCGTATAGCATATTCTGCCTTCGTAAAGGATGCCCCCCCTCCTCTGAACAAAATGTCAGGATTATTTCCTTTAGTCTCTGACTGTTAGTAAATTATAAAAGTTTAACAAAATAAGGATCATAAAATAAGGTTTTTTTAATCCTTTTAATGAGCGGTTTTTTATTATTCTCCCTGCTGCTCTGCATTGCCGTTAAGAAGAACGTTTGTTTTTATATTATCATTTACTACATTCAGTAAGCGTAGGCGGTGAAAGAACACAGTACGCTGTCGTGTAAATAAACAACATGACCGCTATCAGGCGCCTGAACATATTGATACTTGTGATATTCCTTTGGTCTTAGTATGCGGTATTACCGCTTTTCCTCCGGCGCTGTTTTTCACTGAACAGAAAAAAGGTGATTGTAAAATGAGAGCTATTATACTGACAGGCCAGACCGGTCAGGGACACATTTCTGCAGCAAAAGCGATCCATGAGTCTCTGCAGCGACGGCAAATCCCTTCTTGACGCCGGCCTTGTCGAACTCGATTTCGAGCTTGTCGCCCTCGATCCCGAGAATGGCCCCGTAGCCGAATTTCTGGTGAA
>JAWOEU010000109.1:0-17039 GCA_046482575.1 Fidelibacterota bacterium
CGGCGCTGTTTTTCGCTGAACAGAAAAAAGGTGATTGTAAAATGAGAGCTATTATACTGACAGGCCAGACCGGCCAGGGACACATTTCTGCAGCAAAAGCGATCCATGAGTCTCTTCAGCGACGGCAAATCGATGCCGAGATCACAGACACGCTTTCCTTTGTCGGAAAGCAGGCCTCCGAACTGATCGCCGCTGCCTTTGCGAACATCACCAATAACACTCCCGATCTTTTCGGTTTCATTTATAAAGCCGGTGATGCACTCAGCTCAGATAAGCGCAAATCTCCGGTCTATTATGCAAATGCACTATATGCGGACAAACTCTATACATATCTCCGCAAAAATAAATTCGATGCGGTGATCTGTCCCCATCTGTTTCCTGCGGAGGCGCTCAGTTTCCTGAAACGCGAACGGAACCTCAATGTCCCGGCTTATTATATTTCCACAGATTACACTTGTATACCTTTTATTGAGGAATTAAGGATGGACGGGATTTTCATCCCGCACAAAGATCTTAAAACGGAATTTCTTGAACAGGGTATTCCGGAAAGCGATCTGATCTGCAGCGGCATTCCGGTCTCCGCTAAGTTCCGCAATACCGTTCCGAAAGCGGAAGCCAGAAAAAAGATTGGCATCCCCGGCAAGCTTCCGGCATTTCTTATCATGACCGGGGGTGAAGGAAGCGGGAATGCGGTGGCACTTACCGGAAAACTAATTGAAAAGGCTGAAGATAATATCCGTATCATAATTTTGACCGGCAGGAACAGCAAGCTAAAAGATACGCTGCAGGAAAAATTTACGGGCGATGAACGCGTGAAAGCGGTGGGTTTTACCGAAAACGTAGAGCTCTATATGGATGCCTGTGATGTCCTTTTGAGCAAGCCCGGCGGCATTACCAGCACCGAAGCGGCTGTAAAGAACATTGCTTTGGTACATACAGCGCCCATTCCCGGCGTCGAAACAAAAAATGCACGTTTCTTTTCACGCCATGGTATGTCGGTCATGGCATCCGGTGAAGATGAGGCTGCCGTAAATGCAGTCAGACTTGCCGGGGACAAAGAGGGAATGGCGCGAATGCGCGATGCTCAGCGGCAATATATCAACACCGGTGCGGCGGACGATATTTGCAGATATATTTTCCCTCAAAATCACCTGTAAAAAGTCCGTCTCGCTACTATTGCCGGATACCACCTGCAGACGGAACGTTTTTTTATCCGTCAGTCCGCCAGATGTGCATTCATAACAATATCCGTATTGAGAAGCCGCGAGACGGGGCACCCGTCTTTTGCGTTCCGGGCGGCCTTTTCAAATGCACCGGGATCGGCCCCGGGTATCGCGGCATATACATCCAGACGGATTTGTGTCACCGTGAAACCCTCTTCCCTTTTTTCGAATTTCAGGGTTGCCGTGGTATCAATGCTTTCCGCTTTCATATTGTCCGCTTCCAGCTGGCCGCTGAGAGCCATTGAAAAACAGCCGGCATGTGCGGCGGCTATCAATTCTTCAGGATTGGTGCCTTTTCCATCCTCAAAACGTGTACTGAAAGAAAACTGCGTTTTTTCCAGCACACCGCTCTCAGTGGACACGGTACCTTTCCCGTCTTTCAATCCGCCTTTCCAGACGGCAGAACCTTTTCTTTTCATTGGATTCTCCTTGTATTTTATGATCTTAAAATACTAAAGAAGGGATATGTTCCGCTGCCGGCCTTCTTTACCGGATTCCGGGATGTATATGAAAAACACATATGTTATTTTCATACCGGCCGTTATAAAAAATATTTGTAGACCGTGACAGAAAAATCATTTATGTTATCAGCAACACAGAAAGGAAGGGAATTTTATGTCAGATCATCAAATCACGATCGCAGTTGATGCCATGGGCGGCGATAATGCCCCGCAGATCACTGTCGAGGGCGTATGCCGCATCACACATCGATCACCGGCAAGATTTATCCTTGTCGGGGATGAAGCCAGAATAAATGCCGAGCTGAAAAAACACTCCGGCAACAAAGACAAAATACGGATCGTTCACACTCCCGATGAGATCAGCATGGAGGACTCCCCTGCTGCGGTTATCCGCGAAAAATCGAATGCTTCTGTCACCGTAGCGGCAAGATTATTGGGCGAGGAAAAGGCCGATGCAATGGTCTCTGCCGGCAGCACGGGGGCGGTGATCCTTTCATCCGCTATACACATAAAACGGATACCCGGTGTCAGACGTACGGCTCTGGGTATTATTTACCCAACTTTAAATGTACAGAAAAGAAGTAATATATTTTCCCTGATGCTGGACATAGGAGCAAATGTTGTCAATACCTCTGATGATCTGGTACATTTCGCTTATATGGGATCGCGATATAAAGAAAAGATCCTGAAGGCAGACAACCCGGCTGTCGCTCTGCTGAATATTGGTGCGGAAAAACACAAGGGAAATGAAACATTGAAAAATGCCTATAAGCTTCTCTCTTCCCGTTCCGACATGAATTTTATCGGCAACATTGAAGGAAATGAACTGATGAGCGGAAAGGCGGATGTTGTGGTCACGGAAGGCCTGGCCGGAAATATTGCGATGAAAACGATGGAGGGAACTTCCGAAGCGGTCAGAAAATTTACCGGAAGAGCGATAAAAGCTTCGTTTATCCGGAAGATCGCTGCAGGTTTTCTTTCCGGCGCAATAAAAGATTCCATGAAGATCGCAAGTTATGAAGAGTACGGCGGTGCTCCCCTTTTCGGGTACGAAAAAGCCGTTATTAAGGCTCATGGACGCTCAACCGCCTATGCTTTCGGGAATGCTCTCAATGTCGCCATCCGGACAGTGGAAAATGATCTTATCGGCATTATGCGGGAATCCATCTCACAGTATGAGTCATCAAAGAAACAATGATCCGCGCGATCTTTTCATCCTGAACGCAGAGAAATAAATGCGGCAGAAAAAGTCCGGAAAAACTATTTTTTACAAATACGAGAACAAGAATTCCGCTTTACAAGCCAGTTCCCCGCCGACATAAGCGCAGCCGGTACCGACACCGAATTTCGCCTTAACCCGGGTCAGTTCCACTTCCAGGCGGAGAGTATCGCCGGGTATGACCTTTCTCTTGAATTTTGCATCTTTTATCCCGCCGAAATAAACATTCTTTCCCTTGTTTTCCGGAAGTGACAGTAATGTGATCGCTCCGGTCTGCGCAAGCGCTTCAATGATCAATACGCCCGGCATTACCGGTTCGCCGGGAAAATGCCCCGGGAAAAAGTATTCATCCGCTTTTACTTTTTTTTCTCCTACCGCTGTCTTACCCGGTTTCACGTCGATAACCCTGTCTATCAGTAAAAACGGATCCCGGTGCGGAATGATCTTCTTTATCTGTTCCTGGTTCAGCATGCTATTCTTCCCATTTTTTAAAGATTAGGCTGGCGTTGTGACCGCCGAAACCCAGGCTGTTTTTCAAAGCATAGCGGATTCGGCGTTCTTTGCTGTGACCGGGTGTATAATCCAGATCACACTCGGGATCTTTTACGCGGTAATTGATGGTTGGCGGAATGATCCCGTTCTCCAGAGCTTTTGCTGTGATTATTGATTCGATACCGCCGACAGCGCCCAGAGAATGGCCGTGCATTGACTTTGTAGCCCCGATACTGATGCGGAAAGCATGATCCCCGAAAACGGCTTTTATCCCTTTGGTCTCCATGCGGTCATTATACAGCGTCGAGGTGCCGTGCGGATTGATATAGTCGATCCATTCGGGTAAGACGTCTGCATCCGACAAGGCATTTTTCATACATGTAATTATTCCTTCGGCATTTTTCTCGGGCTGCGTAATATGATAGGCGTCGCAATTCGTACTGTAACCGACAAGCTCCGCATAAATTTTTGCGTTTCGCTTCATTGCATGCTCCAGTTCTTCCAGGATAAGAATTCCCGCTCCCTCGCCAATGACAAATCCGGAGCGTTCCTTATCGAAAGGAATGGAAGCGCGGTTTTTATCCGGACTGGGTGAGATTGCTTTCATGTTTGAAAAACCGGCAACGCCAAGTACATTTATCGGGGCCTCGGCTCCGCCTGCAAATGCCAGTTCGAGATACCCGTCCCGGATATACCGGAAAGCTTCACCGATGGAATTCGTCGCAGATGAACAAGCGGTAACCACTGAGAGTGCAGGTCCTTTCGCACCATATCTGATCGCGATATTGCCTCCGATCAGGTTTACGATCGAATTGGGAATGAAAAAGGGACTTATACGGTCCGGGCCTTTTTCAACGGCTTTTTTTGTCTCTTCATAAATGGTTCCCAACCCACCTATGCCACTGCCGACAAAAACTCCGAATCGCTCATGATTAAAATCCGAATTTTCAAGCTGACTATCCTTATATGTTTCTGCAGCCGCAATAAGTGCGAGAACTGTCGTTCTGTCCATCCGCCTTATTTCTTTGGGGGGTATATGTTCTTCGGGATGAAAATCCTTTACCTCCGCCGCCAAATACGGTTTCTGCCGGGATATATCAAATAAGGTTATCTCATCGATCCCATTCTTTCCGGCCTTGATGCCCTCCCAGCTGGATTCTACATTATTTCCAACGGGATTTACGGTTCCGAGACCGGTAATCACTACTCGTCGTTTCATGAAACCTCCTACTGCATTACCAGACCGCCGTCAACGTGTACGACTTGTCCCGTTATATAATTTGCATCATCGCTTGCCAGGAACCGGACCAGTGAGGCGACTTCTTCCGCCCGGCCGTATCTTCCCGCAGGGATCTGCTGTAAGTATCTTTCCCTTATGCTGTCCGGAAGTTCTTCCGTCATTGCCGTCTCGATGAATCCCGGCGCGACGGCATTACAGTTGATATTCCTTTTGGCAAATTCCCTTGCGACGGATTTTGTAAGTCCGATAATCCCCGCCTTGGAAGCAGTATAATTGCTTTGTCCCGCATTTCCGGTCACGGCGGTAACGGAAGTAATATTGACGATCTTCCCGTACCGGGCTTTGCTCATGGGAAGCGATGCCGATTTAATCATGTTCCAGGTGCCTTTCAGATTGGTTGATATTACCCGGTCAAAGTCCGCTTCTTTCATTCTCAATAAAAGCTGGTCATGGGTAATACCTGCATTATTGACCAGAATATCGATCTTCCCGTATTCGTTGATCACATTATCCACCATGGTCTGTGATGCTTCGGAAGAAGAAACGTCAGCCTGATATGTACTGCATTGCAGGCCTTCCCGGGAAAGCTTCTCATAGAGCGCTTCCGCTTTTGTGCGCGAGCGGCGGTAATTCATAATAACCACGGCACCGTTTCTCGCAAGCAGCGTGCAGATAGCTTCCCCTATTCCCCCCGGAGCACCGGTAACCAGCGCAACTTTATCTTTTACATTCATAAATATACCTTTCTGATTGTTGTTGATCGGATATCATCACAGGATCTCCAGACTCTTCCTGTAGGATCCAAGCGGCAAAAACAAGGATTCGACGATCTCTCTGAGCGGACGTATTGTGTTAACCAGTCCGGCGATCTGACCCGCCATGAATGAACCGTTTTCAATGTCACCGTCGATAACCGCGCGCCGCAGCGAACCAAGCGTCAGTTTTTCCAGTTCTTCCAATGAGATCTTCTGATCCGCCATGGCGTTGTATCTTTTTGCCATCAGATTTTTCAGAACCCTTACCGGAGCACCGGTCTGCCTTCCTGTAACGATCGTACTGATGTCTTTGGCATTCAGCACCATTTTTTTGTAATTGTCATGCACCGGACACTCTTCGGAAGCCAGAAGGATGGTTCCGACCTGTACACCCCGGGCGCCGAGTGCAAATGCCGCCAGTACGCTCCGGTGATCACCAATGCCGCCTGCAGCGATCACCGGGATGCTTACACTGTCCGCGACCTGGGGTATCAGGGTCATTGTCGTAAGTTCACCGATATGGCCCCCGGCTTCCTGCCCTTCCGCAATAACGGCATCTGCTCCCGCCCGTTCCATACGCAGGGCAAGTCCGCAGCTTGGTACAACAGGAATAACAACGATCCCTGCCGCACTCCAGCCGGGAATATATTTCCCCGGATTTCCCGCACCGGTGGTCACAACGGAAATCTTTTCTTCGATTACCATATCCGCGATCTCCGGCGCATGCGGATTCATCAGCATAATATTAACCCCGAAAGGCCTGTCTGTCAGTTCCCTGCATACCCTGATCTCTTTCCTTACGTTTTCCGCATTATCCGACGATGCGGCGATCAGGCCGAGTCCGCCTGCGTTTGATACGGCAGCCGCAAATTTATGATCGCTGATATTGGCCATTCCGCCCTGGATCAACGGATATTCCGTACCCAGCAATTCATTAATGTTCTTCATAATATCCTCTTAAAAAGTTAGTAAACATGACCCGTACGTAAGTCCGGCTCCGAACCCGACCAATACGATCTTGTCGCCCGCTTCGATCTTCTCTTTGCCGAGCATCTCATCCAGGGCGATCGGGACACTCGCGGCGGAGGTATTGCCGTATTTGTGAATATTGACAAAGAAAGAATCCAGTGAAATACCCAGTGCCCTTGATGCACTTTTGATGATACGGATATTTGCCTGGTGCGGAATGATCTTCCTGATCGCCGACTTTTCAATATTCCCGTATTCCAAAAGATCCCTGACACTTGATTCGATTACCCTTGACGCAAATTGATATACCTTCGGACCATCCATGTTGATATAATCGTCAACATAGAGAATAAGGTCCTCATCAGTTTTTGATGAGACATTAAAGACGGCTTCTTTTTTTTCATCTCTTTCCACGATCACGGCTCCCGCACCGTCACCGAAAAGCACACAGGTGTTCCGGTCCTTATAATCCGTCACTTTGCTCAATACTTCCGCGCCGATAACCAGAGCGCTCCGGTGTGAACCGCTGTGCAGCATTCTTTCCGCTACATTGAGTGCGTAGATGAATCCCGTGCATGCGGCATTGAGATCAAAGACCATGATCCCCGTTTTGTCCAGTCCCAGTTTGGCCTGTACTCTCGATGCCACGCTTGGACTTTTCATATCGGAAGTGAAGGTTGCTACGATAATCACGTCGATCTTTTTTTTATCGTAATTTGCTTTTTCCAGAGCCTGCACGGCGGCAAGTGCTGCCATATCCGATGTTGTTTTTCCGTTTGCAATCCGTCTTTCACCGATCCCTGTCCGGGACATGATCCAGGCTTCGTTGGTGTCAACGATCTTTTCCAGGTCCCTATTCGTCAGAACCTGCTCCGGAACATAACTTCCGGAAGAAACGATCCTGAAAGATCCTTTATTTAACCCCATGGTATTTTCCTCCTGTGTTAGTATTTTTTACCGGCTGATTTTTTTCCGTAACCGGAACGGGACCTCCCCTGATCCCGGGCGGGTGACCGTGCAGATATGATCTTAAGGTAAAAGTACAGTGATACCGTTTGAGTCCGGAATTCTCTGTCTGTAAAATGATTACAGGAGATTTCCGGGAAAGATGATAATTTTACCTCTTCCGGTATATCTGCGTTTGCATGGTATAATTATTCCTCTCCGGTAAAACGGCCGGGGAAAAAGCGCTGCGGACAGCCTTGATCCTTTTTGACCCCTTTTTTGTCCCGCGGATAACGTTCGTTAACGTACCGTCCGGGATCCGGTGTGAAGAAAAGACAACCGCCTGGGTTTCTTATCTGCCGGGTTATTGTTTTTTTTCAATATACTGCAGCAGCTCGCGAACCGTTTTCAGATTTTCGGCCTCTTCTTCCGGAATAGTTATGTCAAACGCATTTTCAATACTCATGATAAGCTGAATGGCGTCTAATGAATCTGCACCCAGGTCCTCCTCGAGATTGGCATCCAGAGTAACCTTTTCCCGTGGTACACTTAATTCATCCACAATCAATGTGATTAGTTGTTCTTGCATGTTTCCCTCCGTCTGTGTTTTAAGGTTTCTGCTGTTCTGCTTAAAAAGAACAGCAAAAATCTCAATGGTAGTCTACTACTATTATGAATGAATTGTCAACCACTTTTTTAATTATTATGTATTTTTTACCCGGATCATCATGCTTCCTGTTTTTAGTTAATACTTGTATTTATTGATCTTATAAATTATGGTTTATTTGAAAACGGGAGCCGGTCCCTATATGACTATATCGATCATTACGATTGCGACCGCCGTGCTGTCCGTATGGCTTAAACTCACGGATGCGTGCCGGATGCCGATCTTTCCTTTGATCTTATCGGAAAAATGCAGATACGGCTTTCCGCTTTGGTCATTTTCTATCCAGCTGTCCTTCCAGCTCAGTGTATCAACGTGGGATAAAAGTACCTTTCGAACGGCTTCTTTCGCAGCAAACCTTACGGCAAGGTGCCGGGCGGCATGTGCGGAGCGGTTTACATAGTCGATCTCTGCCGGATGAAAATATTTGTTCATAAAAGCAGCCTTTGATACCAGTTTATCAAAGCGCGCTATGTCGACAATGTCAATCCCTGTTTCCAGCATGTCGTTGATTTTCCGTTTTTACGGTCCGGCTATCTTTCCCTTACACTTTCATACTCTTCATTTCAGATTCTTCACAGCATTTTCCAATGAAGGAATATCCGAAACGTGCAATATGTTCACCGACCGGTCAATACGTTTCAGAAGTCCGCTCAGAACCTTGCCGGGTCCTATCTCCACAAAGGTCCCTGCGCCGTTCGCGATTAATTTCCGTACGGAAGCTTCCCATTTTACGGGGGCTTGCATTTGCTGTACCAGTGATGTTCCGGCTTCCGCGGCGGTATGAATAATTTCCGTCGTTGCATTGGTAATAAGCGGTATCTTCAGATCATTAAAACTTATCTTTTTCAGCCAGTTTTCCAGCTCATCCGCCGCCTTTTTCATGAGCGGAGAATGAAAGGGAGCGCTGACGGCCAGGGGTATGGTGATCGCACCCGCCGCTTTTGCCAGTTCGCTCACTTCCTGAACGGCTTCCGTATGTCCGGAAATAACATACTGGCCGGGACAGTTAATATTTGCGTTGACAACAATGTGACCTTCATGGCTGACCCGGCCGCATAATTCCCGCACCTTCTCTTCGCTGATCTTTATGACGGCCGCCATTGTACCGGTTCCGGGAGGCAGCGACTCCTGCATGAATTTTCCGCGTTTTTGCACGGATACGACCGCGTCTTCAAATGTCAGAGCTTCGGAACATACCAGGGCGCTGTATTCACCCAGACTATGACCGGCGACGAAATCGGGACGTATATCAATGTATTTCTGCAATACCCGTAAAAGTGCAATACTGGTTGTAAGGATGGCCGGTTGTGTATTTTCCGTCAATTTCAGTTCTTCTTCCGGACCTTCAAAGCAACGTCTGCTAATGGAAAAGTTCAGTGCGTCATCAGCTTTTTCATAGACCGCCCTTGCTTCGGGATACTTATCATATACATCCTTACCCATACCGGGATATTGTGCGCCCTGGCCCGGAAAAATAAAAGCCGTTTTGTTTATAGTATTCATGTTCCTGCTCCCTCCTGTCTTCTTATTGCATGATATCCAAACCTCCGGCAGAACCCTGCATTTCCTGCCGAAGCATCCATTGTAAGTTAAGAATATGCACCTTCGGTTTGCAATGCTTTTTCGTTTCCCGGAATACAGAAGCTTTTCCACATCCGGATCATTTTCGTAAACACGGTTTATCTTTCTAAAAGATATTGCCTGAATTTCGAATAATCCGCCGGCATTTTACGGGAATTTTTTTCCTTGTGCAGTACACTTTCCAAAGCAGGCGGCAGATCAATACTGATATTCAGGGTGTCCTCAACGATATCCCCGAATTTTGCGGGATGCGCCGTCTCGAGTGCGATATAAACGCCTTGTTCGCTGTGTTCCCTGCGGTAAGCTTCGATCCCGCAAACCGCCACTGCACCATGGGGGTCCAGTATGTAATGATGTTTTGCATAGACGCGGCGGATAGCATCACGGGTTTCATCGTCACTGAATGAACGGCTGTAAAGATCCTTGCGGAGAAATTCAGGAGAATGTCCATAGAGTTCCCGGATACGGTCAAAATTGCTGGGATCACCCACATCCATGGCATTGGATATCGTATGAACGGTATCACCGGGTTCATAGCGACCCGTATCCAGAAAACGTGTCAGGGTGTCGTTCCGGTTGCAGGCGGCGATAAAACGCCGGACCGGTAATCCCATACGCAGAGCGATCAATCCCGCAGTGAGGTTTCCAAGATTTCCGCTGGGTACCGATATAAGGGGTTTTTCCCTGAGACCTTCCTCCCTTAACCGGGCATAAGCATGAAAATAATAAAAGCTTTGCGGCAGAAGTCGGGCAATATTAATTGAATTTGCGGAACTGAGACACAATTTTTTCTTCAGTTCATTATCCTGAAAAGCATTTTTGACCATTTTCTGGCAGTCATCGAAACTGCCGTCTATCTCCAGGGCCTTGATATTTGCTCCCTGTGTGCAGATCTGCTGTTCCTGAAGGCGGCTTATTTTTCCCTGCGGATATAAAAGAACAACTTCCACGCCGTCTGCTCCGTGAAAAGCGTCTGCCACTGCGGATCCGGTGTCTCCGGAGGTGGCCGTTAATATCGTAAGTCTCTGATCTGATCTTTCGGAATAATATTCCATCAGTCCTGCCATAAACCGTGCACCGACATCCTTGAATGCCAAAGTGGGACCGTGAAAAAGTTCAAGGATGTAAAGATGATCATGCAGACGTACCAGGGGGATATCGAAATTCAGGGCTTTATCAATAATACGGATGATGGCATCGGAAGGGAGATCCTCTCCCAAAAGGGTCAGAGCAACCGAGGTCGCTATCTCGCGGTAGCTGAGCAAGTGGATATGTTCAAAAAAATGCGGCGGCATCTGCGGAATACTGTCCGGCATATACAAACCCCTGTCCGGGGGCATACCCTGAAGTACGGCCGATCGAAGCGTTACGGGTTCACTCTTGTAGGCGCTGCTGTAATAGTGCATATTTTCTGACCTGACCTCCGTTTTTCCGGAAAGTTAGTACAATTTTATAAGAAAGTAAAGCGTTGCACTTCTGAACGGCCCGGATACCGTTATTTTTTGTTCGCATTCTCTCTATTATATGTTAATATTGAGAGACAACTTTCATTACTGCAAATAAGGAGACATTTATGAAAAACTCCGTGAAATTTATCTTTTTCATTCTTTCGCTCATCATCATTTTCCGTTGTTCAACAGGCTATACATCCGCCGGCGGCGCAATGCTGGAAAAATACCTTGAACCGGAGAGCCTGCTGACGCTTACCGAAGAACCCGATTCCGCGATCTGGATCATTGATGTCCGTCCCGGGGGCGCTTATAAGAGAGGACATATTCCCACCGCACTAAGCTATCCTTCTACGGAGATAATGGACCGCCTGGATGAACTCCCTTTAACACAATACCTGATCTTCTACTGTGAGACCGGCGGCCGTGCACAATCGGTCATTAATAAGCTGGAGGAGGAAGACTATACACGCATGCTTAACTGGGGCGGTTATACCCGCTGGCCCTATGAAATGGAGTCAGCAGAATAAAATGCAGTAAGGGAAATGACGTTTTACGTATCACGCTCCGTGTCCGTTAGTAATTCCGCGCCTTTCCCGTTTACAGCCGATACATATGTTTCATACATGATCTTATATGTATCATAGACCTCTCCCATGGCGGCTGCCGTTCTTTCCGCCGATGTTTTTCCTTTACAAAGAGCAAATATTGACGGTCCCGATCCGGATATTCCGCATCCCAGTGTACCGGTACCGCGTACGGCGCTTTTTATCTCATCAAAGTGAGGAATCAGTCCTTTCCTGAAAGGCTCGGCAATAAAATCCACCATACTGCGGGCGATCAGTTCCCAGTCCGATTGATGCAAACCGCTGACAAAAGCAGCCAGATGACTGCTTTGCCGAATTGCAACTTCACGGGGAACAGCAAGGGGCAAAACGGTGCGGGCTTGCCGCGTGGCAACTTTTATTTCAGGATGAATAACGGCACAGTAAAGTTCATCCGGATAGGGTATTGAAATAATATCGGCAGGATCATCGCTGCGTATAAGAGTTATACCGCCAAGTAATGCCGGCGCGGCATTATCGGCATGCGGAGCGCCGCATGCAATACGTTCACCTTCCATGGCGAAAGGCAGAAGTTCCTGTCGTGAAAAAGGACTTCCCAAAAATGCATTTGCCGCTACTGCCGCCGCTGCCGAGCTTGCAGCCGATGATCCGAGTCCGCTTTCAAGCGGTAAGTTTTTTTTCAGCCGGACAGCCAGTGCATCGCGGCGTCCAAGGGCCTGCAGTATTTTTTGGACAACGGCACCCGCAGCATTACGGGCGGTTTCACGGGGCAGCGCTCCCCCGTCGCCCTGAACCTCCACCAGTTCCGCGCCCGGCAGGCATCCCGTTTCAATACTGACAATATCGCCCGGGCGCTCCAACGCGAGTCCCAGACAATCAAAACCGACCGATACATTGCCTATACTGGCAGGTGCAAAGGCGCTGATACGTTTAGTTTTCATTATATCCCTTTTTAACCAGCAATTCCGCATTCAGTATTGCACCGCCCGCCGCTCCCCGGACGGTATTATGCGACAATACGGTAAATTTATGACCCAGGATCGCACAATCCCGAAGGTTTCCGATGCTGACGGTCATGCCACCGCCAAGTTCACGGTGCAGGCGCGGCTGGGGAAAACGCGGATCATCGAAATACATGATCGCGGGATCGGGAGCAGAGGGAAGCCCCAGTCTCTGCGGTTCGGAAGAATATTCCCGCCATACTCTGATCAGTTCCTTTTTTTTGACATCCTTTTTCAGGGAGAGACTGACCGATTCCGTATGGCCGTTGATCACAGGAACACGGTTGCATTGCGCGCTGATCCTGATACCGGAAAAATCTATTTTCTCTCCATTACATTTCCCCAGCAACTTGAGCGTCTCGGTCTGCATTTTATCTTCTTCTCCTCCGATATGCGGGATCACGTTATCAATGATATCCAGCGAGGAAATACCCGGATGGCCGGCACCGGACAGGGCCTGCATAGTGACTACGGAAACCTTGTCGATACCAAATGCATCATGCAGAGGCTTCAGCGCCATGACCAATCCGGTGGTTGAGCAATTGGGATTGGTCAGAATAAGACCTTTATATTTCTGTTTTTTCACCAGCGCAAGATGTTCCGGATTGACCTCGGGGATCAGCAGGGGAACATCCGGTGTCATGCGGTGGTTCTTTGCGTTCGAGATAACAATGTAACCCGCTTCGGCAAAAGCCTCTTCAATGGGACCCGCAACCGCGGCATCCAGTCCGCTGAAAACGATACGGCAGGGCAGATCCGGTTTACAGGCCGAAACGGTCATATCGGCGATCCCTGCGGGCAGGGCTTTTTCCTGAAACCAGTTCGCGGCGTTCTTATATGCTTTCCCTGCGGAGCGTCCGGAAGCGGCTAACGCGGTAATCGTAAACCAGGGATGATCCTGCAGCAGTTCAATGAATTTCTGACCCACGCTGCCGGTGGCACCCAAAATACCGACGGGGATCTTGTCTTTTTTTTCCTGCATTTTCCTCTTCCTTTATTGTTTTTTCCGCCGGGCAGGAGCAGACTGATCATTGAGAGCTTCGCGCTGAGGTTTTCTCTGCCTGTTTTATTGTCCGTATCCTGCGTTTTCGTATTTTAATTTTTTGTACTTTCCCCTGCATACTATTCATTTACTATGCGCAGTACATCGCCCATCATACCGCTGGCAGTCACAAGAGCGCCTGCGCCGGCGCCTTTAATAACGAGGGGATTTATGGCATACCGTTCAGAATATATGGCAACGATGTTATCGGGACCCGATAAGTGATAGAACGGATGTCCCGCATCGATCTCTCTGACCGCAATAGTGATACTGCCGTCACGGATCTCCGCGATATAGCGTAATACCCTGGCCTGTTTTTCTAATTCCTCGAGACGTTCCTGCCACGCCGGATCGTCTTTTGCCAGTAACTGTATGCCTTTTTCTAGTGAAGTTTCACGCATGCAGGCCTCTGAGATCAGCGCTTCGGGAACGGCGTCGCTCATTTCCAGTTCGTATCCGATCTCCCGTGCCAGGATCAGTGCTTTACGGGCAACATCCGTTCCCTGAAGATCTTCACGCGGGTCCGGTTCGGTATAACCCTTTTCCCGTGCCAGCAGGACGGTATTGCTGAAGGACATTTCCGGCGAGAGAGTATTGAAAATAAAACTGAGCGTGCCCGACAGTATAGCTTCTATACGGTGAATGCGGTCGCCGGTCTCCAGCATACTCTGCAGGGTGGATATCACAGGAAGTCCCGCTCCCACCGTGGCTTCATACCGGTATTTTACCCGGTGTTCACGGGCGGTACGGCGCAGGGACCTGTAATAATCAAGAGATTCGGTGTTCGCTATTTTGCTGGGAGTGACCAAAGAAATTCCGCCGGAAAGAATATCGCGGTAACGCCGGGCGATATCGGAGCTGGCAGTGCAGTCCAGACAGATCTTACGGTTTGCGGGATCCTGGTGCATCATTTCCATAATGTGATCAATATCGGAAGGTTTTCCCTTTTCTTCCAGAGCGGAGATGGCCCTTTCACTGTTCAATCCGCTTGCCCGCAAAAGCATTTTCCGGCTGTTCATAATACCGTTCAGCTGCAGATCGCTTTTTTTCATCAGACGCATAAATGCTTTTGCGACCGTACCACTGCCGATACAATACACAGCGGCTTTTTCGCGGACGGGAAACAATGCACGGTGTAAAACGTTGATCGCCGCCTTACTGTCCTCGCGGGCGACGACCATGGAAATATTGCGTTCCGATGAACCCTGGGAGATCGCTTTGACATTGATGCGCTGCCGCCCGAGGGCAGAGAATATTTCTGCCGCGATCCCGGGTTTGTGCTGCATTTTATCGCCGACTACCGCAATAATTGCCGTTTCTGTCTCCGGTATAATAGCGTCGATCATACCGAATTCCATTTCAAGGCGGAAGGTTTCCTGCAGTGCTTCCACAGCGGCGGCGGCCTTGTCCGCTTCAATGGCAAAACAAATGCTGTGCTCCGAGGATGACTGGGTAATGAGGATAATATTGATCTCATGCCGGGCAAGACAGTCGAACAAACGCGCGGAGATCCCGCGCACTCCGATCATACCGCTTCCCTGCATGCGCAGGAGCGCTATGCGGTCAATGGAAGCAATACCGGTAGCATGGTATTTCGATCCGTCTCCTTCTGCAGCGATGACCGTTCCCGGTTTTTCCGGTGCAAGACTGTTGCGTATATGGATCGGTATATTATTCTTCATGGCGGGGATCATCGTGGGCGGAAAGATCACTTTTGCGCCGAAATGCGATAATTCCATGGCGTCTTCATAGGAAATACGGGGTATGGCAAAGGCATCGGGAGTAACACGCGGATCAGCGGTCATCACACCGTCCACATCGGTCCAGATAATGATCTCTTTCACTCGCAGCGCGGACCCTATAATGGATGCCGTATAATCGGAACCGCTGCGGCCCAGTGTTGTGGTCTCTCCTTTACCGTTCGCAGCGATAAAACCGGTGATGATCCAGGGCGCAGAACCGTTCCCGAATTTTTCACGGATCGCCGGATAACTTGCCCTGAAGTCTACCCTTGCCGCCCCGAAATGGCTGTCGGTACGGATCACATCCCGGGCGTCGCCGTAGCTGCAGTCAACACCCCGTGAACGTAATGCGGCGCATATGAGGATCGCTGATGCGCGTTCACCGCTGGCCATGATCTTGTCACGGGTCCTGTCGGTCTCTTCACCCAAAAGGTATAATCCCTTCAGGGAATCACGCAGGGTATGGAACACTTCCGCTATTGCCGAAAGGGTCTCTTTGTGTAATTCCGGACACAGCATAGCAAAGAGTATCTGCTCGTGACGGGAAATAAGGTCTTGTAAAAGACCCTTATACTCCGGTTTTCCCGTACGTGCCATCTCACAGAGATGAATAAGTGTATCCGTTACTCCTCCAAGTGCGGATACTACCGCCAGCGGCTGCTCGCCGGCTTTCAGTCTTTCTTCAATGATATCCAGTGCGCGCGAAATATATTCTGCATCCGCTAACGAACTTCCGCCGAATTTTAATATAACCTTTTGCATTGTTTCCCATACTTTTTAACAGGTAAAATTTATATATATTATCGGTATTTTCAAATATTTAATGAATTATTTTCGATTTTACAGGATATATTTTCAATTATATCGTATTTTGATGATATTTTCTGTAAATAATAATTTAGCTTGCTTTTCAGGATTACCGTATTGATGGATACACGTCAGAAAATGCAAAAAAACCGGGTGATATTACAGCGATCATTAAATGCGGGGAAGAATATAAAATACTGATCATTCGCCAGTGAAGCAGTTCTTATTATCCATCGGCAATTAAAGCTTTGCTGATAATATCAGCGTATGGTATTAAATAGCCTCTGCGGTTTTGCCGTTTGAACTTTTTTTATAAATTTATTTCAGCAGTACGATCTTCCGGCTCCGGAGAACATTCCCCGCCGTCATTCTCACAATATATACACCGCTCGGCATTCCCGCCGCATCCCAGGTGATCTCATACGTTCCGGGCTCAACATAGCCGTTGATCAGCTCGTCGACCAGGGCGCCCTGCGTACTGTAAATTCCGACATGCGACCGGCTTCCGGTTTCATACCTCAAATTTATTACCGTTCGCGGATTGAAAGGATTCGGATAGGCGGCTTCCAGTATGAAATTTTCTGCGTTCTCAACCTCAGCCTCAAGCTCAACCTCAACCGCTCCGTGTTTGCTCTCCACGCTCCCGAAAGAGACATCGGCCAGTTCGTAAGTATAGACATTTCCGGATTCAACATATTTATCCGTGAAGCGGTAATGCCGCGGCTCGCTCACGGTTCCCGCTCCGGCCACACGTCCGATGACCCCGTCATTACGATAGATCAGGAAATGGCTGTTCTCTGTCTCACTTTCGGTGCTCCATGACAGTTCCACCGTTCCCTCACCCGGCTCCGCTGAAAAGTCCGAAAGACTGATGGGAAGCG
>JAWOEU010000111.1:0-8447 GCA_046482575.1 Fidelibacterota bacterium
GGACTCATTACAAATCCCACCGGGGTTAACCGGCATTTGAAATCGACGATCGATGTTCTGTTTGAAGCACCGGAAGTGGAGCTGGTCGCTTTATACGGACCGGAACACGGAGTGCGCGGAAACTATGCGGCGGGTGAAAAGATCCAGGATGCCGTTGATCAGGCAACCGGCGTTCCCATGTATTCCCTGTACGGCAGCCGCCGTGCTCCCAGCGAAGAGTCTCTGGCCAATGTTGATGTTCTGGTCATTGATATACAGGATATCGGTTGCCGTTCCTATACCTATATCAGCACGATGGGCTATTGCATGGAAGCTGCCGCGAAATACGGCAAAGAATTTGTTGTTCTCGATCGCCCCAATCCCCTGACAGGCGATATTGTGGAGGGCGCAACCGTCAAAGATGGTTTTCATTCCGGAGTCAGCGCCTATAAAATTCCCTATGTGCACGGACTGACGATCGGTGAGCTGGCCAGGGTATACAATGAGGAAGGACTTTTGAAAGACAGTGTGAAATGCGACCTGACAGTAGTTCCGATGAAGGGATGGGAACGGAGGATGTCTTTTGAAGAAACCGGACTTTCCTGGGTGCCTTCTTCCCCGCACGTTCCCGAAGGATCAACACCTTCCTATTATGTGGCAACGGGTATTCTCGGCGAATTGTATGTCATGAATATCGGGATCGGCTATACAACGCCGTTTAAAACATATGCCTCGGAATGGATGGACGCAAATGTCGTAGCGGAAGAAATGAATAATCTGGGAATTGAAGGCGTTATTTTCCGCCCGGTCTACTACAAACCGTTCTACGGCGCGGATGAAGGGAAGAATGTACAGGGTGTTCAGGTGCATATTACCGACTTCCGGAAAACAGAACTGATGTACCTGCAATTCCGCTTTATGGAAGTGCATCATAAACTTTATCCCGAACACGATCTTTTCGACAAGGCGCCGCATCGCTGGCGCATGTTTGATATTGTCTGCGGTACGGACGAAATCCGAAAAACATTCAGGGAAAACTACCGTTTTGCGGATATTAAACCGATTTTTGAACGCGATGTAGAAGAATTCCGGGAAATGTCCCGAAAATATTATCTTTATAAATAGGAGCTGTAATGGAGTTAATAAAAAAATTATTTCTGGCAATACTGTGTATTTTCACAATGCTTTCCGCGGCGGAGAACCGTGAATTCCGGGCAACCTGGTCCATTACCTGGCATCAGTTTTCCGGCAGTATGTCAACGGAACAGCTGAAAGCCCGCACGCGTGAGATCATGGATAAACATGTCGATGCCAATATGAACGCGGTATTATGGCAGATACGGCAGGGAGGTACGGTCTATTATCCTTCTGAGATCGAACCCTGGGGCTCCTATCTCGGATACAGTGATCCGGGTTACGATCCGCTGGCCTACGCGGTGGAAGAAGCCCATAAGCGCGGTCTGGAACTGCATGCCTGGTTCAATACCTTTCATTGTTCGAGTACGATTCCCGGCGCTCCGGCGGCGGAACATCCGGAATGGGTTAACCGCGACGGCAACGGAGATCCCATGACAAGCAGCAGATCGTTGTCGCCGGGACTGAAAGCGGTCCGGGACTATACCGTTGAGCTGGTTGTGGAGATCGTGGAAAATTATGATATTGACGGCATACATTTTGACTATGTGCGCTGGAACGAATATGATAACACCGAAGCCGGTATCATGTTCGCCAAACAGGCGGAGGAAATGCAGCTCCCGGACGGACAGTATCCCGCCGGCATGATCGAACACCTGGAACAGCGTGAAGAAACGCGGCGGGACATGAGCATGGCCAAGCCCACGGCCGACAACCGCTATCTTTACGATATCGAGCACCCGTGGAGCGGGGGAGTTCCCGACAGTACGGATCTCTATCCCGATGCGACCCCCGAGGTGGCTTTTGCATCCTGGGGCGACTGGCGGCGCGGAGCGACCAATGTTTTTATCAAAGCTGTACATGACACCGTGCAGACCCTGAAACCCTGGGTTAAAGTGTCCCCCGCAGCGCTGGGACGTTATAAGGCCGCCAGCTGGAACGGCTATTACTCCGTGTTTCAGGATGCCGCACTGTGGTTCAATGAAGGCTGGGTCGATCTGTTGACCCCCATGCATTATCACTGGCTGAACGGACGGGAAATGCGGGATCATTTATTGTCGGACTGGGAACCGAATATCGGGCAGGGCATCGCCGATGAACGGCCCTATTCCGTCGGGCCGCCTTCTTATCGCCTGAGCAAATGGTCACAACATCAAGATATCGTGGAAAAATGCCGTGAGATTTCCTGGATACAGGGATTTCAGTTCTTTTCCTACGGCAACTGGCGTGATTCTCCCTATGCTAATGAAAGTTCGCATACCGTCTTCGCGCCCAAAGCAAAACAGCCGTCTTATCATTTTTTGAACAGCGATGTACCCGCAACGCCCTCTGTGGACTGGTTGAAGAATAATGACAGTTCCTACACGCTGACGGTAACTCCCGACGGCAGTGTCACTGATCCGCAATGGTTTGTGATATACCGGTCTGAAGATGACGTTATCGATGTGGATAATGACGAGATCGCAGAGATCGTCTTTTCCGATTCCGCCTTTAGCAAAGAATTTTTCTTTGACGGACTTCAGCTTAGCGACCGCTATTATTACGGCGTAAGTATGTGCAGCCGCTATTGGATCGAATCGCCGGTTTCGGTGGTATCTAACACCGATATCCTTCCGGTGATACCGCCGCGTGTTACCGGTCATACTCCCGAAGACGGTGCCGTTGAGATCCCGAACAACCAGATCGTGGTGTTGAACTTCAATAAGAGCATGGATCCGTCCAGCATAAGTGAACATCTTTCCGTGAGTCCGGAAGTGGACAATCTGACCCTTAACTGGGAAAATCCGTACTGGGTTCGTGAAGACCATCTTGTTTTGAATATCAGTGCTTCCTGGGATTTTGAGACGACCTATACGCTTACCCTGGGTGCTTCCACCGAGGATCAGAGCGGTATGAATATAGACGGTAACGGCGACGGAACGGGAGGCGATGCATTCTCGTTCAGTTTCACGATATCGGGAGCGGATGAAGAACCGCCCGTTATAATCAATACCGTTCCGGAAGAAGGAGATGTGGTTGTTGACACCGATGCACCCGTGACACTGGAGTTCGATGAATTGCTGAATGAGGGCAGTCTTGCGGATAAATTCACTTTTTATTACGGCGGATACACCATTTACCCGGATTATTCGGTGTTCACCACACCCGGGCACCAGACCTATGTCACCGTAAAACCCCATTCCATGCTGGCATCTTCTTCGCCGGTTACCCTGGACATTGCTGCGGGCATACGCGATACTACCGGTAATTCCATGGGGAGCGCCAGCCTGAATTTCCATTCAGACAGCTCGTACTATGCGGAGAAAAAAATGATCGATAATTTCACGGGAAACTATAGCTGGTATCGTCCGGGCTACAGCGGTTCTACAAGCGGCATCAATGATACGGAGTCTTCATCAACTCTGACAAGGGAAAATTATGTACCGGGCTTCGGAAGCGATAAGCGCTCGCTGCGTATTATTTGTGTACCGGAAACCGAAGGATGGTTTGCGCGTATCTATTCGGCAGATCTGAATGCGGTAAAGAACATTGATACTTCTATGATCATGCAGGCTTATGTATTCGGCGACGGAAGCGGATATCAATTCCGTATCGCGCTTGCGGAATCCAACAGCGCCAGCGATAACCTTTTTGAGGTTTCTTCCTGGTTTACGGTAGACTGGCACGGCTGGAAACTGGTGGAATGGGATCTTTCCGATCCCGCGCAGTACGGTGAATGGGGCGGGATGACCGGCGGAAGCCTGGACGGCACCGCTTACAGTGTCAACTCCATTCAACTGCAGGGCAATCCGGCCACCCCGCTGGCGCCCGTCACCTTTTATATTGACCAGCTTCGTTCGGCCGATCGCCGGGAAGGGATCCCGGAACCGAACCAGCCGCCGGTGATCGAAGATATACCGGATACGTCCACGACATCCGGAACCGCCATATATATACAAGCGGCATACAGTGACCCCGATCCGGACGATAATCTTACTTTCCGGATCGTGCCGGATACGAATGCTTTCGATTTCCGGTATTATTCTTCCGCTCCGGGCAGGGTCCGCATCCTTCCCGACGATACCTATGAGGGCGTTGCGGAAATGATGGCTATCGTCACCGACAATGGTGTCGGAGAGCTTTCGGATACGGCGTACTTCAACCTGACGGTTACACCGGAAACACGGATCGCGGATATTCCCGAGACCTTTCATGTCTATCCGAACTACCCGAATCCTTTCAATCCGGTAACCACGGTGCATTTTGATCTGCCGTCGGCCGAACAGGTCCTGATAGAAATATATAACATCCGCGGCCGGAAAATTTCCGTTCTTGCGGACCGCAGATTCGAGGCAGGTTCGTACAAACTGCAGTTCGATGCGGGCTCTCTGAGTTCAGGGGTGTATTTTTACAAGATCAAAGCAGGAGAATATGTACATGTCGACCGGATGACATTATTGAAATAATGACTGAAGGAGATCAGGGAAAGGGCGGTTCGAAACCGCCTTTTCTTTTTATTGTACATGGTGCGCAGGGGAAATAAATTGTTAAAGAACAGGAAGGAAAGCGGGTAAAAGTTATTTACCGGGGTATTGGAGGAATGCTGAACCGGGATCCGGGGAAACGCCTGTTCTCCGTTTCAGCTGCAGAAGAAATTTTCTCTTCCGCCAAAAAAGTCAATGGATTTTCAGGGCTTATTTACTATATTTACTGATTGTTAATTAGGTAGTAATAGTGTTTTTCCCTATAGGAGACAACATTGAAAACATCGACGTTTAAAAAAGGCCTGCATCCGGAAGATTACAAGTATCTGAGCCGGGATCAGGCCATAGAGACACTGCCATTGCCGGAGGATGTGTATATCCCGCTTCAGCAGCATATCGGCACACCATGCGAACCAATGGTTAAAAAAGGCGATCCCGTAAAAACGGGCCAGATCATTGCCAATACCTCAGCTTATGTTTCCGCTCCCGTTCACGCCAGCGTTACCGGTGTGGTCAGGGATATCGGAAAATATTATCATCCGCTGGGCATGCGGGAGACAATGATCCATATTAAGCGCGAAGGAGAGGACGAGTGGGAAAACCTTGAACCTGTGGCTGACTGGAAGTGGACCCCGAAGGACAAGCTGCTTGACATAATACGGAATGCCGGCATTGTGGGACTGGGCGGCGCAACGTTTCCCACGCATGTAAAACTCAATCCTCCGGATGATAAAGCAATTGACGCTTTTATTCTGAACGGTGTCGAATGTGAACCCTATCTGACGGCCGACGACCGCCTGATGCAGGAGCAGGCCGACAAGATCCTGCTGGGTATGTCGATCATGATGCACATTCTTGATGTGCAGAAAGGATATATTGGAATAGAGAACAATAAACCGAAAGCCATCGCACGCATGCAGAAACGTGTTGTGGAGCTCGGTTACCCCTTCAAGATGGTCCCCCTGAAGGTAAAATATCCGCAGGGCGCAGAAAAAATGCTTATCTACTCCGTGTTAAAACGCAAGGTACCCTGCGGGAAACTCCCCATGGATGTGGGGGTAGTCGTTAATAACGTTGCCACTGCCTATGCCGTGGCCGAGGCCGTTACGGAATCCAGGCCGCTGATCCGGCGGGTGATAACGGTCACGGGAGACGGCGTAAATCAGCCGAAGAATCTGATGGCGCGCATCGGTACACCGTTTAAAGATTTGTTCAATGCCTGCGGAAATGTAAAAAATGATGTAAACCGTATATTCATGGGCGGTCCGATGATGGGGATGACACAATATCATCTGGAATCTCCCGTCGTAAAGGGAAGCAGCGGTATTGTTGCGGTCACCGGAGAGTTAACGGAAGACCTGACGACGTTTCCCTGTATTCAATGCGGTGCTTGTGTCCGTACCTGCCCGATGAACCTTCTTCCCCTGCGTTTATCAAAATTCTCTCAGGAAAATATGGTTGATGAACTGAGTGAATACGGACTGACAAACTGTATAGAATGCGGCTCCTGTGCGTTTGCCTGTCCAGCAAATATTCCGCTTGTCCAGTGGATGCGCGTCGGGAAGCTGCGTCTGCGCGAACATCAGGCGAAAAAGGAAAAGGAGCAAGCATGACAGACAAGAAAAAGGACATACAGGATCCGAAGAAAACATCTGCGGGAAAAGCGCCTGAAAAGGAAAAGGATTTGAAAACAGCTTCCGGGAACGAGACGACCGCAGGGGCGGATCCCGAAAAAGAAAAGGCCGGAGCGGAAAAATCCGAAAAAGCAACGCCGGAAAAGGAAACAAGCGCGCAAAAGACGGCCGCGGGATCCGGCAAGGCGAAAAAAAGCGCAGACAAGCCCAAAAAAAAGCGGGATCCCCGCGCAAAACTTTTTAAGACCGACCGGATGACCGTTGTTGCACCTGCACCCCATGCAAAGGGAAAGCAAAGCGTTCCGCGTATTATGTATACCGTGATCATTGCGTTATTGCCGGCGGTTATTGCATCTATCTTTTACTTCGGCACAAATGCCATGGTCACTATCATGGTTTCAATATTTTCCGCCATGGTCGCCGAGTTTGTATGCAATAAGGTCATGAAGACCGGGATCACCATTGATGACGGCAGTGCGATCCTTACCGGCCTGCTTCTGGCGTTGACCCTGCCGCCGGCATTCCCCGTTGCCGCAACCGCTCTGGGCGCAGTGGTGGCCATCGTCTTCGGAAAGATGGTCTTCGGCGGACTCGGAGCCAATATCTTTAATCCCGCCCTGATCGGACGCGCCTTTCTGCAGGCAAGTTTTCCGGTGAAGATCACCACCTGGACCCTGCCGGCCTTTGCGGCCAAGGACGCCTATTTCGATATCGCCACCTCTAAGGCGGTGGATACCGTGACCGGTGCCACGCCGCTGGGACTGTGGAAATTCGAAGGTATCGGTACCGAACTGAAACCATTGCTTTTCGGGAATATCGGCGGCTGCATTGGAGAGACCTCCGCCATCGCCCTGCTCATCGGCGGCATTCTCCTGCTGGTCCTGCGCTACGCGGACTGGCGCATTCCCCTGAGCTATATCGGGACGGTCTTCGTTTTCAGCGCCATTCTCTGGCTGATCGATCCCGTGCAGTACCCGGACCCGCTCTTTATGATCTTCTCCGGCGGTCTCATCCTCGGCGCCTTTTTCATGGCCACGGATATGGTGACCTCGCCGGTGACCCCGCTGGGAACCTGGATATACGGGATCGGCATGGGCGTGGTGCTGGTGGTGATCCGGCTCTGGGGCGGTCTGCCCGAGGGCGTAATGTATTCCATTCTCTTCATGAACGGATTTGTCCCCCTGCTGAACCGCTGGACCCGCCCGAAGCTCTTCGGCGAGATCCGGGAAGAACCTAAAACATAAAAGGAAAGCACGATGTCGAATACCGCCAAGATCATCATTGTCCTGACCCTGATCACACTGATCTCCGGAGGCGTGCTGGCCCTGCTGGACACCTACACCGCTCCCATGATCACTGCGCACAAGGTAGAGGTGAAGAACACTGCCCTGGACGCCGTGCTTCCGGAGAACGACCGCGTAAAGGAAGTCGTAAAAGGCGACTACCGCTTTTTTGTCGCGTACCGCCTCAGTGAAGTCATCGCCATTGCCTTCGAGGCCTCCGGCGGCGGATATCAGAGCGAACTGCGGCTGATGGTGGGCGTGACACCGGATTTTTCCGAGATCACCGGCGCGGTGATCCTGGAACAGGTGGAAACGCCGGGCCTGGGGACCAAGATCGTGCACGATCCCTCGAACAGCAATCCCGGCTGGTTCATGGACCAGTTCACGGGACTCACCACCGAGCCGGAGATCACCTATGTCAAGAACGAGGAACCCGACGCCGGCAACGAGGTCCGGGTCATTACCGGCGCGACCATCTCCTCCAAGGCGATCGTGGATATATTGAACAAGAACATCAAGAAGGCTCAGGCAGCCTGGAATTCATAAAGCGGTAAAGCCGCTGCATATTTGGAGTTGCTATGAACAAAAAACCTGCCATACAAGAATTTGTCAAAGGGCTCTGGGACGAGAACCCGGTGCTGGTGCAGCTGCTGGGACTCTGTCCCACGCTGGCGGTGACCGGGACCGCGGAGAACGGACTTGCCATGGGCGCGGCGGCCACCTTTGTGCTGGTGTGCTCAAGCTTCCTGGTCTCCCTCCTGCGCAAGGTCATTCCCAACCAGGTGCGCATTGCATCCTATATCGTGATCATCGCCACCTTCGTGACCATCGCGGACCGTTTTCTGGCGGCCTATACGCCGGACATCAGCAAAAGCCTGGGTCCCTTCATCCCGCTGATCATCGTGAACTGCATGATCCTGGGCCGGCAGGAAGCCTTTGCGTCCAGGAACAAG
>JAWOEU010000004.1:0-31309 GCA_046482575.1 Fidelibacterota bacterium
GTTCTTTTAATGCAATGATTAATCCTCCTGAAGCTGCCATTATGGCTTTTCCAAGAATAAAAACTGAACAATTAATGGTTGATGATGAAATAGAAGAGAAAAAAATTATGAATCCGACATTAACAGTAGACCATAGAGCTGCAGATGGGGCTAAAGCGGCAAGATTTTTAACTCAATTCGTTAAACTATTAGAGAATCCTGAGTCTTTGTTTTAAAATATGTATCTATCCTTATCAATTTCTATAATTTAGAATAACACAATAGGGAGGCGATAAAGTAAATAATTTTGGCGGGACAACCGGGGTGACCGAAACTGCGCCGCCGGCTGTTTTTAATATCCGATTCCCGGTCAATACGTAAATGTATAAGCCGGCAAAACGTCTCGGTCAGTTCGGCGGCAAGTCCGTGAAACAAAAAATATTCCGCATAATCATAATTTTTATACAAGCGTCCTGAAAGCTCAACCGCTTTTTTCCCTATTGTTACGGCCATCAGGGGAAGGATATTTTTATCCTCCTTTTCAGAACGGAAATATCTTCCTCGCAGGGAAGCACCGTCACCGCGAAAATCTCCGCCGGAGGTATCATTTATATTCAGTCCGGACCTTATCCGGGATGCGGGGAAATAGCCATAAACCGCCCGGGGCTCAATGGCGCTTAAGAACTTTTTATCACTGAGCATGTGTGAAAGAAATTGTTCTCCATCGTTTTTCAGCTTCCATCTTGAACGATAAAGTACGCTCCTGTTTAGATTTTCCATAAGCACTTCCGCGGGGAAAACGATCACTTCCCCGCTTCCTTCAAAAGGATTCTGTATAAAATAATTTCCCATATACCTTTTAGTTTTACATTAAATAACGATACAACGTAACGAATATACAAAAAATACTCTCCTACTGTGCAAATGATATTTTACAAAACCGTAAATTCAGCAGATTTGCTGTTCGCCTTGTCCGTTTTTCGCCTGTTGAGAATTTTTTCCCGGTTTTGGCAGATACTTTTTGGGTAAAACCCAACGTAAGACATACTTATCAGCCATATTGTCATACTGATTTTTGTGGCATGGAATTTGCACCTTTTTAAGTGATGCTTTGATCGCCGCAAATAATATACCGGAGGTCAACGTATTGACATTATAGAATACGAGACAGTTTAAAAAAGCGGTGATCCGCTTACTGTCAAAACATAAAAGGAGTGTTATTATGAGTAAGATTATTGGAATTGATCTGGGAACAACAAATTCATGTGTTTCCATTATGGAGGGGAAAGAACCAAAAGTATTGGTAAATGCGGAAGGTAACCGCACTACTCCCTCTGTAGTAAGTTTTAAAAAAGACGGTGAACGTCTTGTCGGAGCTTCTGCCAAACGTCAGGCAGTGACCAATCCGAAACATACGGTTTCCAGTATCAAACGTTTTATGGGCCGCATGTATGATGAGGTCACAAACGAGATAAGCGAAGTTCCCTTTTCCATTGAAAAGGGCAAAAACAAAGATGTACGCATACGAATCGAGAACAAGACATATTCTCCGCCGGAAATTTCCGCAATGGTCCTTCAGAAGATGAAGCAGATCGCCGAAGATTATCTTGGTGAGAAAGTCACCGATGCGGTTATTACCGTACCGGCGTATTTTAACGATTCACAGCGCCAGGCAACCAAGGATGCCGGGAAAATTTCCGGTCTGAATGTAAAGCGCATCATTAACGAACCGACAGCCGCTGCGCTTGCCTACGGTCTCGACAAGGGCAAAGAAGAAAAAGTTGCTGTTTTTGACCTTGGTGGCGGTACCTTTGATATTTCCATTCTTGAGATAGGCGAAGGTGTATTTGAAGTAAAATCCACCAATGGCGATACACACCTCGGTGGTGATGATTTTGATCAGAAACTGATCACCTATCTGATCTCTGAATTCAAGAATCAGGAAGGTATTGATATTTCAAAAGATGCCATGGCGGTACAGCGACTGAAAGAAGCTGCTGAAAAAGCCAAAATGGAGCTTTCTTCTTCAATGAAAACCGAGATCAATCTACCGTATCTGACAGCAGACTCCTCGGGCCCGAAGCATTTGAACATGTCCGTAACCCGTGCAAAATTCGACCAGCTGACAGCGGACCTTGTAAGCCGCGTTCGCAAACCCTGCGAAAGCGCACTGAAGGATGCCGGCCTGAAATCTTCCGACATTGATGAAGTAATCCTTGTCGGTGGTTCCACACGCATTCCCGCCGTACAGAAAATCGTTAAGGACATTTTCGGAAAAGAAGCAAATAAGACAGTAAATCCCGATGAGGTTGTTTCTATCGGTGCTGCTATTCAGGGCGGCGTATTGCAGGGTGACGTTAAGGACGTTCTCCTTCTGGATGTTATCCCGCTGTCACTCGGTATTGAAACACTTGGCGGTGTTTTTACCAAATTGATCGAACGCAATACGACCATACCGGTGAAAAAGTCCGAGATATTCAGCACAGCCGCGGACAATCAGCCGCAGGTGGAGATCCATGTCCTGCAGGGTGAACGGACACAGGCTATTCACAACAAGACCCTGGGCCGATTTATCCTTGACGGCATTCCGCCCGCACCGCGCGGCATACCGCAGATCGAGGTCACTTTCGACATTGATGCAAACGGTATTATGAATGTATCGGCAAAAGACAAAGCAACCGGAAAAGAACAGAATATCCGTATTGAATCTACCAGCGGCCTGACCGAAGAGGAAATTGAAAAGATGAAAAATGAAGCTGATAAACATGCCGAAGAAGATGAAAAATTCCGCCAGAAAGTCGAAACACACAACCAGGCCGAGCAGGTGCTTTTCTCAACACGTAAATCCCTTGATGACTTTGGTGACAAGGTTGATGAAAGTGAGAAAAAACCGGTTGAAGAAGCACTTGAGGAACTTGAGAAGGTCAAAGAAAGCGACAATCCGGATGAGATCAAAGAAAAGATCGATGCCGTTAACCAGGCCATGACAAAGATCTCTGAAAAGATCTATGCCCAGGCACAGCAACAGCAACAACAGCAGCAACAGCAGGCAGGTACAGAATCCGGAGGCGCTGAAGAAAGTAAAGATGAAAACGTTGAAGACGCCGATTATGAAGTCGTGGATGAAGATAAAGAAAATTAACAGATCCATTCCGCGCCGATAACGTTAATGTAAACCCCTGGCACCTGTCAGGGGTTTTTTTACCTGTAAGCAAAAATAATTATTATTGTTTTTTCTGTTATTTCTTTATATTTTACTGAGTAAAGAATAAACAAGCATTACGGGACATTAAAAAAATGAAATGCGCAATAAATGTTCGTATGGATTTTGATCTTGTCGCGGCTATGTTTTATGTATCATTTTCCGGCTTTCTCTTATGTCCTGAAATAATGCTGAATACAGAAATGCATTGAGAACAAATAACATCCTAACAGGAGGTGTATGATGAAATTCATCCTCAATTGTCTGATCGTTGGCGTCATTGCTTTTGCTATCGGCGTACTCCTGAGTTTCCTGATTAACCTGATCCTATCCGGTGAAGCAGATGTTGCTTGGGCAGCCATGTTCGAGAATGCGGTGATCGTAGGTATATTGATACCCCTTTACGAGTTCATCAAGATAAAAAAAGAATAAAAAGCCCATAGCTTTCCGCAGCGGGACAAATAAGATCACCAATGCCGTCCTGATCTGTCAGGCTGGGGATATGTAAATTAAGGTTTTTTCTTCGGAAGAGGGAATATATTGTTCCATTGTTGTGTAAAATCTGCAACGGGAAAGCCGATTACGTTATAAAAACAACCCCGTATTGCTTTGACAAAATTGGCTTTCAGGTCCTGAATGCCATACCCGCCTGCCTTATCCATCGGTGATCCGCTTTCGATATACCCACGGATCTCCCTCTCTTCCAAAGGACGGAAGGTAACGGCCGTGCTGCTGTGTTCAAGAATATCGATACCGTGATCACGGTTGACGACTGCAAAGGCGGTGATGACCCTGTGGGTATCACCCGACAGCATCTTCAGCATGCGGAAAGCATCTCCGGTGTCCTGCGGTTTTCCCAGGATGTGGTGGCGGTACACGACGATGGTATCTGCCGATATCACCGTAGCGCCGGGGTGGAGAACGTCAACATGCCGCGCTTTTTCCCTTGCAAGACGCCGGGCGTGTTCCACAGGTCCCTCACCGGGACGCAGGGTCTCCGGCAGCCCGGCGGGAACGCAGGAGAACTCAAGTCCGAGGCCTTCCAGCAATTCTTTCCGCCGCGGTGAGGCAGAAGCCAGAATTACCGGTGTACCGCAGGGATGGATCACGGCAGCACCATCATTTTATTTTGCCGCGTGAATGTACGGCCCTGTGTCTCGATCTTCAGCACATAGAAATACACGCCGGCGGCGAGGGGGTTCCCGAAATTATCCTCCGCCTGCCAGGGTATGGTATTGAAACCTGTACTCACCCACAGATCTTCAAGATTTGCCACGGGTTTCCCGGAAACGGTATAAACACGTAAAGAAGCCGTACCTTCGGCAGCGCTGGAAAAAGTTATATCGGTATTGTCCTTAAAAGGATTCGGATAATTAAGCAGATGGCGGATAAGATCGTCTGTTTCGCGAAGTACGCTAAAGGACAAATCCGCCTGTGAATAATTATTATAGTTATCAAAGGCAATGATCTCCACATGATGCTCGCCTTCATCCATATAAT
Organism: Fidelibacterota bacterium; assembly: GCA_046482575.1. Lineage (GTDB taxonomy): Bacteria > Fidelibacterota > Fidelibacteria > Fidelibacterales > Fidelibacteraceae > M50B103. The sequence goes on from JAWOEU010000004.1 coordinate 4,682, forward strand.
TATAAACCGGAAATTCAATATAACCGCTGGTATAATCATCTTTTCTGTAAGAAAAAAGATCGCTGAGATCAATGTTCAGAGCACCGTTATCAATACGCATTTCTAGCACATGTCCCGCCGTACCGGTTATATTGACCCCGCTCTGATCCTCGAATTCAATACGGAGGCGGCTGGTGTCATAAAGAACCGCCCCGTTGTTCAGAAGCATATCATCTGAATAAAAACGGATCTCCGGGCCGGTGATATCCGGTTCGGCATCCTGGTTAATACCGCCGACATGAATGGTGTCAACGGCGGCAGAGCCCTCATAGCTGTGATCGGAGTTCCAGTACATCATGCGCACTTTTCCCTGTTCTCCGTGGTATTGAATATCTTTCGGTATAAAGACCTGACTGGAGAAACTTCCGTCATCGAAAGAGATATTGCCATTGAATAAGCGGTTGCCTCCCAGATAATAAGAGACCTGCGCAATACTGCCGGAAACAGTAGAAACATAATCTCTGCTGACCTTATAATCATTGTCATAAACGGTAATAAGTCCTTCAATATCCTGCTGATACGCAGGATCCCCTTCATGACCTAACGCCCGCCCATTGACCAGAACCCGGTCGAGAGCACGCAAGGTATCACTGCTGATATGATCGATACTTCCTGCATACTGCGGGAATGCCGGTACCAGGCTTGGATCGCCGAATAGCATAAACTTCATATTATTGTTGATCTTTGATGTACCGTAAATATTATTGGATTCGTTTTTCGCATAAAGCATGGCATCGCCCAGAAGCGGCGTATATGCATACTCCGGATTTTCCGTAAAGAGACCCTTCATAAAATCCTCAACAAATTTCACATTCGCTGATGAACTGCTGCCGTGGAAAACACTGCGTACGGTGGCAATGGTTGCTATGGCCCCGTTCGCTTCCAGGGTAACGATATCCTCGGCCGTGCTTTGAAAATCCGGCGTATCCGAACGGCCCCAACTGCAGGTAGCCGCAAGGATAAGCGGGTACCTCCGGTTCACATCCAATCGCTGAAGATCACTTTTGACAAATACTTTTTCCTGTGTCCAGACCGATGCATCTCCATGACCGTAGAAATTCACAAAAGCCACACCGTTCAAAAAAGCTTCCATAATATCCTCACGGGCACCGTCACGTCCCATCGTCTGTAATTCGGTCACAAAACGTTCCGGATATTCCGTCAGGTAGACCTTCTTGTTCTGTATCACTTTCGGTAAGTACTGATCATGCAGCCGCTCGGAATCCCGGATGAATGCCGTTTGTCCGATAAAACTCGAACCTTGTGCAAGGTCGGTGGGATCATCCGCGACCAGCATCGCATTCAGCTGCCATTCCCCGGGATGTTCTTTGTTATCGTATTCAATGATCTTATCCACTGCAGCCCGTGTTTCCTCTATACTGTTCGAAGGTATTCTTCCTACAGCCATGTCATTTGTCACATCCCCGACGCTGCTGATCATTACAAAAATGTCATCACAGGGCCACATGACCCCGGATTCATATAAATAAGGGATAAACACCGGGTCCGCATAAATGCGGTTTTGATAATCGTAGTGTCCGTCTCCCAGCAAAAGGACATACCGGGGTTTGGGATCGGGAGCATGATGATAAACATTCGTTAAAAAATGCCGTATCGCATAGGGATCGCGGTTTCCGGCATTAAACTGTCCGATAATATCATTATAGCTTTTTACAAGGGTATTCAGCGGTTGTGTAAGACGACTTTCCTTATGCGCGGCCAGCCTGCGGGCTTCGGACATAAAGGCTTCCGGACTGACAATGATCAGATCCGCCGCTTCGGCATGATCCCCGGTATTTACAGGCGAATAAGCCGTTAATAATGTCAGGGATTCCGGAGACCGAAAGTGTCCCTCGTTCATCACCCAGTACGAAGAACTGTATCCGGATGCCGGTATGTAAATATCAGCCGTTGAATTACTGACGGGATAATACGTCGTATTGAACGGGTCCTCAATATTAAAAACATAAGAAAGCGAGGCTGTCAATCCGCTCACCTCCACTTTCCGCGGCAGGTCATTTTTGAGAAAGAACAGCCGGAGTGCGCCGTCAACCGCTTCCGTTCCGGAAGGATAAATAATATCAATATAATCCAGATATCCCTCACTGCTCGAAAAAGCTCCGCGGTATGCAATATTCAGATCAAATTCTTCGCTCAAAAGATGATTCCCCAGCAGCAATTGTCTTTTCTTATTTATATTGCTTTCGTAATCATAATTTTCCGAACTCCGTGAATTTGAAAAATAAAGTTCATGGATCAATGAATCGGATAAATATGTCTTAAATTCATGCCCTCCCGCACTCGTTACCCCAAAAGAAAGGCGCAGAGCAGCCGGGATATTTTCATCACGGTACAGTCCATCAAGATAGAACGAAAAATTATTATCCGCAGTAAGACGTTCACCGAACCAGAGTTCTCCCCCTTTAGCCGGATTAATGCGTTCGTTTTCATAGTGCAGGCGCCGGTAGGTATACTCCTGCACCTCTTCAGAGCCGCTGAAAGCGGGGACATGCATTTCCATGCGCCGGGGTGCATTCTCTGAAGTTCCTATAAAAAGCCTGAAATGCTGATCGGATTCATAGCTGTTACGCACAAAACGCAATGAACGCGGGTCATCGGTTTCGCTTTTCCGTTCCCAGGCGGAATTCGGAGATGCATAAAAAACCCATTGATCATCAGCATCGTCCGCGGCATTCAGAAAAAGCATAGGAACTTCCTTTAAATGGAAACCGGAACTGTCCGGGAATGTATCGCGCAGCGGATTCCCGAAAGTACGTCCGGAAAAAAGATACAGATCCTCATCCCTTACGGGAACGCTGACGCCTGCATCTTCCAGCTCAGAACGCCGCAGGGTGTATATTCCTTCTTCACTGACCGTAAGGTCAAGCCATTCCCCGGTAAAAACAGGGGCTTTCTCAAGGTACGGCTTTTCGAAGGCTTGACGTCCGCTCAAACGGTCCGCGTAGGTGTTATTAACAAAAAACCGGTTATTTTTATCGGCTTGCGCCCTGCCCGGAGAGACATGAAGATCGACGTATATCTCTAATTTTTGTGCAATACGCCCGTTTCCCAGAAAGGGATTTATCGTCAGGTAGACAAATTCGTATTCCCGGTACTTCAGGATCTTGCTGATCTTATACAGTTCCTGCTTCGGGAGTTCATGGCCGATATCCCTGCTTTCCAGAATATTAACTTTTACGGACGGTAATTTTTCGTTTATAGCGATTGGAAGCTGAAGGATCTCGTAGTATGTATTTTTCTCTGCAAGAATATTATTGGTATTGTCGAAAGAATAACGAATATAATTTTTCTCTTCCTCAATCCATTCATAGGCATGAAATTCCCCCAGATCCGCTTTTATCATAAGTGTATGATCATCCGGATAGTCTATTTCAAGGGCTTTTGCCGGAGCAAATGCCATGGTCAGAAAAAGAAAAACCAACGTGTATCTGTGTTTTTTCAATATGCGGTTCCTTAATGATCAATTCATTTTACCTGTACCCGGTAATGATGTTCCTAATCTACCTTCTTTTTTTTTCTATTGCAAGAATTGGCTGTTTGAAACTATATTTGACGCATGCAATTCACTCTTGAGAAAAAATCCGTTTCTTTTTCCGCCCGGGCGGGCACAATGCAGACCGGACATGGAACTGTTGAAACTCCGGTATTCATGCCGGTAGGCACACACGCAACGGTCAAAGCACTTTCTAACGATGAACTTGAGGCTGCAAATGCCCGGATCATTCTCGGCAATACGTATCATTTATATCTCCGGCCGGGAATGGAAGTGATGGAAGCTGCCGGAGGCCTGCATAAATTCATGAACTGGGATAAGCCCATATTAACGGATTCCGGCGGATTCCAGATCTTTTCCCTGGCGCACCTCCGGAAGATCGAGGGAGATGTTATAACCTTTCGTTCACATATTGACGGCAGTCTGCACCGGTTTTCTCCGGAAACGAGTATGGAGATACAGCGTATTCTCGGCAGTGACATCGTTATGGTCTTCGATGAATGCACGCCCTATCCCTGTGATCATGAATATGCCAGGAAATCTCTTCAGACGACTCATCGCTGGGAAAAATTATCCAGAGATTATTTCCGGAGCCGTGATCCGCTTTACGGACATCCCCAGGCGCTCTTTGCGATCGTTCAGGGAAGCATTTATGAGGATCTTCGTTACGAGAGTGTGAAGTATTTAACCGATGAAGATTTTGACGGTTATGCTATCGGCGGCCTGGCTGTCGGCGAACCTAAAGATCTTATGTATGATCTTACACAAAAGGTCTGCGATAAGCTCCCCGAAGACCGGCCGCGATATCTCATGGGAATCGGAAAACCGGAAGATATTCTGCAGTCCATCGCCCGCGGTGTGGATATGATGGACTGTGTCCTGCCAACACGGAATGCACGTAACGGTTCCGTTTATACCTGGGACGGTAAGATCAATCTGAAAAATCAACGCTACAAAAAGGATTTTACACCCCTGGATCCCGAATGCGGCTGTTATGCATGCAGGAATCACAGCCGGGCGTATCTGCATCATTTATACCGGCAGAATGAGATACTCGGCATGCGCCTGAACAGCATTCATAATATTCATTTTTTTCTTGAACTGACACGCAGAGCACGCGAGGCGCTGATGGAAGATCGTTTTCCGGAGTTTTACCGGGATTTTTTCGCCCGTTATCCCGTTGAAAAAGATCACAGCAAAGAAAATATCGTTCACCGGGAAAACCGGAGGAAACGACATATTGAAGCGGATGAAAGCGGATAGGACAGTTAATCTGTTGATCTGTTAATCTGTTAATCTGTTAATTTGTTGCTGTTCATCTGTTGGGCAGCTTGTTTATCTTCATATCCAACACTGTTATTTTCAGGGAAATAATGATATCCCGGGATGAAGGGTACCGGCACAGATTTGATGATCAGGCATTTCAACAATAATTTTTCGTCCCTGTTCCGTCTCAGGGTCTCATGTTCCTTTACAGGTCTCCTCCCAGGGACCATAACCAGCGGGGACGTGAAAATTCCTGACCGTTATATTCCCAGGCAAGATCAATGCGCAGAAGTGCGAAACCGAGGTAAACGCGGATACCTCCTCCGACTGAACCGATCATATCATTCCAGGGATTTCCTACCGGCCACCACTTGTCATTCTCAAGAAGTTGCAGATCCCTTGTCCAGGCGGTACCTACATCTGCAAAAAGCACGCCGCGGATCTGGAAAAAACTGACCGGCGGCAGGCCGAACTTTGCATATTCAATAAAGGGAAACCGCAATTCAGCATTGAAAAGCATGAATTTATTTCCCCAGGTTTCAAACAGTCTGGTACCCCGCACCGGCATAATGTATTCGCTGAGGTAATACATGTTAAGTTCCTGGGAAAAACTTTCTCCGGAACCTCCCAGAATAGGCGCATTGGGATTATAGGTGTAATTTATCCAGTTTTCAAGACCGCCGAGTAAAAAGGTTTGGGCATCAGGACCAAAAGATGCGCCGCCATGAAAGCGGAAGGCAAGATGGTAATCATCGCTGATCTTATAATATTTGCGGTAATCCAGTTTTGCGGTATAAAATTTCGGTGTTTCCGGCGTGAGCTTCGGTGATAATCTCAGGCTGAGCCGATAGCGGCTGCCGTCCATGGGAGCCGTATAACTGAATATCGTATTGTCCTTTACAAATGCCAGTTCCGCCTGATATTCATGAATATCCTCATCGTATTGTGCGGCGATCTCGGGATCATCCAGCAGATCACGTTTAACATAATAATATGCATGGTTAAATTCGAAACGATAATGGCGGTTTATGGGATACTCGGTTATAAAAAATAAATTTCGTTTTGTATAACGTGTCACAAAAAAACCGTAGGGATTTGTTTCGGAAGTTTCCCCCGGAATATAGGTGGCGTAATTATCCGACTGATTCATCAGGACCAGACCAAAATTCGGCCGGTAGCGCCGGAAATAGTACGCCAGAGCATAATCACTGTTTTTCAAATCAATATAGAGGTCCGTTCCGATATAGATCTGGTGATCGCCCATTACATCACTGAACATAAAGGTCGCCTGCCCCTGTACTCCGTAAAAAGTGGAATAGCCAAACTGGTTATCGACAAGATCCAGTGAAAACTTGGTTTTATAGGGTTTGTCGACGTAACTCCCCGATTCATCAATGATCTTACTGCTGTCAAGCGCAACTTCCTGTGTGTCCGGTGATTCATAAGTACGGGAATATTCCGGGACAAAGACATAGTCGGTATATTCCGAATGGCGACTGACGGATTTATCGTCTTTTACAAATTGCACATCTTCTTCTTCCTTTTCCCGGAGGCCGGAACTTTCCGTTTCACGGCGTTTGGCGGCCAGACGTTCTTCCGCAGCATCGTCCGGCATTTCTTCAGTAGCTTTCCGGTAGCGGGTTGGCTGTAATTCTTTTTCATCAGCCTCAAAAGGATGGTTCATTCTGAAAATATCCCAGCCCATCTCTTTGAAAGCACAAAAGATAAGCGTTTCTCCGGATCGGTCCAGATTAAGATGAAAGACACCCCCCACAGCATTCGTGATCGGATAAGGATCTCTGCCGGGCGCATCAATGTAAATATTAAAAACCCCGTTCTTATCGGAAGTATAAACGATACCGCGGCCAAGCGGATCAACATAAGGATAGTTTTCATCATAATCTGTCTGGGTCAATGCGGTCTTCTCCCTGCTTTCTATATCCACTTTATATATATCAAGCTGATAGGGATGCCGTTTCACGCGGGCTGTTTCGCTTTTAAGACTTTCACTGGCATATACGATATAATTTCCGTCCGGCGACCAGTGAGGATTCTCGTCCGCCCGGGTATCATGGGTCAGATTTGTAAGACTGTCTTTTTCCCGGTCATAGATATAAATATCACTTTGTTCTCCATTATGTCCCGAAAAAGTGATGATATCCTCATCATGGGGATGAAAAGCGGCTGAGAAAACGCCTTTCAGGCTTTCCATTGTATAAAAATGTTGTTTCCCGCTTTCCGCATTGACGACAACCAGTGCATCATGTTCTCCGCTTTTGGCGGCGAAAACAATATTCTCGGAATCGGGAGACCAGGAAATACCCGGCGCAAGCCATTTCAATTCCTCAAGACTGGCTTTACGCTGTCCGCGGACGAGGCGCTTGATGATCTCGCCATCCTGAACATCCATCAGATATATATCCGCATATCCTTTTTTATCGCTCATAAAGGCGATCTTATCTCCGTTGGGAGATATCGCAGGAGCAATGTTCTGTATATTACCCATTTCCTTATGATCGGTCAGACGCACGGACAAGTTACGGATATCTTCACTGAAACTGATCTCCGGCCAGTATAATTCCTTAAGATAATTATGCCATTCTTGCGTTAATTCTTTTTTTGACATATTGAATGTATAGCGGATAGCGCGGTTCACGTCATGATAGACCTTTAACTTGGTATAAAATTCGGTCAATTTCTGATAACCGTAATGTTCGCGGATAAACTTAAAAATATTTTGACCGCCTTTATAGGCGTAATAGCCGGTCAGTGCTTCGAAGGGATAGGCTTCAAACTGTGTGTTGTAGGAAAAATCACGCATAAACATATCCGCTTCCGTATCCCAGCGTGAAGATTCATATTCCGCCGTGCCTTCCGCCAGCCAAAGAGGGATATTCAGGCGGACCGCACCGGAAATAATAGACTGGATACTGCCGCCGTAATACAGGTCATTCATAAAAGCATGTACAAGTTCATGGTGGATCACATGCCGGAAATCTCTGTATGAACCTTCAAAGGGGATCACCACACGATTTTTGAATAATTCGGTAAAACCTCCTACGCCTTCCGGAAGATACACATTTACGGTATTGGTTTGCTGAAAATCATTGTGACTGTCATACACAATGATAGCATAACGCTTTTTCAGGTCCCAGTCCAGAAGGGTGCTGATCGATTCATATGCTTCTTCAGCCTTTTCAGCACAAAAATCCGATATGGTTTTATTGTCGCCGTTGTAATAAATATTAAAGTGCTTGCTCTGAATAAAATTCCAGTCGAAAATATTGTACTGCACTTTATTTTTTCCGAACTGCCCGAAAGCGAGTCCGGCCGTCAGGGTCAGATATAAAATGATACGACCTGCTTGTTTCATATTATCCGATCTTCTTTGTTTTTTCATTCGATGAATGCGATATACTTTTTTCTATAATTATTTTGTTTTTGCACAACCATGATGAGAACGTAATACATTAATTCCATAAAACGTATATTGTTTCTTTTTTCATTGTCTATTCATTTTTTTGGCAGCCAGTTTCTCTTTAAGATACAAACATATTTCCTCATGTATCGTATTAATGGAACGATCACCGTTGATCAGTTTACAGCGTTCCGGATCCTTTTCCGCAATACGGCGATATCCCTGCTGAACACGTTTCTTGAATTCAAGGGATTCACTTTCCAGCCGGTCGGCGCTTCCGATACGCTTTGATGCCGTTAGAATGTGGGTATCGATGATAAAAGTTATATCGGGCAGCAGTTCGTGTGCACCGATCATATTGAGCTTATGGATCAGATCCAGCGGAAGTTTTCGTCCGTAACCCTGATAGGCAGTCGTTGAATCGTAAAAACGGTCGCTGACGACAATGCCTCCTTTTTTCAGGAAAGGCCGTATCTCTTCACTGACAAGCTGACTTCTGGCAGCCGCATAAAGTAACAGTTCGGTGCGTGCGTGCATTTCCTTATGTTCTTTATTCAATAATATCTTACGCACCGCATTCCCGATAGGCGTGTGGCCGGGATCAAAACAATACAAAACGGGATAACGGCGGGAAAGAAATTCAACACAGCGTTTTGCCTGTACGCTTTTTCCCGAACCATCAATTCCTTCAAAACTAATAAACATATGCTCCCGGATCTCTTTTTTTACATGATTTTTTATCTTATCGTGAAGATAATGCAGAATGCATTAAAATATCATGTAACGGTTTCACAGTGAAGTATCTCACCGAAATAGATGCGGTGATAATCTCCCTCCGGGGGATATTTATCCATGATCCATTCCGGAATAAAATGTTTTTTGTTCATATCCTGCCAGTAGATCTTTTTACATGCGATAATGAGATCGGCTTCCTTAAAACCGGGAGCCAGCACTTCAGGCACTGCAATGGGCGTTAAACCTGATATCCTGATCTTATCCGGCACGTTCTTCCCCGAGGTAGAACCAAGATATGACAATTCGTTTTTATACGTTTCCGAAAAATGGCTGAGGGTAAAGGTGTCATAATTGTTCATAAAGGAATAGGTGTATCGTGACGGGCGGACAACAACCTGAACAAAGGGAGTGCTCCACATTGTGCCGATACTTCCCCAGGCAACCGTCATAGCATTATAGGAACTTTCTTTGAGATCTCCTGCGGCAAGTAAAAACCATTCATTTTCCCAGACATTTGCCGGTTTCAGCAAAAGTTCCCGGGGGTTGATCGTCGTTCTCTGCATCGTATCCTCCTTTTTCAAAAAATAGTAACATTTTTTACTATTTAAAATTAAATTTTTCCGGTATCTGAATATTAAAGGAGTAAAAATGAAAGAATTGAAATTCGTCTGCCCGAAATGCGGCAACCGTCAATATGAGCTCGATGAGATCCGCACCACCGGAGGCCGGCTCAGTAAATTTCTGGACGTACAAAATAAAAAATTTACAGCTGTTGTATGTGAGAGATGTAAATACACCGAGTTCTACAGGGCACGCAGCAGTATGCTCGGAAATATCTTTGACCTTTTCGTCGGCGGATAATACGTTAAACCACATATTTTAAACATCTTCTGCGGCTTTTATCTCATCGATATACCAGTTCATGATCTTTTCAAATTCCTCACCTTCCCGGTAACCGATCTTCTTATACCGGATGATCCCCTTTTTATCGATCACAAAAAGCGTTGGTATTCCCTTTACACGGAATTTTTTATCAAGCCCGCCGGCGTAATATACCGGAAATTCATATCCGTGCTCGTTAATGAACGGTCTCACACGAAACTTATCCTCATCGGTAGATACCGCAATGATCTCGATCTCTTCATCATTGCGATATTCCAGGTACAGATCGTTCAGATGGGGAAGCTCCTTTTTACAGGGCGGACACCAGGTGGCGAAAAAGCTCACGATCAGGATCTTGTCTTCAAAATCTCTGCTGCTTATCCTGCCGGAATCTATTCCCAGAAGTTCGAACTCCGGCATCGGAATATCAAGTTCATCCGCGAGCAGGTTCTGGCGCATAATATTTCTTCCTACGAAAACGGTCTCATCGATCATGGTCTTGATCTCGGCCTTTGAATAACCGAGCAACGAAGCCGTATCGCTTATTTGTTCTTTTGCCTTCTCATTTCCCGGATTCATCCGCAACGCCTCAATACTTGCTACGAGAGAAGCTTCAAAACGGTTCAGCTGATTAAGCACACCGGCATAATTCAGCAACACACCGGCATCTCTGTGCCTTTTAAGCAGGGATTCATATACCGAAAGGGCATCGGAAGGACGGCGTCGCTCCAAAAGCAATTGAGCATAATTATCGCTGATCGCTGTACGGTAAAAATTTACCTGTTCATACAATTCCCCTTCATTAAAATCACGCTCCTGAAAATGTATTCTTGCAAACCTGATAAAATCATCGGAATGCGCCCACTCATGAGCCTGCCGGGAAGCAGCGAATACGGAATCCTGCAGGACCGGGTCTTCCGGTTCGATGTCGGACAAAAAACCGAGGGTGAGAGCTTTTGAAAAAACGTTGTCATAATTGCGGTAAATACGAAGTACCTTACGGTAATCTTCGGGGCGGTTGTTTTTTACGGTAAGTGGCAATATCTCTTCACAGGCGGAATACAGTTCCGGACTTTCCTGGTCCTGATTTTTCAGGATAAAGGACAAGCTTTTCTGATAGTCAAATCCTTCCGCTGCATCTTTTGTCAGGACGGCACATCCGCTTATAATAAGTATAACGATAAGGAACAGGCTGAAATATTTCATAATATCTCCCGGATTTATTTAAAGATATCTGTAGATAACCGCAGTGATATGAGATGGCTGCTTCCAAGATCGCCGTTTACCGACGGGCGGAAAGCATAAGTAATATCCAGCAGGGGAAGACCGATCTCCACACCCGCATGAAGTCCTTCCCGGTGACGGTAGCTTATACCGGCGGAAAAGTTTTCCTTATACCGAACCCTCAAAACGGGAAGTACATCCACGGCAAACACAGAGCCGAGATGGAAAAGATAATAATCAAGATCTTCCAGAATGGAAACGCCCGCGGAAAGTCCCGCTGAAAATTGAAAGTCCCCTGTTTTAAGAGGGAACAGCCAGGCCGTTTTTAATTTCGGAGAATAAAACTGCGTTACCCCGTTATTAAATACCATCATCGCCGAGGGAAGGTTCTTAAAGGTATAAAGCGAACGGATATGTTTTCCCTCATGCTGGGCATAAAGGTCAAAATTCAATCCGTACCCGCGGGTATCGATAAGATCAGTAAATAAAAAGCCGAAGGTGATCCCGGCGGTCCAGGCTTTTTTCTGATAAACCGGCATGCCGAGATGCAGGGCATAATTTGCGATCCCGGCATACTGAACATTATCATAATCAAGGATCTCATTTTCATCCAAAACACCGTTCCCTTCTCCCCTGTCGCCCGTACCGGGAATGCCGTCAACCCCGTAATCCAGCAATGCATTCCGCGTATCGGGAATATCCGTTATACCCACCCTTGAAACCATGAGCCCCAGCGCTTTTTCCTTATGGGAAAATGAATAGGCAACGGAGCTGGCGGTGACTTCATTGCGAAACCAGGAAGAATGATACAGATAGAGCGGCTTGGACGAGATACCTGTAAGTCCTGCAGGATTGATAAGTGTATTTTCACTGCCGGAATTCATAAGTCCGTACGCGGTCCCGTACAGACTCGAACCGGGACCCTGAAGCAGGTTAAGATGATCATTCCCGTAGCTTCGGAAACCCGCCTGCAGCAAAAGCGGCAGTGACAATACAATGGTTACCAGCAATTTTATCATAGAATTCTGTTTCATGGCGGTCTGAATATAAGAATTATTTATCCCGGATGTTCCTTGTTTTTTTGCTGACCGTAAAAGAAAAGATTTTAATACCCGGATCGCTTTATGTTTTTGCGGGTCTATGCTCCTCTAAACGATAACGTCAGCTCTTTTTCTTTTCAATCAATTTTCCGTTATCAAGATAATAATTAATTTCTGCGATATTGGCTATATGTTCGTTATGCGTTACAAGAAAGAAAGTCTGATCCAGATCTTTCTGGATCTTCTTGAAAAGTTCAAGCACGCGCATACTTGTTTCCTTGTCCAGATTGCCGGTAGGTTCATCCGCCAGAAGGATATCGGGTGAATTGATCAAGGCACGTCCGATAACACTGCGTTGTTTTTCGCCGCCGGATATTTCGGCAGGGTAATGATGAGCCCGTTCAACAATACCGAGATAATCCAGCATTGCACGGGATCTTTTCACGGCTTCCCGTTTCCGCACCCCGGCTATCATGAGCGGCATGGCAACGTTTTCCTCTATGGTAAATTCAGGAAGCAGATAATGGAACTGAAAGATAAAGCCGATATGTCTAAGCCGGAAAAGCGCCAGCTGGCTTTCGGTCATATGTGTTGTCTCCCGGCCTGATATCCATATCCGTCCGGAATCGGGTGAATCCATAGTCCCGATAATATTAAGAAAAGTGGATTTCCCGGATCCCGAGGGTCCCATCAGTGAAATAAAATCACCGCGGTGAATGGAAAGATCGATTTCCTGCAATACCTGCAGTTTCAGTTTTCCGGAAAGATAACTCTTGGACAGGTCTTTGACTTCAATTATCGTTTTCATTATTTAACCCGTTATTGTTTTGTATTAATGGCATCAAGCGGTTTGACACGGCCGGCGCGACGTGCCGGAAGCAGCGAGGAAATACTGATAAGAACCGATACCATGAGCAGAGTAAAGAAGACATCCCAGAATTTGACAACAATAGGTACATATTTGAAAATGTAAACATCATAGCCGCCCGGCATGATGAAAAAAGGGAAATATTGCTGGATAAGCAGCAATACGACGGCAAATACCGCTCCCGCCGCCATGCCCAGGCCACCGGTATACCAGCCAAGGCGAAAGTAAATACGGGAGGCATCTTTGGGTCCGCACCCCATACTCTGAAGTATGCCGATCTCCCATTTTTTCTCCAGGAGCAGCATCATCATGGAACTTATCAGATTGAATCCGGCAAGTATGATGATCAGATTAAGGGCAAAAAAGGTGGCGTATTTTTCCACCTCCATTGCCGAAAAGAGTTCGAGATGTTCTTCCCACCAGGTGGAGACGCGCACGCTTTCCGGCACTCTGGCTTTCCAGAATTTATTTTCATTTTCGGGATCCGCGCTTTCTTTTAATTCAACCTCGATCTGATGATAATCCGGTTCATCGAGAAGATACTGAATATCCAGAAGGTGTATGTAGGCGCGGTAATCATAATCGAAAACCGTGACATTGAAAATATCTTTCACGATACACTGCATGCTGGGGGCGTTATAGCGCCGGATATCAAGCAGGCTGACCAGCGTTACCGTGTCCCCGTGCGTTACGCCAAGTTTATTGGCAAGCGACTGGCCGAGAATGATCTCCGGATAGGGTGTCTTTTGCAGATCATCCGTCAAAAATTCCTTCTTCTGAAGATAAGGATCAACATTCATGATCTTCCGGTATTTGTCCGGCGAGACCCCTTTTACAAATGCCAATTGCTGGTATTTCCCTGAATTTATAAGCATTTTCCGTTCTATGACCGGCGAATAGGTTTTAATATCATCATCCTCCGCAATCTCGTCGCGGACCATACGGCGCTCACTTTCACCGGCGTTCTTTACATAGAAAGTCAGCGCCGGCGCCATATCCTGTGTCCGCTGAAAAATCATCTCTCTGAATCCGTTCATAACGCTCAGTGCGGCAATAATGGCAAAAGTACCCAGAAAAGTGCCCAGGATCGTGATCACGGACGTAGCTGAGATCATCCGCACTTTTTTGCGTGAGCTGAAATAACGCTTTGCGATATAATTGATATAGGGTTTTTTATTCATACCGCAGCACCTCTACCGGCTTGATGCGCGAGGCATTTCTTGCAGGAAAAAATGTCGCAATCAGGGACAAGAATAATCCCACAAGAACAATGATCACGATCACCTGCCATGAAATATCGATCGGAAGGCGGTCGATGAAATATACATCCGCAGAGAGTCTGATCCAGGCGTATTTCATCTGTCCCCATTCCAGGAACTTTGCAATAAGTATACCGGCTCCAAGTCCCAGTAAACTTATTGTAAGGCCGTCAAACATGAATTTTTTACGGATCGCTTCCGGTTTCATTCCGATAGATTTGAGAATTGCTGTGTCCTGTTCTTTTACCAGAACGATCATGATCAGCGTTGATATAATATTTACCATTGCAACCAAAGCAATGATACCGAAAGTCAGAATGATAGGCGCTTTCTGGGTCTGCAGCCATTTAAAAAGAAGAAGGTTGCGCTCTTTCCACGTGATGGGAAGATAATGATAGGGACTATCTTTATCAATACGCTCTGCAATATCTTCTGCAAGAAGCGGATCGGTCAGCAGCAGCTGATAACCGCTGATCTCTTTTTCATTCTCCAGCACTTCGGCGGCAAAGCTCAGTGGTGCATAGGCATAGCTGGCATCAAATTCTTTCATCCCGGTGGTAAAAATTCCCGTAACGATAAGCGGATATTTGCGAATCGGATTAAAAGGAGAGGGTATACCTTCAATAAAAAGAGCGGAAACCGTATCCCCGATGCCTGCATTAAGATAGTCGGCTGCCCCGAAGCCCAAATAAATGCCTTTGATCTTTTTATCTTCACGAAAATCGACCGTGCCGGCAACATCTTTCTTGGAACTATAGAGCATCTGTTTAAAATGCGCTTCCCTGAGGCATTCCAGGATCACTCCCTCGGTATCATCCGCTCTGCGGATCATCGTCTCAAAACTTACATACGGTGAAACAATCATTATTTCCGGATATTCCAGAAGCTGCGACACATAAGCGGAATCATGTTCAATATTTCCGCGGAAACTTTCCAGACGGATATGCGCTTCGAAACCGGTCACCTTCTCAACGAGATTGTTTTCAAATCCATTAAGGATACCGAGGGTAACGGACATTGCTACCGTACCGATTACGAGTCCGATAACGGCAAGGATACGGATAAAAGGGACGAACTGATCCGAACGTTTGTGGAATAAGGTGCGTTCTGAAAGATAAAATATGAATCTCATTGTGACAGATTTTCCGGACGCATTGCCGGAAAGAGCAGCACATCTTTAATGCTGGTCTCGCCGGTAAAAAGCATAATGACACGGTCAAAACCAATGCCTACACCGCCTGCGGGCGGCATACCCGTCTCAATGGCCCGGATAAAGTCCTCGTCAAAGGTCTGTGCTTCGTCATCACCCGAAACCCGGAGGCGATCCTGATTCTCAAGTCTTTCCCGCTGATCAAGAGGATCATTCAATTCCGAAAAGGCATTCACATATTCGGAACCGCAGATAAAAAGCTCAAACCGTTCGACAAAACGGTCATCACCATTACGTTTGACCTTAGCCAGCGGCGATATTGCCTTGGGAAAATCAATGACAAATGTCGGCTGTATAAGTTTCGGCTCGATATATTCATCAAAAAGTTTGTCCAGAAATTGTCCGTAGTTCCATTTCGGATCATATTCAAAACCGTGTTCCCGGCACCAGTCTGTAAAATCGTCCGTATCATAAGAAGAAATATCAATTCCCAGGTGCTCACGAAAAAGATCTGCCATGGATATGCGCGTGAAAGGCAGGGAAAAATCAATTGTTTCTCCCCGGTATTCCAGAGTCATACTGCCGGTCGCCGCCGCAATGGTACGAAAATATTTTTCCACAAAATCCATCATATGAAAATAATCCACATAGGACTCATAGAACTCAATAGCGGTGAATTCCGGGTTATGACTGCGGTCCATACCTTCATTACGGAAATCCCGGGAAAATTCATACACCTTGTCGAATCCGCCGACGATCAGTCTCTTTAAATACAGTTCATCGGCAATTCGCAGATAAAGGTCCATGTCCAGACTGTTGTGATGGGTAATAAAAGGCCGTGCATTCGCACCGCCGTAGAGCGGCTGAAGGACCGGTGTTTCCACTTCAAGATACCCGTGACTATCAAAAAATTCACGGGTTGCCCGCGTGATCTGTGCCCGTTTGATAAAGACATCTTTCACTTCCGGGTTTACGATAAGATCAAGATAACGTTTGCGGTAACGCAGCTCTTTATCGGCAAATGCATCGTAAACGACACCGTCTTTTTCCTTTACAATGGGAAGCGGACGGATATTTTTGGTCAGCAGAACAAGCTCATCCGCTTTTATCGTTATTTCTCCGGTGCGGGTTTTCATTACGGACCCGTGAATACCAATGATATCGCCGATATCCAGAAGCTTAAAAAGCGCATAACTGTCCTCACCGATGTCATTTTTGGAAATATAGAGCTGTATGCGGCCATCGGTATCCTGCAGGTTTGCAAAACTTGCTTTTCCCATACGCCGGATGGTCATTAAACGGCCTGCCACAGAGACCGTTTTATTTTCAAGTTCGTCAAAATGATCGATAATATACTGACTTTTATGACTGACATCATATTTATAAGGATAAGGATCAAAACCCATTTCCCGGATCTTCCGAACCTTTTCCTTGCGTTGTGCAATGATATTTTCAAGTGTGGAATGTTTATCCTGTCCTTTTTGCTCGCTCATAGTCCATCCTTTCGATATTCTTATAATGTAAAAGATTTTTATGAAAAAGGAAACAGTGTATAGGAGTTTTTATAATTGTCTACAGACAATGGATAAAAGGAGAATCTTCCGGCAGTTGAGTGACGCATGCGGAAAAATACTGCCGAATTTCCGGTCAGGGCGGGGAGTGGCATATCATGCGGCGGCGATCAGGATATTGTCTCAGATATATTAACCCAGGAAATGTTGAAAAAAAATTTATTTTTATCGCCGGGATAAACATATCAAAAAATCCTGTGCCGGAATTTAATCTTTATGTATATTCGGGCTAATAAGGTTTATTGTTAAGGATTTAAAGAAGGGATTTTATGGAAAAGAAAAAGCCGATAGTGGAATTCAGTGTAAAATCGATCATTCTGGGAATTCTTCTGGCCATTATTCTGGCCGGTGCAAATGCTTATTTGGGACTTTTTGCCGGTATGACCGTTAGCGCATCTATTCCCGCCGCCGTCATCTCCATGGGCATTCTTCGTGCTTTCAAGCGCTCAAGTATTCTGGAAAACAACCTGGTCCAGACCGCTGCATCCGCCGGTGAATCTCTGGCTGCCGGAGTGATCTTTACGATCCCGGCGCTGGTGTTGATCGGTTACTGGACGGAATTTGATTATATGGCCATTGCCGAAATGGCCGCCGTCGGCGGTATTATCGGTGTAATGTTCACAATACCGCTTCGCCGTGCATTGATCATAGAGGCAAAACTAACCTATCCGGAGGGTATTGCAACGGCCGAGGTCCTTCGTGCCGGGCATGAGTCCAAAGACAGCAAAGAAGGAAGTAAGCACGCAGGCATGATAATGAAAGCCGGACTGGTAGGCGCGTTGCTGAAACTTTTTCAGCAGGGGTTTAACATGTGGAATCAGGCAACGGAGACGGCTTTCGGTTTTCGCAATGCACGCGGTTCAACAACCTTGTTCGGCTTTGGCGGTGACCTCTCTCCCGCCCTTCTGGGCGTTGGTTATATCATCGGCCTGAATATCTCGGTACTAATGATAGCGGGCGGTCTTCTTTCCTGGATGGTCGTTCTGCCGATCTATACATCCGTTACCGGTCACAATACGGTTATCAGTATGGAAGCCGCAACGGCGATCTGGAGTTCTCAGATACGCTTTCTTGGTGTCGGCGCCATGGTGGTAGGCGGCCTGTGGTCCATCGTAAAACTGATCCGCCCCCTGATCAATGGGGTAAAAGCAAGTCTGGCAGCACACAGAGATACGGACCGCGGTGTTGAAATGGCCAGCACGGAACAGGATATCTCCATTAAATGGGTGATCGGTATTGTTGCGGCATCTTCTATTCCCTTATTCCTGCTCTATCTGAATGTACTCGAAAGTCTTGAGGTCACGCTGATCATGACCGCCGTTATGCTGGTCTTCGGTTTTCTTTTCTCCGCAGTGGCAGGTTACATGGGAGGATTGGTCGGTTCATCAAACAACCCGATCTCCGGGGTCACTATTGCCACGATCTTATTCTCTTCCCTGCTCTTATTATTACTGCTTGGGAAAGGAAGTCCCGAAGGCGCTGCCGGTGCTATCATCATCGGGGCGGTCGTGTGCTGTGCAGCGTCGATCGCCGGAGACAATCTACAGGATCTGAAGGCGGGTTATCTTCTCGGCGCAACACCCTGGAAACAGCAGATCATGCAGATCATCGGTACGGTTTCCGCCGCCCTGACACTCGGTATCACTCTGGACATCCTGCACAGTGCTTACGTGATCGGTTCCGAAACCTTGTCCGCTCCCCAGGCTACACTGATGATGTCGGTCGCCAAGGGTGTTTTCGACGGCAACCTCCCCTGGAATATGGTAACGATCGGTGCGGCGCTCGGTCTGGCGATCATCATTGCCGATATCATTCTGGAGAAACGCGGCTCCGCATTCCGTATGCCCGTTCTGGCCGTTGCTGTCGGACTTTACCTGCCGATCACCTTATCCCTGCCCGTTTTTATCGGCGGTCTTATATCCTATTTCACGAAAGAACGCAGGAAAAACGAAAGTAAGAACGGACTCCTTTTCGCGTCGGGACTTATCACCGGCGAGGCATTAATGGGAATTCTGGTCGCTATACCGATCTTTATTACGGCAAACAAGGACTGGTGGCCGCAAATCGGCGGTTTCGGATGGCTGGGCATTATTCTTTTCATCAGCGTAGCGTTCTGGATGTATAAAACCGCGGAAAAAAACAATAATGCAGCGCTGAAGGATTAAAATTCAGGTTGAATGTTGAACAATGAAACGGCATTTTGAACGGCGGAGCGGGATCCGTTCCCGCTTTTCTCTGCGTTCTGTGAAACCTTATTCCGCTCCCCCACCTGTTAATGCTGTATTACGGTGTTCTCTCTTGTACTTTTAGCTTGTATTTGCACTGAATTATCGTATTTTATGCTTGATAATAAGGAACATATATGCTGATCAGTATGACAGGTTTCGGAAAAGCGGCGGGGACTATTGAAGGCAATGATATAAGCGTGGAATTACGTTCCGTAAACAGCCGATATCTTGAGATCTTTATTGCAACCCCTAAATTTCTCAATTTTCTCGAAGATACGTGTAAAAAGTATATTCGTGAACATATTCAACGCGGCAATATTCATTGCTTTATCAATATAACTGCGGGAAACAACACCCTTGCCGATTATACGGTGAATATGCCTCTTCTTAAGAACTTTATTGAAACCGTCCGGAAGATCGCCCGGGAAACCGGTATTGAACCGCGGGTCACGATGCAGGATCTGCTGATCCAGCCGGAATTGCTGGCGCTGGAGGAAAGCCGTATTGATCCCGAAATGCTGAGCAATGAGATAACCGGTATACTTGACAAGGCCATTGCCGATCTCCTGGAAATGGAGAAAAACGAAGGCAGCTATATCAAACAGATCTTCATTGAACGCCTGCAGTCGATCGAGAACCACTTGACGAGTATAATACAGATACAAAAGACAAATATTTCCGCACATATTTCACAGATGAAAGAAAGGATAAGCAACTTGCTCGAAGATCAGCCCAACGAACTGTTCCTGAACCAGGAAATTGTTCAGACGGCGGATAAACTGGATGTCAGTGAAGAGGTGGACCGTTTCAAATCCCATATCATTCAGTTTTATGCTTATCTTGATATAGAGGAGACCGTAGGCAAGCGCCTGAACTTTCTTCTGCAGGAGATGAACCGTGAGATAACCACCATGGGCAACAAAGCCTCCAATTCTGAGATCTCACAGCATGTGGTGGAGATCAAGAACGAAATAGAAACTATCAGGGAGCAGGTACAGAACATACAATGAAAAAAGGCTTATTACTGATCTTCGTTTCTTTCAGCGGCGGAGGAAAATCCACGATAGTCCGTATCCTGCGGCAAAAATATCCCTCATGGCAATTTTCCGTTTCCTGTACGACCCGGGAAAAAAGAGCACATGAAACACATGGGAGACATTACTATTTTATATCGCGGGACGAATTTGAGGATATGATAAAAGAAAACGCTTTTGTCGAATATGAAGAAGTCCACGGAGATCTCTACGGGACCCCCCGCGAACCGCTGGAAAAGGCACTGCGGAAAGGACAGGTTTTTCTCCTGGACATTGATGTGAAGGGCGCATTACGGATCATGCGCGAATACCCGGAACATTGTCTGAGTTTCTTCATTGATGTTCCGGACATGAAAACACTGGAAAACCGTCTCCGGGAGCGGGGAACGGAAACAGATGCCGCAATAAAAAAACGTTTATCCCGCATTCCGGAAGAGCGCAGGGAAAAAGAAAAGTTTGACCATGTGATAATAAATGATAAATTAGATCTTGCGGTCAGGAAGATCGAAAGAATAGTTGTAAAAAAAACCGAGGAGATACAATGAAAAAGGATTTTCGTTTTAAAGGTAAACGTCCCGACGATATATTTGAAGCGATCACGTCAATGGCAAAATATGCACGGCAGATCAATCAAAAACGGAACGAAGACTACCCCATCCAGAATATTATCGATGCCGAAAGCGATGAAGACATTTTCGCCGATGTCGATTTCGATGCTATGGAAAAACCGGCAAGTATTGCTATGGATGAATACGATAAAGGCAATATCGAATACGAATATGAGGATGAGGACGAGAGTAAAGAAGAACCTGATACAATGGTCTGACCATGTCCGTTCTCCGCGGCAAATCTATTATTCTGGGACTCAGCGGCGGGATCGCCATTTATAAAAGCGTTCCGTTGCTGCGTCGTTTAACCCGGGATCATCAATGCAATGTCCGGGTCGTCATGACCCGTTCGGCACAAAAATTCATGTCCCCGCTTATATTTGAGACCTTTTCCGGTAAAGAGGTTATAACGGACATGTTTCATGCCGAAAAAGAGATTGTGGGTACAAGACATATCGATCTTGTACTGGGATCCGATCTTTTTGCCGTTATTCCCGCTACCGCCAACATTCTCGGAAAGGTCTGCGGAGGAATTGCCGATGATGCACTCAGCACCATGCTGATGGTATCGGAACCGGGAAAGACCGTTTTTGCTCCGGCAATGAATACGAACATGTACAATAATCCCAATGTCCGGAGCAATTTGCAGAAGCTTCGGGACATGCGTTATCATCTGATCGAACCGGAAACCGGAGCACTGGCGACCAGCACCGAAGGCTGGGGAGCCGGCCGTCTTCCTGATGAAAGAACCCTTCTCTTTTATCTCGAAAAAGCACTTTTTGATCAGGACACCACGCCCCTGAAGGGAAAGAACGTACTCGTCACCGGCGGACCGACACGCGAGGCGATCGATGATATTCGTTTTATCTCCAATCCCTCCAGCGGTAAAATGGGAGTCGCCCTGGCGGAAAATGCGGCAAAACAGGGTGCCAATGTACACTATATCAGCGGACCTTCGGCCCTTCCCGATCCGCTCGGATCTGAAACCGTCCACGTTCAAAGCGCCGCAGAAATGAAAAATGCCGTTTTGGATATTTATCCGGATCAGGATATTGTTGTCATGGCAGCTGCAGTGGAAGATATCCGTCCCCGCAACGTACAGAAAGGCAAGATCAGGAAAAGCGGGATCCCGGAAAAGCTTAACCTGGGAAGAACGGAAGATATTCTGCGTATCATGGGAAAAGAGAAAAAAAAGCAGACACTTATCGGATTCAGTGTTGAAATGGAGAATGAGATCGAACATTCACTTGTAAAACTGAGAGAGAAAAATCTCGACTGGATCGTGATGAACAACCCGCAAAAGACCGAAAGTGCTTTCGGCGGCAACAATAACCGCGTTACCGTTATTAACCGGCGCGAAGAAAGCACATCCCTTCCCCTCCTGTCCAAAAAAGAAACCGCTGAGCAGATCTGGCAATTGATCCTGAAAACGGAAAATTGATCTATGCAGGAAAAAATTCCCTTTATCGAATATATGAAAGATGTCTATGGAAAAGAGGTTTACACCGGAGACCCGCGTTTCCCTCTGAAGGCCTTTTACGAGAAGATCAGGGACTGCCAAAAATGTGCTCTGTCAAAGACCCGTCATCATCTGGTCTTCGGCGCCGGTGATCCCGAAGCGGATATTTTATTCGTTGGTGAAGCGCCGGGTCAGCAGGAAGATCTCAGCGGCATCCCCTTTGTGGGAAGAGCCGGAAAACTTCTGGACAACGTGCTTGCCGAGACCGGGATCTCCCGTGATGATGTCTTTATCGCCAATGTTCTGAAATGCCGTCCGCCGCAGAACCGCGACCCGCTTCCCGAAGAGATCGCGACCTGCGAGACCTACCTGCACCGGCAGATCGAACTGATCCGCCCAAAGATTATTGTAGCACTCGGCCGCATTGCGGCCAACACCCTTCTGCGTGAATCCAATTCCCTGAAAAGTATGCGCGGCCGCACTTATCGTTATCACGATACCGATCTGCGGGTCACCTACCATCCCGCCGCCATTCTGCGCAATAATAATATGTACGAACTGCTGAAAAATGATCTGCAGGAAGTGGTAGAACACGTAAATACTTTATGCTGAGCGGGGATATTAAAACGCTTCCTTTATAAATAAATTTTGTAAACATTATTATTTACAACGTAAAATTTAACAATTTTTGTTTGCTTCACGGATCTAACTTCTTAAATTATCCTATAATCTATGACAAAAGCGACTAATAATTTCGAAACAGTAATTAGGAAAAGTAACGAACCCAAAACATGAAAGGGAAAGTATGGGCACGTTAGTTAAACGTTTAAGTGCCGGCGCTTTACTGTTGGTTTTCGGACTGGCAAGTATGGCGTTGGGACAAACAGAACTTCTCGTTAACGGAGGTTTTGAGTCCTGGGATGATACCAGTACTCCCTCAGACTGGGATAAAGTTGAAAGTGTAGCCCAGGAAACGACAGAAGTTCAGGGCGGAACCTATTCCGCGAAACATACCGGAGGAACTTCGGACCTTGCACAAAGTGTCGCTGTGACCGCCGGCAATTCTTATACCATCTCTTTATGGTATAAAGTTGAGGCCGGCACCGGTGACGGCACCGATGCAAGGATCTGGTCCTACTGGAAAAGCTCCGGTTCCACTCTCAGTGATAATGCTGATGAGCTAAGAGGACCCAATAATTCGTACTTTGACAACAATGGCAATGTATGGACGGAATACACGGTCACTCTCGATGCTCCTGCAACAGCAGATGAACTTGCTTTTGAGGTCCGGACATACTCCGGAGCCGTAGTTTACTGGGATGATTTCTCCGTGGTAGAGAACGCATCCGAGCCAGAGGATCCGAACGACTACTTCATTCCCCAGGGATCACATTCCCAGGGATATGAATCACTGAAAGCTGCGGTGGATTCTATTAATACCAACGGTGTAACGGGTGAGATCAATTTTGTTCTGGATGCGGACACATTACGTGAAGATTCCTTTACGTTTACTGCTGATCTGGATGCAGACAATAATGTCACCGTCAAACCCGCAGCCGGCCGCGACGTCGTCCTGATCGTGGAACCCGGCGCTTCACAGGGCAACGGTCCGCAAATGATCGGCTTCGACAAGGGCTATGTGACCTTTGACGGCAGCAATGACGGCAGCGACAGCCGGAACCTTATCGTAACTACAGAGACATCTACAGATGTCCCCTTCGGAACAAATACTTCCGATGCCGACAATATTGTCATTAAGAATCTCATTATCAAAAATCTTGACAATGGTGCCGGCAGTTTCAAATACGGCGTCGTATCCAACGATGTTGGCGGCGGCAGCTTTACCGTAGAGAACTGTCAGATCGGAAGTCCCGATTTCCCGGCATGGCGCGACGGTGTTGCCGTCTGGGGCGACTGGACCAATGGTTCTGCCGAAGGTACTGTCACAAATAATGATATTCACGCCGGAGCAAGAGGTATTTCTACCTATATTGCCGGTCCTTGTGTTTTTGCCAATAACAACGTAACGCTTTATCCGACAGCAACAACATACTCATATAACTACGGTATTTATTGTTCATGGGTAAGCGAAGCTGAGATCTATGGTAACGTTGTCAAATCTGCAGAAGTTGCCACAGGTACTGATGTAACTAAAATTGGTGGTATCGTAACGGCCAGTCATCCTGCAGGTGCCGAATTCAACGTTTACAACAATATGGTTTCAGTTGCAGATGCCGCTGAGACAGTTCCGGTATATGGACTTCTCCATATGTCAAGCAGTGATGCCAGAAACTGGAATGTATACCATAATACATTTGAAGTCAACGGTGCCGATGAATGCTACGGTATCGGTAACTCAAGTACAGGTCCGGTTACAATGGATCTGAAAAACAACATTATCATCAATGAAAATGCCGGTAACACTGCATCTGCAGCTATCAATCTTGTTGATGCTTCAACAGTCCTTACCTCAAATAACAACATCCTTGTTTCCGCTGAGAAACTTGCGTCGTTGGGTGGTACGGATTATGCCGATCTTGCCGACTGGCAGGGAGCCGGATATGATACCAATTCAGATTCTTTGGCTGTAACATTTACAGCTGCAGATGATCTGCATCTTGCCGCTCCATCAGATACGGATCTTGACCTGGTTATGACTTCAGTCGGTGTAATGGAAGATATCGATGGCGATGCGCGCGGCACATTTTACGCCTATGCCGGTGCAGATGAAGGTACGGCTTATCCCGCAAGCAATGATCTTGATCTGACATTTGACGATGCAACGGATGTTGCAAACTGGAGCCATTATGATGAAACAAATGTCTATACAGTTGAATCGAACGTTGACAGCACATTGATGCTGTCTGATGCTGGTTACGGTATGATCGCCAAACGACCTGTACAAGCCACAGATGGTTCGCTATATCATTTATCAATTGATATCAAGACCAGCGGTTGGGACGGTCCGGTGGATCCTCTTATCCTTTCCGTTGAGGGTTTGGGTAATGATGCCGTCATTGAAGAGATCGTTAGCGAAGATACCTGGACGACATTCACACTAGTGGGCGTTGCTGACGGAGAAGAAGGTTATATCCGGATTTATGGCAACAATGTAGGTGCTCCAGATACCGTATGGGTCGATAATGTGGTTTGGGATGATCAATATCTTGAACTCATTCCTTCTTCAACCGTTGCGGATGCCAGATTGGTCCCCGATGGTGACGATGTTGCCTGTATCGGTGTTCTCACCGCTACCACGATCGGTGCACCGCTCTTTATGCAGGACGAAACGGCCGGTATTTCCCTGTACGACTCTTATATGATCGGAGATGTTGAAGAAGGTGATGAAATACTTGCCATCGGAGAGGCCGACGAATATAATGGCCTTATACAGATACGTTACCCGATCGAATTCCAGATTTTGAGTAAAGATAATGTTGTTGAACCAACATTGATCACCGTTTCCGACCTGGACAGCCGCGACTATCAGGGCATGCTGGTCATGATAGAGGACGTTGATACGGTCGCCGGTGATTTCAACTGGCCTGCAGAAGGTTCAAGTGCAACCATCCCGCTGGTAGACGAATCAAGTAACGAATTCAATATGCGAATTGACAGCGACGGGAATATGGACGGGGCAAGCCCGCCCGACTACTGGCCGCTAAACCTTGTCGGCGTTGTCAGCGAATTCTACAGTCCGCAGATCATGCCGCGGTATATGGACGATTTCATTGCCAATCCGCCTCCGGGACCTTTTACGGTCCTGAATCCGGTGGACGGCGATACGATCACCTCACTGGACGATCCGGCCTTTGTCGATCAGACCATCGGTACGGAGACCGTGAAGACGCTTCTCGTCAACTGGACGGAAGCCGCTGATATAGCCGATGACACCGTTACCTACGAGGTGATGGTCAGTCCGGACGGACCCGATCAATCGCTGATCACGGAAGATACGGTCCTTTACATTCCCATACCGGAAGACAAACCCTGGGATTGGAACGGCACCTATGAACTCCATGTCGCTGCTACTGACCTAAAGGATCAGGTCACCCGCAGTGATACGGTAACGGTAACCTTCGACTTCAAGGCACCGCCTGAAGTAAAATTTGCTGATGTTGTTCTCGTTGACGGTATGCCGAAATACTACGCCGAATTCAGCATGCCGATACTCCGGGATCTCAGCAATTATGAATTTCTGGACTACAGTGACGGTGGAACAACCAGCGATCCCACTGCCATTGACAGTATCGCTCCCAATGCCATACTGCTCTCCGGCGATCTTCCCGAAGATCACTGGGTCGCTCTGACTTACAGCGGCGTTGCGGGTGCT
>JAWOEU010000102.1:0-31971 GCA_046482575.1 Fidelibacterota bacterium
CACTGCATTCAAAGATCTTATGGTAGAAGGAGTCCGGTTCCAGCATGGCGCGGTAAAGGCGGTATCCTTCGAAATCCTCATCCTGCATGGAATTGTCTGCCCATTCCAGTACGACCTTATCCGGTTGGGGAATAATATCAAAAGAGACGGGCGGCGGCGGCGGAAAAGTAATATCGTAGCCGCTGTCATAATTCTTTTTGGCGTTGTGAAAGGTCTTTATAATAGAATCTTTTCCCGTATAGACCCAGCTGTCTTTATAGATATCCATTTCCGGGGCATCCGCGGCGACAGGTTCGGGGTCACGGTATTCAGGCGGCGGCGGCAGCTCCATATCAACGGTGTTGCCCTGATAGGCCTTATACCATTTTTTTCCCACTTCAACCGCTTTCTTCCGGTCTAGTCCGGAAACGCCTTCGGTAAAAACTATCTTCACCGATTCCCCGTGGGGAATGTCATAGGGTCCGAATCCGACATAGCCGTTCGTACCGCCGCTGGCGTATTGCAGCGCCTCCATTGGAGCCAGACGGTCAGCGAGTTCATGTCCCGCCCAAACATCCTGGGGAATATCGAACGTAGCGCGGTTCTCAAAATTATCATTTAACAATACCCAGGCCTGGGCATCGGAACCTTCGGGGGGAGTATTGTCGCCGACATACCAACCGATTCGCACTTTACTTTTGTCATCCGAAATATCATTATAGGACCTATCACTATGGAGGACAGCCACACCGGCAAATTGCGGACAGCGGATGCGCGCCTCATCAACGGGGGCTTCCGCCGGCAGGACCGGGACGCCGATATTGTCATATTCCATAGTATGGTCTGGGGTCTTTGCCTGTCCCAGCCAGCTGTAATAATACGGCAGCTCCGGGTCATCTTTCATCGGCGTATGATACACCCACTGATGAGCGCCCCAGGAAGCCTGACGCAGATTGGTCACATAATACGCTTCGCGGGAAGTGCAATAACGTGACATCATCCCGAAATAAAAATCATTGATCGTATTGGTCAGTTCGATCTCGTCGTCATCGTCGACATTGCCGGTATTCTCAAAAGTATATTCATAGATAAAGTAATTATCATTATAGGGCTGGCTGAATGCGAGAACCTTGCGGGTCATGGTAACGCCCAGGCCGGTACGGAGTGTATTGGTCACAACACGGTCCGCTTCCAGGTTCTCATTTATATTGCCGTTCAGATAATCATCATAGTACTGCGCGGTCCTGTCAACGGTAATATCACAATACGGGTATTTTCCTTCCTGTTCCAGTACCTGCGGGATGATCTGACTGGCACTGGCGCCCGTTGAGAATTTCGCCGCCTTATAATCCAGCACGTCGCCGCCCGGAGCGGTAAAATCCCGGCAGGCCATGAACTGGCGGTCGATGACAAAATTATCGGATCTGTCATACCAGGCCGGCCAGAGCAAGCCTTCATAAATGCTCCTGTTGGCGTCCCAGCCACGCTCTGCACCCCACGCATCAAAGGGGGATTGTAATGATCCCACCCTTATCCATGTGCGGTTGCTTAGCGGGATGGCGGCAGAAACCATTCCCGCTATCAGTGTGAATATTATTAATGTATATATTTTCTTCATATTTTTCCCGGATCTTAAAAGGTTACTGAGATTCCCAAACGGAATGTTCTCGGATTCAGAAAGGTCATTGACCGCAGATTGGGCATATCAATATATGCTTTTTCATCATATACTTCCTCAACCGTTTCTCTGTCCTGAAGAACGAACCCGGATCCATCCCAGCGATAGAAGGACTCTCCTTTCTCAGTTCCATCTTCCTGGTTGTGGTATAAGACTCTTTCAAGCGGTTCGCTGACCTGAGAATAGATATCGTCATAGGATTCGATCGGAATATATTCCCCATAGGTATTGTAATCGCCGATCTTGTCATCACCCTGGAAAACACCTTCTTCCCAGAACAGGTGCAACGAATTAATGTAATTATCCTGCCAGTCTATAGCGCCTGTCGTACCGGTCGTTGAAAGGTTCTTAATATTGAAAACATTGTCGACATCAAGATACAGCTTTACGTTAAAGCCCTGAAGTGAAATCGTTTTTGACGCCCGGAGGTCACATGACCAGCTGTCTTTCCACTCAAAGGGAAAGTTTATCGTATTGTCCGCCGGAAGCGTTACGCGGGAGTAAGCGGTTCTGCTTGAGTATCCGCCGTCATGCCACGACGCCAGTACACTTGCGGACCAGTTTTCCGTGATTACCGGACTCATGCCACCGACGGAAAATCCGCCAGGTGTTCTCACTGTGATATTTGCACGGGCATACGGGGCCGGATGGGGATAGTATTCTACCGGATTATCTTTAAGATCATTTTCCAGAAGAGCGGGATTGGTTTCATATTCCTGCTTAACGGCCGGCAGACCAAATGCTCCCGAACTGTAAAGCTGATAGGTGTAATTTACAAATCCGCTTACCCATGTACCCATCTTTTTCAGCGTTAGTTCAAATCCGCTGACATCACGGTATGCTCTGGATTCAGCGAGGCGGTACTGCGTTTTCCCCTTCCCGCTTCCGAGTCCTTCATAAAGGGTCCAGGTTTCCTGATTTTTCGTATCATTGTAGAATGCGGCTATTTTGGCCAGATATCTGTCAAAGAAACTATGTTCATAACCAAGCTCATACATAATGGTCTTGGAAAAAGGGAGTTCCGGATTACCGAGCCGCTGAACATTTCCGCCGTCGCCGTACCGGTCAACTATATATAAATACGTTGCGGTCGGCATTGTAGAGAAATGTCCGTAGTTAAAATACAATTTTGAATTTACGGAAATGGGATGTGAAATACCGATACGGGGGTTGACGCTGTACACGGGCTTTGTCGAGCGGTAATCTGCAAGGGAATCCATTTCAAACCCGTAGACCGCATTCAACAGTGTATCATATTGAGACAGTTCATACCATTTGCCGTTAAGATCATACATATCAAAACGCAAACCGGCATTCACCACCAGTCCTTCGAACTCCAGTTTATCCAGGACATAGGCTCCGAGACGTATCGGGGACTGATCCCAATTATAGTATTCCTCCCAGGTCGTCATAGGAGCGACAAGCCAGGAGTCAACCACATTCCGTGTATGCACAAAGTTAAAACCCGTTTTAATTTCATTATTACGGGTGAGCTGATTCCGGTAATCACCCTTAAGTGTTGTTACGACATTATAACTCTCGTCCCGGGCAAAACCTGCCCAGTCTGTCCGGAGGCCGTCAACCAGTCCGGGGCTGTACGTCGGATGATATCCGTTGGGATAACCATTAACGATCGAATGTTCATATGCACCAAAAATATCGTCGAACAATCTTAATGTATCTGTCAGGTCCAGTGAATCGAGAGGATAAATGTCATAATCCGTGCGTGTACGGTTAAAAACGATTTTTGCCAGTGAAGTTTCATCAAACTGATGATTCAGCTCAAAGCCGTAACCGTAGCGCTCGACTTCGATCGGATTATTATAACCATCCTGAAAAACGGCATACGATATGCTTGATAGATTTGCTACGCTCCAGGTAGAGGTATAATAACTTCCCGTTGAGGGGCTGTTGTTTCCGGTGGCGCTTACGGCTTCGGTAAGGCCCCAGTTACCCATTAAGGTTAATGTGGTCTTCGGGGTGATATCAGCACTGACGTTTATCCTGAAAGCGTCGTCATTGTATGTATCTCTTGACAGGGGAAGAATATAAGCATTCTGGTGGCCGCGATAGGATGCAAAGAAACGCACATTCCCCAGTTTTTCCATACCGGGAACCGGTCCGCCAAATCCCATATCAAAAGTATAATCAGGATCTTTATGCGAAACCCGCCGCCGGTGTTCATATTTATAGATCTCTCTCAGTTGTGCCGGTGTCAGGTCGTTGTCCGGATTAGAATCTTTCATAAGTTCCCGGGACAAGGCATTGTAACCTCCTTCAAATCCACGGTACTGCGATCTTTCATAATGATCCCAGTCGGCATTATCGGTTCCGTTCCAGCAAATATCCTCATCAAGGTATGAACGGTGCCAGTAACCGTTTGGATCATTCAGCGGAGGACCGAATTGTTTTGCCTGCACCGGTGTATACTGAATATCGGCTCTTCCCGAATACTTATCCTTGCCTCCTTTTTTTGTAACGACACTGACAACGCCGGAACGGGCATTGTCATATTCGGCGCTGAAACCGCCAACCTGCAGCTGCACTTCCTGAACAGCAGACATCGGGATGGTGGTATAGGGGATATTGGAACGCTGATCGTTCGTTGACATTCCGTCAACCAGATAGAGCATCTCATCCGACTGACCGCCACGAATATTCAGTCCGGAAACCCCTGCCTGGAGAGAAATAGCCTCACTGACGCTCTGGACCGGCATTTCGATCATTTCGTCGCTCGAGATATTGGCCTGGCTTCCCGATATGTCAGTTCGCACTACCGGTCTTTCAGCCGTTACCACGACTTCCTCTCCCTCATAAGCTTCAACGGTCATATAGAAGTTGACCTTTGTGTTCAACCCGATCTTCACTTCCACATTCTTTTGCTCCACCTGGGCGTAACCGACGTAGGTAGCGACCACGGAATATTCACCGGGAGGTACATTTAAGATCGTGTAGTACCCTTCCGCATCAGCGGATGCTCCATAGGATGTACCTGCAACAAGCACGTTAGCTCCCGGAAGCGGTTCTTCCGTTTCGCTGTCTATAACGCGGCCGCTTATCTTTCCGGTCGTTGAGGAAAAAGCAAAAACTGCGAATCCCGCTATCAGCAAAATCACAATATATTTTTTTACATTCATATTAATACCTGCGTTTCATTTTTTAAAAGGCATACCTTAACGTAAAACTTTGCGAATTATTAAATATACCAAATGGTGTATAGGAATAATCGATCATCAGGCCGGCCACCTGTACACCGGAACCGAAAGTAAGACCGCGTTCATCGCGATTACCCATATAGCCGACTCTTGCAAAAAAGGCATCCATGAAGGTATACTCGATACCGACATCGATGTATTCCGGGTATGACCGCGGATGACTTGCATCCAGACTCAGTAAAAGCGAGTGCTGGCCGCTGTGGTCTTCCACAAAGTCGAAAAGGTCCATTGAAACTCCCATAGTGAAAGTCAACGGAAGCTGGAAGCTTTCTTCTTCGTACATTACTTCACCGGAGAAATTCCGCACACTCATGCCGAAAACAAAACTTTTCCAGCCGGTTTTAAAGAACGTACCAAAATCAAAAGCAAGCGTGTTTGCAATATTCTGCCGTGTAACAATTTCAGAGGTACCTTCCTGCAGATCCTCTACCAGCACGTTGCTTCTTCCGAGATTCTGTCCCGCCCAGCGGACCTGACCGCCGACGGAAAATTTCGTACTTAATGATTTGGCATAACCGATACCGGCGTGCATTGCAGTGGGATAGATCAGGCCCGTTTCGATGTAGCCCTGGTCATTTCCCCAGAATTCCGTTCCCTCTATCTGTCCGTAATCAACGGAAGCGACAGAAAAGGCAACGGCTCCAAAACGTCCGCCGCCGATATTATAAGCTCCGGAAAATGAATTATGCTTGATGTCCGCAATCCATAGATTATACGATGCGGTAACATCCAGCGTACCTTCCATGAAACCCAGTGATGCAGGATTATAGTAAATTGCCGCGGATCCGCATTCAACAGCGCTCAGAGCTCCCGCCATGCCGTTTGCACGTGCATCCGAGCGAACGCTCATAAACTGAAAACCCGTTTGTGCAATTTTCTTGTAATCCTGAGCACACAATACCCCGATACTCATGATCAGGACAAGAATGAGTACTGATTTTTTATTTTTCATAACAAATTCCTCAAATATTCTTTTTATTAACAATGTAGATTAATTTCCTTTTACGACCAGATTTATTCCGCTTGCCTCGCCATCATACTGAACGGAGACAAGATAAAAGTTCTCATCGAAATTATAGAAATAACGGACATCCTCAATATCCGGACTTACATACATCTCGCGGAAAGTGACCCCGGTCACATTCGGCGAGAAGGGATCAAATTTCTTACCTCCGGATTCATATTCGGCTGTTCGCTTAAACATTGTGAAACTTCCGCCGTCAGAATAGATCCGTAACGTATCTACATCTTCCATATCTTCCAGTGCCAAAAAGAATAAACCCTGCGGAAGATCCTGATCATAAGCAAAGTGAATTCCCTTATCCAGGTCTTCAACGGTAATACTGTCCAGGCCATCCAGCAAGGCGTTCATTTTTTCGGCTGAACGCAACAGGTCAGTCACCGTTAGTGCTTCATCTTCCGCCCAGAGACTTGTATCGCATTGAAAAGCGCTTCTCAATTCTTTATTCACTGTCGGAGATTTCAACTTTTCGGCAATATCGATGATCTCAGGATCTGCTTCATAATTATCGGGGAAAATACCGACTCTGAAATTAAAATAATTGCTCGGGGATTCACCATCAAATTTGGTAGATTCTCCCCGGATCCAGCGGACCAGGTAACGGCCTTCCTCCAGATCGTAAACGCATTTGGACAGGACTTGTCCGGTACTCTGATCGCCTCTGCCGCTGAATTGCGCCGCCATCTCAAGGTCGATCGAATTATCGGTCATGGGAATGCGATTCCCCTCTTCATCCCATATGCGCATGGACATATGCTCATTGAAATAAAAAGTGACGATATCCGATTCTTCAATATCAAGATAACTATAGAGGGACATCACTTCCACCGCCGCACAGGTCACCCGGTAAGAACGTTCGTTGGTTTCAAAAACCGGGATCGAACCGTTTTCACCGTAAAGACAGCGCGTGGACTCAATAAAGAAATCGAGTTTACTCATTTGATCTTCAATGACAAAATCCTGTATGTCGCCGGTAGTATAGACAGAATCGAATGTTGCGTTTATATCCGCTTCAAAATTATCGGAAAATATGACATCGTCATAGCTTTGCCCGCTTAATAAACTGTCAACGGTCGCTTTCGATTTATGCATGTATAATTCGATGGTGCTGACTGAATCGTAGTAATTCTCAATATTGGCAAATGCATATTTCGTTTCACTTGCATCGCCGTCCGAGACATCAAGGTCTCCGCCGGCTATTACAACTTCTACTTTCGTTTCGATTACCTGGATCTCATCGCTTTCTTTGATCAGTGCATTGACATTATTGTCATCCAGAAAGTAGGGATCCGTATTGGCCCTTAATGTTTTACCGCTTGTCAGACCGTCATCAACGGTATAGCATGCAGATTCATCATAGGGGTCAATCATATAATCGGTTGTGCTGCTAAAATATTCGCAACCCCCCAGGATCAACAACACAAGAACTAGGTACACTGCATTTTTTTTCATTTTTACCTCTTCTTTTTAACGTATTATGATAAACTTTTTAATGGTCGAGTCACCCTGCCGCAATTCTACGCCGGTCTTCGGGTTCTCAAAATCATCCATCATTTCAAAATGCGCAATATAGATCCCGCTTACGAGGATCTGCTGCCAGTCCGTGGTCAGATACCAGGCAAAACCCTCTTCGCTTTCTTCCACATCGGCGACGAAATCACCGCGTTCCGAATAGATCTTGATCCTGCATCCGCTGGGGACGCCTGCAAACAATAATTTATTGACATTCCCTCTGAATTGTATCGGTTCGTTCCTGACATTAATGGGATTGGGCACGATCTTGATCAGAAAATCCATAAGCTCTTTTCGTTGTACGGGATCGGTCAGATCAAAATCGTCAATATCCAGCTGTTCATTGGGAGCCGGCGGACTTTTAACGGTTGCCGGCCGGTTGGTCCTTGTGTAAAAGGGACTGCTTTCCAGCGGCACACCGGGCTTAAGTTCATTTTGTGTTCCGTCATCATAGGAAATGATATAATAATAGTAATTCTGCCCGCGCATGGGTTCTATATCAATAAATTCAAACTCATTCGTATCATCAATGCGGTAACCATCCAGATTGTTGTCCGTACTGATATTACAATCGACAACTTCATGATAATTCGAATCTTTTTCCATGAAGGCGCGGTATATTTTAAAACCTTCAAAATTCGGTGAGCTTATGGCGCTTTCCCCGTCCCATATTATCTTTACTCCATCTTCGGTTGAGAATATCTCAATCTTATCCGGAGGAGGCGGAGCTTCCGGTATCCCGTTGTAAAATCCTGCGTTATATAGATCAATGGCTCTGCGGAAGGTATTCATCAAAGAGTCCCTGCCGCTGTAAACCATTGCATTTTTCCATTCATCGGCATTTTCTTTATTGATGGTCATTGTCGAACTTGGATTATCCGGATCCACAACTTCAACGGTCTCATTATCATAGCGGGCTTTATACCATTGCTGCCCGATATGATAGCCGTAATCGTGACCGAGTCCGTCCGCGGCTTCCGCCCAGACGATCTTTATCCTCTCACCCGGCGCGATCGTATAGGGACCGTATGCCAGCATCTGTGAATAACCGGCCGCACCGTTATCTTTGGAATATGCACCGGCATCACCGTTCTTTGCTTTCCATACTTTCTCCGCATGACTCCCCATATCGCCGTTGGCAATATATTGCTGATACTTGGCCGTCATGCCATCGGCATCGTATTGATCCATGCCTGCAGTATTCGTAAAGGAATGATTGGAATTGATATAAGCATTTGACCGCGGCTGTGAAAGATCGTCCGAGGGGTCGGTGGTGGATTTATCGGCATGAATGGTTACCATTCCTTTATATTGTGCAGCTCCAAGCCGGCCGTCATCGATCGGCGGAAAATCATTATGGACCACACTGTTCACATTGGGAGAACCGATGTTGTCGTAACCGAAATCACTCCATTTCCCCATCCATGAACAGTATCCGCGCATCCAGCTTCCGTCGTTCGCCTGGGCATCAAGTCCGGTCATATCCGGATAGAGAGATGACGTTGTGGGGTTGTCCTGATCCTCACCGATAACATCGTTCATCATGCTGAAGCCCCAGCGCACATCGCGGACACTGGTGGATATCCAGTTCCGGTGTGCAGCCGTATAGGTACCGTTCCAGCATCCCTCCTGGGAAATGGCATCACGCCACTGCCAGTGAAAATAAACGCCTTCCAGTGTTTGCTGATGAACATCACCGTCCTGATTGTAAATGCCGGTATTCTCAAACTCATACTCACTGATATGGATATTATCGTAGTTCTGTTGAGAAACGACATATACTTTCCGGGTCATAGTGAGTCCCAGAGACGTATTTACGCGGTTCACAACCATACGGTCCGTTGGTATAGCGGGATCGATCTCATCGATGTCATCATTTTTTCCGTCGGCTCCGTTCATCATATCGCTGCCTTCATTCTCATCCACAAAAACTTCGGGATGATTCCTGCGTGCGACAAGCTTGATTTCCTGGGGAATATACTCGCGGATCTCAACATCGGTTACGGCCCGGGGACCGTTATGTGCTACTTTATGCGCATATTCCCGGTCCATGACCGGATCATAAAAATCCGCTGCACCTATCCAAATCCCTTTTGCGGCCTGCATGTCCTGGTCCCGGTAAAAAGCATCCCAGCAAAAGCCCCATTGTTGTTGGGCATAAACTGCATGTTCCCGTTCCGAGCCGGTGTCATAGAAAAAGTTCTGCAACGAACCGATAACTACCCATTTATAGCGGGTGGCGCCCTGAAGGGT
The DNA here is from genome assembly GCA_046482575.1 of Fidelibacterota bacterium. Taxonomy (GTDB): domain Bacteria; phylum Fidelibacterota; class Fidelibacteria; order Fidelibacterales; family Fidelibacteraceae; genus M50B103. The sequence continues at coordinate 9,659 of JAWOEU010000102.1, forward strand.
GGCAACTGCAAGCAGCATTAGTGTTATAAATAGAACTTGTTTAAAACCTGTTTTTTTCATATCACGCTCGCTTTTTTATTATAAATCAATTGAAAATTGTAATCCGACATGGAATTGCCGCGGATAGAGAAAGAGGTACGGTGTATTTGCCGGATTATCAATATAAGCATTATTTTCAACTATTTCCTTGATCTCATTATCGGGAACCTGTGTTATCTCTCCGTCAACCAGGCGCGTCCACATATCCGATTCTTCCAGATAGTAGACAACTAAAGGATCTGTTATCTGGCTTGAATTCGACGCAAAGGACATGGGCTGGTATTCCACACCGGCAGGACGATAATCAAGGTATTTATTTGCCTTATCCTTAACATCTTCCGGATAATGAGCCGGCGAAATGTGATCCTGGTCCGTTTCTGCGTAAGCGGCTTCGGGGAAGTGCAGGGACTCAATGTAATGATCAAACTGATAACCGTCCATCAGGGAATATCCGGAACCGAGTGCCTGTCCCGCAAGACTTAATCTTTTGAGGTTGAAAACATTATCAATTTCCATGACAAAGGATATGTTCAGGTTCTTATAACGGAAAGGTTTGATCAGTTTCATATCACAGGACCATCCGTCGCGGATCTCAATAATATTTGAATAAAAACCGCGGGTCCGGTTGACATAATATCCTGCTTCGTACCAGCTTCCGCGGACCGATAAACTCCAGCCGCCAAGGATCTCGCCGAGATCCCGCGGTGTCTTGAATACAAGATTGGTTTTCATTGAAGGGCGCGGAATTATTTTTGATTGTTTTTTGCTTTCTGTGTTCTGGATCATGTTTTTGTAGGCTTCCGAGCCTTCGTTCTCATAGACGGAGGGCCAGGAGAAAGTGCCAACGCTGTAGGCACTGTAGTCAAAATTGACAAAGCCGCGGAACCAGTCACCGTAGCGTTTCTTAAAGGTTACTTCCAGACCGCGGATATCCTGATAGTAACGGTCATCGCTCATGGAATACGTATGTCCGACGGTACTCCGGTATGTGGTGGTGGTTGACTGATCGCTCTTATCTTTATAATAAGCCGCTACATGAATAAGGTACTGATTTGTGATCGCCTGGTCAAAACCGAGCTCGTAGGAAACGGTTTTTTCAAAATCCGTTTCCGGATCACCGATCCATGACAGGCTGTAGTCCCCGTAGCGTCTCATCTGAAAATAATAATCCGGATCCATTTTCTGGTACATGTGTCCGTAATTGAAATACAATTTTGAACTCTCCGTGATCGGATGGGAAATGCCCAGCCTCGGCATGAGATTGAACTGCCCTTTTGCTCTTCTTTTGGGAAAAGTCGCCTGTTCCAGGGAATCATCGAGCGCATAGGGTTTATACAGATCGCTGATAAATGTCTCATCCCAGCCGATCTCTTCCATATCATACCATTCGCAGTTCGGATCCCAGTATTCGGCACGCAGACCGATCTGTGCAACAAAACCTTCATATTCGATCTTATCATTAATGTACATATCGATTTGAAACGGATTTTGCACCCACATGGTATTTGTCGCACCGGAAGCTGTCAGTGAGCGTTCCGATCCGTAGTTCATATCATAACGCCAGTACTGCATCTGAACACCCGCTTTGACCTCATTGCGGTCATTTATCTGGGATTTGATGTCGTATTTTGCTTTTAACTGCGATGTTTTCGTACTGTCGTATGGCCATTGCACATAACCGGTAAAAAAGTTCGTAGTGGCGTAGGTACGGTCCATTGTGGTCCAAAAACCGTAGGGACTTTCATCCACCATTAATTCAACTTCCTCAATACCTTCGAACAGGTCATGTGTCGTAGTATCTCTCGGCTCGCCCGTATAGGTGTCATAGGCCGTTCCCGAATATTCTATACGGCCTTCCCAGAAGGTGTTTTCATTAACCATTTTTTTCAGGCTGGCAGAGTAAATCTGATTATAGCGTTCGGTAATCCCGTAATAGTTCGGGTAAAACAGGCGGGACATTGCCCAGCCGCCGCTGACGGCTCCGGAACCGACCGTATAGACTCCGGCTCCGCCCGACTGACTGGTGGCAGTTCCATGATATTTGTTCTGCATACCGAACAAACTTAACTTCATTTTTGAAGTGATATCCGTCGTAAGCTTCATGGTCCAGGTCCAGTTATTGTATTTATCCGTTGCAAGCGGCTGTAAATACGCTGACTGATTGCCCACGAAAGTTGTGAAAAAACGCATATCGCCGAGTTTCTCGGAAACAAAGGGCACCGGACCGCTTAAGCCGACATCCATGTGATAATCGGGGATCTTTTTCTCAAAAAAATCATCCCCGCGCCGGGAAAGATACCGGAATTGTTGCTGAAGTGCTTCCGGAGTATAATCATTCGTAAGATCATCGTCCTCCATTAATCCCCGGCTGACATTATTCCATCCCACGAATTCGGGGTATTGGCCCTGGGTATACAGATCCCAGTTGCCGTTTTTTGTTCCGGTCCAGCATACTTCATCATCGAGATACGGACGTAAAAAAATCGAATTCTCATCAAACATCGATGTAACTTCATTTCCGCTGATGTCGGTAAACGCAAAATTTTTCGGTGAATAGGGACTGTATTTGACATTGGCGTTCAGGGTGTATCTTTCGATACTTCCCTCTTTGGTGACAACACTGACAACACCGGATTGCAAATCACTGTATTCTGCACTGAACCCGCCGGACTGTACCATGATTTCATCAATTGAAGATAGTGAAACCGTGGATATCGGATTTCCGGTACGTGAATCTTTCATTGCCAGACCGTCAACAAGAAGGGTCGTCTCATCAAGGTCCCCGTAACGGACCTGCATTCCGTCCATTCCTGCTTCCATTCCGACCACATCACTAATGGTGGTTGCGGGCAGATCGGCGATCTCATCCCTGCTGATATTTACCTGACTGGATGCGATATCGACCTGTACCGGCTCACGCTGTGCACTGACAATAATTTCTTCTCCCTGGTAAGCTTCTACCTGCAGATCAAAATTCAGGGTAGTGGTAAGATCTATTTTAACGCGGACTCCGTTCTGCTGCACAGATGCATAACCAATGTAACTTGCGACAATATCATATTCCCCGGGAGGTATATTCAATATTACATAGAATCCTTCAGAATTGGCGGCAGCACCAAAACTTGTATTCTTTATTAGCACATTCGCGCCGGGAAGCGGTTCACCCGTTTCAGCATCGGTCACATATCCTGAGATTTTCCCTGTCGTTCCGGCAAAGGATATACCAAGAACAAGCAATACTCCTGCTAAAATCCATTTTAGCCTCATATTAATAACTCCTTAATATTTCCAAAATTGTTTAGTCATTACTGAATTTCGAATATATTCCCTCGATTCTTAATTTTACAATCCATTTAATTTATATTATTAATTAAACGTTGTCAATGTTTTAAAGCAATTCCCCGTCAAAACTTTGTATCACGTTCTGCGTCGCGGGATCAATGTCTCCTTTTTTTACTGCCCGTTCCTTTTCACTCACGTTGCTTTTTTCAACACGTAAACTCAGTCCTTCTCCGTATGTTCTCTTCAGGCAGACATTAATGATCTGTCTGTTGCGCTGAAGTGCATTACAGGAATAATCATCTTCCGCCGCAATCACAAGGCTGCCGTTTTTTACGCGCAATAATCCCACCCGGCAAAGCAGTCCGGCAATAGCGGGTTTTTCCGGCTGTATGCATTCAATGAATTCTTCCCATTTCTCCCTGATATCCTTAAGTTCATGTTTTTTTCCGGATTTCTCTTTCTCTCCCGAAGCGGATGCCGGTGTTTTCTTTTCTTCCGGTCTTCCCGCTGTATCGCTTTTCTTTTTAGCGGAATTTGCATTATTCAGGATCGGACTTTCATAGTGCTTTTGCGCAGGCGGTGCGGGCCTTCCGGCCGGACGGACGGGCGTTCCGGATATTGGCGTATTGCCCCCGTGTGTATTTCCGGCGCTCTGGGCTTCTTTTTGCGTTTTTTTTATCTTTTTTAAAACCTTATCAAGATCAGCGAAATCCTGCAGATTGGATAATTTGATGAAAAGCGTTTCCACCAGGATCTTGACATTTGCCGTATACCCCAGGTTCGGCATTTCATTGTTGATAAGGGACAGCATGCGGATCAGGATTCGGGGGTCCCGGTCTTCCGCAAGTTCCGCATAACTCTTTTTCAGATTTTCGGTGGTGTCCAGAATATCGGCGGAACCGTATGACCGCACCATATAAAGGTCCCGCAAAAATACGGAAAAACCGGAAAGGAGTTCCTTCAGGTCATAACCGCGCATCAGCATATCATCCAGTTTACGCAGGGCAAGAACCGCCTGGCCGCTGACAAGACTCCTAAAGATATCGAAATACACTTCTTCATGTATCACACCGAGAATATTCAGGATATTATCATAATTTATCTCTCCGGCGGAAAAAGCAATGACCTGCTCAAGGATACTCTCACTGTCGCGAATGCTTCCGTCGCCTTTTTTTGCGATAAGCAAAAGTGAATCATCACTGATCGATATTTTTTCCTTATCGGCTATTGTACGAAGGAGGTCCATAACCTGCATCAGCGGGATGCGCCGGAATTCGAAACGCTGACAGCGGCTCAGGATAGTGGGCAATACTTTGTGAAGTTCGGTTGTTGCAAAAATAAAAAGAATATGTTTCGGCGGTTCTTCCAGTGTTTTCAGCAAGGCATTAAAGCCTTCTTTTGTGATCTGATGAAATTCATCGATAATATAGATCCTGTATTTTCCGCGCGCCGCAGGATACTTTACCTGCTCACGCAAATCGCGGATACTGTCAATACCGCGGGTAGAACCACCGTCTATCTCTAAAACATCCAGGCTCCGCCCTTCGGTGATCTCTCTGCAGCTCACACATTCGTTGCAGGGATTGCCGTCCCTCGGATCTTCACAATTCACCAGCTTGGCCAGCAGTCGCGCCGTCGTGGTCTTTCCGGTACCGCGGGGACCGGAAAAAATATAGGCATGCCCCAGACGGTTTTTCTGAACGGCGTTTTTCAGGGTTATGGTGATATGTTCCTGTCCAACGACATCCTCAAAACGCTGAGGGCGGTATTTCAGACTTATTACCTGATGACTCATTAATAACTTCCGCTTATTCCCATAAAATGACCCCAGGTTGCTTGACGCACAGAATAATCGCTTGCCGCTGCTTCCTTCCGGACCTGACGGGGTTCAGCAAATATGCTGCCGACGAAGGCCTGAGGTCATAAAAAAAATACTGAAAGAAAGACAGGAAAACAATAGATTTTGCGCTTTATTTTTATTTCCGGATAAACGGTACCGGATCCTGTATCCACAGTAAAAATTTTGTGGCGTTTTCCCCGGAAATGAACGTATATTATCACGGGAATTAAAAAAAAAACTATCATTATGAAAAAATTTTTTCTTCTTATCATACTGATGCTTCCGTTTTTTCATTGTGCTTTCCAGGACTCTTCTTCGAAGCCCGTTGAACCGGAGAATCCGATCCCGGTATCGCAGTTCGATCGATTATACTCGGAAAAAACGCTCGGCTGTAACATTGAAAACGGGAATTTTGTTTTCCGTCTTTTTGCCCCGCGTGCAACAGAGGTCAAACTTGCGCTTTTCAAATCGGTGTCCGGCCCGGCTTACGAAACGGTAAGTATGCGGCGTGACGATGACGGGATCTGGGAAGCGGAGATCAATAAGCGGCTCTGGGGAAAATACTACGGTTACTATATCACGACCGATAGCGGCAGCAATACGGATTATAATCAAAACACCCTGATACCGGATCCGTATTCCACCTCCGTATCCACTCAGAACAATTATCATATCAATGCCAGGTCATATATCCATAAAGACGATTTTGACTGGGAAGGCGATACCTGGGTGGCTCCGCGGGATCCCCGGGACCTTATTATCTATGAGGCCCATTTACGTGATCTCACCGCCCACCCTTCCGCACGGGCTGAAGAAGCCGGAACTTATAACGCTGTTAGGGAGAAGATCGCCTATCTGCGGAAGCTTGGTATTAATGCCGTTGAATTTCTCCCTCTTCAGGAATTTGCCAATATTGAAATACCCTATAAGGATACGTCAACAGCGGTATATAATACCTGGAACCCCTATGAGCGGAATCACTGGGGGTATATGACCACCTTTTTTTTCGCACCCGAAAATTACTATTGTTCCCGCGGCCATATGGATCCGGATGTTTATATAAAGGACGAGGGCAGATCAGCGGAGGAGCTTAAAGGCCTTGTCAAGGCATTGCACGAAGCCGGGATCGCCGTGCTGATGGATGTGGTTTATAATCACACCAGTAACTATGACCCCCATCCGTTCAAACTCATCGACAGGGAATACTATTACCGGCTGGATGACGAGGGATATTACACCAGTGTCAGCGGCTGCGGAAATGATCTCAAGACCGAACGGCCGATGGTGCGAAAACTGATCGTGGAAAGCGTACTTTACTGGATGAAGGAATATCATATTGACGGTTTCCGTTTTGATCTTGCGGCCATGATCGATGATAAAACACTTAACACCATTATCCGGGAAGCAAAGAAGGTCAATCCCAATGTCGTTATCATTGCCGAACCCTGGGGCGGAACCTATAATCCCGGTCACTTCAGCGATCTGGGCTGGTCATCCTGGAATGATCAGTTCCGCAACGGTATCAAAGGTCAAAACCCTCATGACCGGCCGGGCTTCATATTCGGGCACTGGGACGAGGGCGTTACGCGCCGGAATCTTATGCGTTTCCTCATGGGTTCTCTGCGTGCTGACGGGGGGCAGTATCGTGAAGCCGCTCACTCCGTCAATTACCTTGAATCCCACGATGATCACACACTGGGTGATTTTATACGCCTGTATCTGGACATTAACCGTGAAGAGGATATTATCACCGACCGGCTGGCACATGGAAAGCTCAGTCCTGAGGAAATACGTTATCATAAACTCGCCGCTTTTATTCTCGGTACTTCACAGGGCATGGCCATGCTGCATTCCGGTCAGGAATTCGGACGCAGCAAAGTCATAGAGATCAACGACGTTCCGGACCCGGATCAGGGAAAGATCGATCATAACTCCTATAACAAAGACAACAGCACAAATTATATTAACTACCGGATCGCCGCACAGAATCAGGAACTGATTGATTTTTACAGTTCCGTGATAAGGCTGCGGCAGATATATCCGCAGCTTCGGAAAGCGGAACGGGAAAATCTTCTGCCTTTTTATTCCGCCAGCGAATTCGGGGTCGGTTACCATATCCTGCCGGAGAATGATCATGAGAATGCACTCATTGTACTGATAAACGGGTCCGTGGATGAAACGGCAACCTATGAACTGCCCGGCGGAATGTGGTCGCGGCTGTTCAGCACACATTCTTTTGAGAACCAGCGTGTGATCAATACGATAACGCTTGAACCTTCCTGCGGGGTGATCTTGATACAACGCTGATGTCAAAACCGATGTCTGACAGAACACAATACATATTATTAATAAGGAGTCGAGCATGCACGCAGTTGATTTCATCATTATAATTGTATATCTCACCGCAATGGTGCTTGTCGGTCTGATGATGAAGAAAAAGGCCGAAAAAGGAATTGATTCCTACTTTCTGGGAAACCGCAGCTTACCCTGGTGGGCATTGGGCGCTTCCGGGATGTCCTCCAATCTGGACATCAGCGGCACCATGATCATCGTTGCTTTGGTTTACGCACTGGGGGCAAAGGGATTCTATATTGAGATCCGGGGCGGCGTTACGCTTATTATGGCATTTCTGATGATCTTTATGGGAAAGTGGAACCGGCGCTCACAGGCCATGACGGTCGCCGAATGGATGAGCCTGCGTTTCGGCGACGGTATTCAGGGAAATATTGCCCGCCTGATCCAGGCGGTCACTTCTATCATTTTCACTATTGCAATGATCACCTATTTTGCGATCGGCGGCGGAAAATTCCTTGCCGGTTTTTTGGGCATACCGGACTCCTGGACAATACATTTCGGGAATATCGTCATTGGAGCGGAGTTTTGGGCCGCGTTCATTCTTATCGCCATTGCAATGATATATACGGTTGCCTCAGGATTGTACGGTGTTATCTGGACCGATGTTTTTCAGGGCTTACTGATCTTTCTGGCCATTGCCTATATTGTCATTAAGGCGGCCGGCATTGAACTTCCGGAACAATTTGCCGTTGCCTACCCTCTTAAAGACGGCGGCTTTATGAAGCAGATAACCAGTTATAAGGACTGGGTAAGTTTTGCCCCGCAGTGGCGGCTTAATATTCCGGGGGAATCGGATTATTCCATGTATAACGCTTTCGGTGTATTGATAATGTTTTATCTCTTTAAGATCATTCTTGAGGGAAGCGGCGGAACGGGCAATTACATGATACAGCGGTATTATGCCGCACGGAATGATAAAGAGGCGGGACTTTTATCGCTTTTCTGGACTGCGCTGCTTTCTTTCCGCTGGCCCTTTATCGCCGCACTGGCCATCTGGGGAATTTCGATGGGAAATCAGATCACTGATCCTGAGATGGTGCTTCCCGCCGTTGTAGGGGCGCTTCCTGTCGGGATCAAGGGCTTCCTTGTCGCCGGTCTCATGGCGGCAGCCATGTCCACTTTCGATTCTACCGTCAATGCGGGAGCAGCCTACTGGGTCAAGGATATCTACCAGAAATACCTGAATCCGCATGCAAGTGAAAAACAGCTGATGAAACACAGCTACGGCGCCTCGATCCTCATTGTGGTGCTGGGACTTCTGCTTACTATTTTTATCAGGAACATTAATGAAATATGGTCATGGATCACCATGGGGCTCGGTGCCGGTTTTCTTGTTCCGCAGCTTATCCGCTGGTATTGGCACCGGCTGAACGGTTACGGTTATGCGATCGGTGTGGCAACGGGTATGCTTACCGCCATATTCTGGAAGTTCTTCATGAAGACAGGGATCCTGCCCGATACCCTTGCTCCGGAATATTTTGGTTTTATGGTTGCTTCCCTGATGTCGCTGGTAGGTATCGTGGTCGGCACCCTGCTTACAAAGCCGATCGATGATAAGATCGTACAGAGGTTTTTCAACAAGACCCGGCCTTTCGGTGCCTGGGGAAAGTACCGGAAAACGCTTCCCGAAAAAACACAGCATGCCATCAAACGTGAAAATACCCGTGATATTATCTCTGTCTTTATTGCGGTTCCCTGGCAATTGGTACTTTTTATGTTCATGATGAATCTCGTGTTCAAGGCCTGGAGCCAGGCGCTGACGCTGGGACTGATATTTATTGCGCTCAGTGTCGCATTGTATTTCAATTGGTTCCGCCATCTTTCAACGGAAGTGAAAGTTGACTGACCGCTGAGCTGAATGCCGCATATAAAATAATCCGCTTCATGTCCGGAGGCGAAAGATCCCAGGTCTCTGCAATATTATTTTTTTCAGTTTTTACGTGTCATTTGTGCTGACAAGTATTTCTTTCCGGAGCAGTCTCAGGTTCGGAGGGATAACCGCAAGTACGAAAAGGAATATACTCAGCACGACCAGCCAGCCGTTGCCGCCATAGAGAACAAAATGATTTCCCAGTCCGATATGTTCAAACAAAAGACTGTCCGGGTGCAGGGGATACCATGAAGAAACGATCAGACTTTCCGCAAGTACGACAAGGGGTGTCATAATAATAAAAACGAGGGGGGTCATCCGGCCCATCGGATATTCACGGTTCGGAAAGAAAATTTTAACGATAATGTAAGCAATGACCATACAAAAAAGCAATTGCGGGTAGATCAGGAACAGCCAGCATCCAAAGAGAACACCGATAGAACCGCCTCCTTTGAAATGATAATAGAGGGGGTAGGCATGTCCGTATACTGCAGCGATACCGATGATCACTATCGCAGCATAGCCGGCACCGTTAAACGGTGTTTCTACGGCAAAAACCGGAGAAGCCGAAAAGAATAATGCTTTGAAAAGCAGCATGACCGCCGCCCCTTTCAGGGCATCACCCAGCAGGGTCAGCGTGCCCCAGCCTTTCCCGACCTCACGCATGACATTTGCGGTACCGGGGTTGCCGTTGCCAACTGCGGTTATATCCACACCCTTTCCGAGTTTTGCAAACAAGCGCGCAAAACTGATACTTCCGGATAAATAACCGGCGGCAATTCCCGCCAGGATCACTAAATAATACATACAGCCCTCTGTTTTTTATATGTTTTCTATTCGAGTCCGAGAAGCAGTAAAGCGGTTTTCTGTCCGCCGTAATGGATCTCAATGTCCATATCTTCGTATTTCTGCTCCAGAATTTTGCGAACACTCTGCAGCATTTCCATATCGACCTGATCGTTATAGTAAAAGCTCAGGTTAATACGCATTTCCGGATCGGCGGCCTTTACGGCCTCCAGAATACATTCCTTCAATCCGGGATTTACTGCCAGCACGTCACCGTTCATAACCGCAAAATAATGTCCGCACGGTATATTGATCCCGGAAAACTGAGAATTTTTAATGCTTTTATACACACTCATACTTTCCGTCAGTTCCATCGACTCCGACATCTGGGCCAGATTTTCCTGCCAGCTGAGGTTTTTTACAAATCCCATCACCGCGGAAAGTCCCTGAATGATATTCTTACTGGGAAATATTTCGATATGCTTATTGCTTTTTTTCTTTACCAGCTGAACCGCGGGAATAATATTTTTGTCATTTGCCAGAACGATCACATCATCATAGGGCATTTGATTGACATGGTTTAAAATATCGCCGGTCTTGGGAAGGTTCTTGTCATAGACCAGCACGTCAAGATCGGGTTCAAAATCATGAAGGATACTGCGGAATCCTTCACCCGGTGCCAGGGCAAGCATGCCTATCTCATTTTCATGATGAAAAAGCTTTGCTTCCTCCTCGATCTGCTTTTTCATATCATCAACCTTCTCACTGACAATAGTGCCGTAGCGGGAGAGTTCGCTTATGACATTATCCGGATCATTGGTATGAACATGCAGTTTGATCATATCATCTTTCAGAAGCAGGGCAACACTGTCGCCCTTCGTGTTGAGATAGTCTTCGAGGCCATTGGGCGGCGTGGCGGGATTGCGCCGTATCATCAATTCCGTACAATAACGATTTCCCACATGCATCAGTTCTTCGAGATTGGTACCGGCAGCAGGTTCAAAACGATAATCTTTTTCATTTTCAATGTCAACGGCCTGGCCTTTGAGGCGCCGTTTCATGCCTTCTATCATAAAAACGAATCCCAGCGCACCGGAGTCCACTACCCCCGCTTTTTTCAGAATGGGAAGTTTTTCCGGGGAACGGAATACCTCTTCACGTCCGCTGATCACCGCCATTTCCAGATGTTCGAGTACGCTATCGTTTTTATTCCGGCTCATTGCCTTTGCAATGGCTTCGAAGACGGAAAGCATTGTACCTTCCATGGGTGTGGATATGGCGGTCTTCGATATAAAATGTCCCTGATGAAATGCTTCTGTCAACACATCGGGTGTAATGGTCTTACGGTCAAGTACGATCTCGGAAAAACCGCTGAAAAACTGCGAAAGAATAAAACCGGAATTTCCGCGGCTGTTGATCGTTGTCTCTTCCTGAAGGATTGAAAGTACCGTTGCAAAATCTTTTTTCTTCGACTTCCTTATCGCATCCACTGCCGGCTCAAGCGTGAGAAGCATATTGACGCCGGTATCTCCGTCGGGGACGGGAAAAACATTCAAATTATCGATGGTATGATAATTGGCCTTAAAATAGTCCAGTGCTCCTTCAAGTGAACGAACGAAATTATTAATATCCATAAAATGATCTTTTTTATTCGGTTCCGATAACATATCCCATTTCAAAATAATCGGGTCCCAGATGCGGCATGTGTGCAAAAGTGGAATAGTTGATCTCAACATAGAGATCCCAGCCCCGTTCTTCTGCGGCTTCCTCCAGCTTCTTTTTCATGTAGCGGCATTCCTTGTCATGATCCAAAACATAAGACATTGCCACGGTGAGGGTTTTACTGTCCTTTTCTTCCATCTGGGTCTTAATGGTTGCAAGAAAACGTGCACAGGCCTGCTTAAAATTCCTGGCTTTCCCCATTGCCTTGATAACACCGGAAGCCGGGGTGGATGAAAGCAGGGGAATAATTCCCATAGCGGTTGCCATAACCGCTTTTGCAAGTCCCACGCGTCCGCCCCTGTGCAAATAGAACATATCATATAAAACACCCAGTACATGGGTGTTTTCGCGATTTTTCATAAGAATATCATAGCATTCTTCGCGGGTGACATCCCTGCCTTCTGTTTCACGCAGCAAAGCCAGGAGCTGTACACCGACACCGCTGACCAGGCTTTTGGAGTCAAATGCCTTTACGTCATATTCGGGATGGTCGCGCAGTACATTATGTAACGCGTCACGGGTGGCGTGCGTATTGTGAAGCGCCTGCGTAATTAAAAGGATCTCCTCATCCCTGTATTTCTCAAAGGCTTCGATGAATTGCTCTTCGGTCAGGCCGACCGTCGTTGCCTTGTTTTTCTTGTCACGCATCAATTCAATGAATTTTTCTTTTTCCTCGCGCCAATTGGGCATATCCCAGTGCTGCGGATATACCTCTCCGTTCATAAGTATGGGGTAATCAATTAAACCGAGTCCAAGTTCTTTAATGCGTTCAGGCTCAAGCTGACATGTGTTGTCAATGATTATTTTCATAAGACTTCCTCCTGTTGCACATTATTATAAACAAAATATTTTATGAATGCTATTTTTTTATTTCAAAAACATCCCCGGTCAAAGCTCTGCGAAGGTCAATTTTATATTGCCTGTTATTAATATATCTTCTATTTTTTACTTATCGGATATGTGGTAAAAATATGACCGGAGTCCTTTTATGAAAAAATATTTATATCTTGTTTTTGTACTGTTTTTTACGCTGACCTGTTCATCAACACCATCACGGGATCTGGATATTCTTCCTGTCCGCTTTGTTTTTTCCGGAGATTCCGCCCGTATACAGGTTGAGGATCTCTTTTATGCCGAAGATTATACTTCTCTTTCTTTCCGTGGGAATCCGCATATTACCGCTGCATTCTCAAAGGATGATAATGTGCTGACCCTCAAAGCAGATAAGGACTTTTCCGGTTATACAACCCTGGCCTTTCATTATGAAAAGGACCGTTATGAATTGCCCGTCAGGGTCACCCGGCGCCAATTTGTGCAATTCCGGTATCCGGCAGACTCTTCCGTGGATCAGGTGACGGTTTTCGGGAATTTCAACTTTTGGGACCGTGATCATTTATATATGGAACGCGAAGGATCCGGTGATTTTACGGTAACGGTGCCCTTTGAGCCGGGCAGGTATGAATATTTATTTTCCGTGGACGGCAAAGAGATCCTTGATCCTGCAAATCCGGATTCCGTGCCGAACGGTCTCGGCGGTTATAATTCGCCATTAAGGGTCCTCCCGGAATTTGAAGGAGAGCGGCCCTTTATCACACCCGCAAATCATTTTTCAAAGGGAGGGCGTCTCATACTGCGGTATTATATTCTGCCGAACGATTATGAAGGAGCTTTCTCTTCTTATGAGCTTATTGCCCTTGCGGACAATCAGCGTATTAAGAATTCCGATATCCGTGTTGAGGGAAACCGGATCGAGCTCCGCGTGCCCGGCCGGATCGCCCGGAACAGCCGGCGTATACGTCTTGTCTGGAGTGGAAAAAAAACGATATCAAATCTTTCCGAGCTGTTCCTGGAAGACGGCGTACCGGCGGGAAACGGCGGAGACTTCAGATGGCAGGATGCCGTTATCTATTCGCTGATGCCGGACCGTTTCTATGATGCGGATCCTTCAAACAACGACCCGGTACCGGATGCCCGCGTGGCGAAACGTGCAAATTTTCAGGGCGGTGATCTCCAGGGCGTGATCCGGAAGATCGACGAGGGTTATTTCAATGACATTGGCGTAAATACCTTATGGATACTGCCGATCATCAAAAACACCCCCAAAGCCCAGAAAGAAACGCCTCCGCCGCACCGTATGTTCAGTGCGTATCACGGCTACTGGCCGGTGGCGGCACGGGAGGTCGATCCGCATTTCGGGACCGTTGATATCGCGAAAACAATGGTTGATGCTGCCCATAAAAGGGACCTGCGCATACTGATGGACTTTGTATCAAATCACGTTCATGAAGATCACCCGTATTTCCGCGACCATCCGGAATGGTTCGGTACTTTTGAACTGCCGAACGGCAGAAAGAACTTAAGGCTTTTTGATGAATACCGGTTAACGACCTGGTTCGAATCCTATTTGCCCAGTTTTAATTATCCCGGAGCACCCGCCGCAGCGGACACAATGGTAAGTGATGCGATCTGGTGGATGAAAACCCTGGACCTTGACGGTTTCCGCCATGATGCGGTCAAGCATGTACCGCACCTTTTCTGGCGATCACTGACACGGGAGATCAGGCGACAATTTCCCGGTAAGGATATCTATCAGATCGGAGAGACCTTCGGGGATCATTCCCTCGTTAATGCTTATGTTAATAACGGACAGCTTTCCGCGCAGTTCAATTTCAATCTCTACTGGCCGGCACGGTATGCCTTTGCAACGGAAAATGCTCCTTTCCGGCCGCTGGCGGATGAAATGGAACGCGTAATGGACACCTACGGTCAGCTTCACTTAATGGCAAATCTGATGGACAGTCATGACCAGCCGCGATATCCCGCATATCTTGAAAACGATCTTGAATGGGGGGAAAATGCCGCCGAAGCGGGCTGGGAACGGCATATTGAGGTTAATGATCCGGTGACCTATGATAAGATCAAAACCTATATGACCTATATGATGACCATCCCCGGACCTCCGGTGATCTATTACGGTGACGAGATCGGCATGACCGGTGCGGGAGATCCCGATAACCGCCGCATGATGCGCTGGAAAACCACCGCACAACAGCGCGAATTACGTGAGTATATCGCAACGCTTACCTCACTGCGGCAGACGCATCCCGCACTGCGTTACGGCGATTATTTAACCCTCCGGGCCGGTGAACAGATATATGCTTATCTGCGTTCGGACTTTAACGAGCGTATTCTGGTCGTTATCCATCGCGGAAAATCGCCGAAACAAATAACGATCGAACTTCCGGAAATATTGAAGATCCGGGAACTGGAATGCCTGAATGATTCACCGGAGATACGCCGGGATCCACAAAATCCCGATATTTATCATTTGCGGGTTAAACCGTACAGCGGATATATTTTTGCCGTGAATAACCCGTCATAAAGAATGAACGGGAAATTTTCTGCTATTGCCGGTCCGCCATTTTATAAACGGGAACAGGGATACAGGTACCCGCCTGCATTCATCCTAATTGTATTATTGCGGGATATATAGTCGTTAAGCGATCAGGTTTCCTCAAACAGTGTTGTACTCAAATATTTTTCTCCGCGGTCCGGAAAGATAATGACCATGCAGCCGTGATCGATACCGCGCCCCACCTCAAGAGCGGCGGCAAGGGCTGCTCCGCTGCTCATACCGACAAAAATACCTTCTTCATGAACGATCCGCCGCGCCATTTCAAAGGCTTTCTCCGTATCGACCATGACCTGATGATCTATACGCTCAGGTTCATAGATCTGGGGAACGATGGCTTCCTCCATATTCTTCAAACCCTGAATATAATGTCCTTTTGTTGGGTGTGCACAAATGACCTGAACGGAGGGTTTGTTCTCCTTGAGCGCCTTCCCCACTCCCATGATGGTCCCGGAAGTTCCGATACTGGACACAAAATGCGTCAGCATTCCGCCGGTCTGCTGCCAGATCTCTTCGGCCGTCACTTTATAATGGGCAAGTTTATTGTACTGATTGGAAAACTGATCGGGGACAAAATATTTATCCGGATATTCTTGCTGCATTTTACGTACGCGCTTTATAGCACCGTCCGTACCTTCGCTTTTTGGGGTGAGAATGACATCGGCCCCAAATGCTTTGATCATCTTCCGGCGTTCAATCGACACGGTTTCGCTCATGACAATGGTGACGGGATATTTTTTTACCGCTCCTATCATTGCCAGACCGATACCGGTATTTCCGGAAGTGGCTTCCAGAATGATCTGACCTTTTTTGATACAACCGTCCGCTTCCGCCTGCTGGATCATTCGAAGTGCAATACGGTCTTTTATGCTCCCCGTTGGATTATTTCCTTCGAGTTTTGCATACATATTGACATTCGGATTGGGGTTTATGCGGCGAAGCTTCACCAGGGGCGTGTGGCCGATCAATTGCAGAATACTGTGATATATCATATTGTCTCCTTTACTCAAAAAATAAACGGGAAGCGCTGATCTTCTTCAGGATATATTGGGTGTTGCCGCGGCCGGATAAAAACTGAAACTAACGTTATTCCGGGGGAACAAGCGGAATATCAATAATAAAACAACTTCCCTCGCCGGGCTCGCTTTCAACACGAATACTGCCATGATGTTTTTCAATGAATTCCTTGCTGATAAGAAGTCCGAGGCCTGTTCCCTCTTCTCCCTCCGTGCCGGGATGACTTATATTCTTATCGATATGAAAAAGCCTTTTACGTGTCTCTTCATCCATGCCCGCGCCTTCGTCCCGTATCCGGATTTCCAGCATCCCGTCCTTTTCAAGGGTCTTGACATAGACGGTCCCGCCCCGGTGCGAATATTTTATCGCATTGGAGAGCAGGTTGTGCAAAACGGTATGAAGCATGTTCTCATCCGCCTGTACCCGGACCGGTTCTGCCTGAATATCAAGTTTTATGTCTTTGCGTATTGCGCTGGTATAAATGAGATCCGCAGCATTCTTAATGCTTGCGGAGATATCGATCTCCCGCGGTGTGAAGGAAATATTTCCTGTCTGTGAACGGGACCACTCCAGCAGGTTCTCTAAAAGCTTGAAGGTCTGTTGCGATACTCCGCGTATATGTCTCGAAAACTCTTCTATCTTCTGATAGTCCTTGCTGCGGCAATAACGCTCCAGCATTGAGGAAAATCCGAGGATACTGTTAAAGGGACTTTTCAGGTCGTGCGCGATAATTGAGAAAAACTTATCTTTGGTGGCATTGAGCTCCTGCAGCTTTTCCCGGTTTTTCTCCAGGGCGGTATTCGTTTTATTGTTTGATATATACAGTTTAAGAATGACAACGAAAAATATAATGATCATTCCCATGATCAATAAAAGTAAATTCCGTACGGTTTTCTCCCGTTTAAGCTTCAATTCGCTTATTGTTTTATTGTGCTGAAGATCCTCGATCCTCCGCTGTTTCGCGTCTAACACATAAAGCGCCTCAAGCTGGGTCATTCCCCGGGTTGCTTTGGACTTATAGATGGAATCCATGATCGCAAGCTGCCGGGACTGATACTTGTATGCCGTTTCATACTGCCCGAGATCAATATATATTTTTGAAAGTTGCCGGTTAATATCCAATATGCGGTTTTTTTGATCGTTGTTTTCAGCGTATTCCAATCCGACATTCAAACTGTCCAGAGCTTGTTGATATTTGCCTTGTGAATGCAGAATTTTTCCGAAAAGATTGTAAATACCGGGATACCCTAAAATATCGGGAATATTCTTTTTTATCTTCAGTGAACGTTCCAGCGTTTGAATGGCCGTAGGGATATTCCCTTCTAAACATTCTATATGCGCCAGATATTTCAGTGAATTTGAAAGGCCGAACATGTTGTTTATGTCTTCATAGATCGCGTAAGCACGTGAATTGTAATGCCGGGCTTTCTCCGGGTCCCCGAGCTTCATATAGACGAACCCCAATTCGTCCAGGCAGATGGCCTGTCCTGTCAGAGTGCTGACATCTTCAGGAAGAGCGGAATACATTTCCAGTGCCTCAAGAAAAAGATCTTCAGCTTCATCATACAGGCTCATGGTTGAATAAATACGCGCGATGGAATAATTAATCCATGCCACGCCTTCCCGGAAACCGGCTTTTTCATATTCTTCCCTGGAATTATAGATGAATTCTATTGCCTGCTGATAAGCGCCGTTCAGTCTGAAAATGTTCGAGAGTTGCGAATAGACGACCGCCATGGTCATGTGATCGGAGTGTTTTCTTGCATGAAGCAAAGCTTCATTATAGTAGGATATTGTTTTCTCCTGATCGCCGGTAATTGATAAATAACAGGTTCCGAGCATGCTCAATACTTTCGCAAGATCTTCATGGTTTTTTTCTGAACGGTAGATTTTTTCCGCCCGTCCGAGATAATCCATTGAGGTATCGGCGATATTATTGTAATAATACGTTAAGCCGAGATAATAGGAAGCTTTGGCCTGACGCTCCGTATCCTGCAGATCTGATGCCGAGCGATACGCTTTTTTTGCCAGTCCAACGGATGCGTCAAAATCCGAACGGCGCAAACGGTATGCAAGATCCAGTTGGGCGTCTATCTGTGAAATACCCCGGTATTCCCGGGTGGCTTCCCGCAGACTGTCTTCAACGGCCCCGGCATTTACGGCCGTTACGGTAATAAGTACCAGAAAGAAAATTTTCTTCATACTGCTGATCATATTGAAACAAGACCAAATGTTGATTGCCGTCTCTCATTTTTACATAATGCAACGAACAGTATAACATTTTTTTTGCAGAAAATGAATATTTTTCTTTGATCCGCCGTTTTACTGCCGCACCGTTTTATTGTTTTTACAGAGAACATCCGGAAATAACGGAAATCCGGCCGGAAGGGAAAAGGAAAAACAACCGCCCGAATGCCGGTTTACGGGTTTTTTATGGAGCGGAATGACGTTGAGAAACACGGAACGGTCATTTTTCCGGACGCTCTTCGATGATCCGCAGTGCATGTTTATGATTAATGATCTCAAGCTGTTCACCGGCCTCACAAATGGTTTCGCCGTCTGCATGAACCGCCAGTTTACCGGAAAGGGCTTCTATTACGACATGCTCCGCCCGGCCGGTGACGGTGTCCTGCCGTTTTTCTTGTTTGCCTTTGCCGTAATCCATCATTGCGGCGAGCAGTTGACGGCGCTTTCCCTGACGGGTCATACAAATGTCAAAAAGTCCGTCATTCATTTTTGCGTGAGGGGCCATGAAGAATGAACCGCCCATACGCTTTCCGTTCATGACGGAAACGAGTGCGGGTGAGAGAAAAAGCGTTTCCCCGGCATAGGAGATCTTTATTTCGGGAGCAGGCGGATATTCGATCAATGTCTTTATCGCGCCCAGCGTATAGGCAAAGCCTCCGCGCACAAAATTCATCCTGGCGGCCGCCAGCCCCACAAGCGTATCAAAACCGATACCGACGCCATTTCCGAAGAATCGGCCGTCGGGATAATCACCGCCGCGTATCTCCCCGACATCCATTGTTACGGATCTTCCGTTCATGATACGAAGAAGGTCTTCATTCAGTTCGGCAGGAATATTCGCTCCGTAGGCAAAATCGTTCCCCCGGCCGATCGCAAGTACGCCGAATACCGGGACTCTGCCTTTTATCTTTGCCGCTGCGTGCATTAATCCGTTAATGACCTCATTACTGGTTCCGTCGCCGCCGGCCGCGATAACCACCGTATCGGGTAAGAGCGCATACTTCTCTGCAAGTATAATAGCATGACCGGGATGTCCGGTCAGTATGATCTCATATTCACATTCATTTTTCTGAAAGAAACTTTCAATTCGGGGACGCTGCTTTAAAGCTTTTCCCTTTCCCGCCACCGGATTTAATATGATAATGTATCTGCTCATAGACGAGTTTTTCTCCGTATAAAATGTTGACATTTACTCTTTCGAAAACGCTGCTCAGCCATAACGGCAGTCTGAATTGATATTTTACAGTCCTTTTTTCTGCAATAAAACCTTTTTGTTGCCGCCGGCTTAAAAAAGTTGGCTAATTCCATGAGACGGCACGGCGGTCACAACAGCTAAAGCACATTATTGCCGCCGGCAGGCAATTGGATATATTTCCGGAACAAAAGGGTCTTATGAAGGTTTACTGAAGATATTTCAAATGATCTTAACGCCTGACACGGAAATGTGAATATCCGGAAAAGTCAACAATCAAAGAAAGGAATTTTCAATGGGACATTACGGAAAAATATCAGAAGAAGTATTTGATTTTCTCGGAAACCTGCAAAAGGAATCACCGGAAGTCGGAAAAAGTTTCATGGATCTGCACAAAGCAGGCACCCGGGGCGGTGCGTTGGGTCCAAAGTATAAAGAATTGATCGCCGTGGCTCTATCCGTTACTTCACATTGTGAAGGCTGTATATCGGTCCACGTGAAAAGCGCGCTGGATGCCGGTGCAAGCCGGGAAGAGATCATTGATGCGATCGGTGTGGCTATTCTTATGGGCGGCGGTCCCGCTTTTTATTCCGGAAAAAAAGCTTATGATGCATTACTTGAATATACCGCATAGGTTTTCCCGGTGCGCAGATCTCAGATCTTCCCGGAAGCGGTCCTGATCATTTAAGGGTATCACTCACTGCCGCACTCATGGATGCGGGAAATGCGACGATGAGTATCCTTTTGAGGGCGAGCAGATTATCCGTGCCCCAGGGACAGCGCTCGATGATCGTCAGTAATATTCCCACTATCAGCAGGGAAAAGATATAAATTGCCAGTACGCGCTTGACGTATTCGGAAACATGGTCTTTGAACATATAGCGGTAGAAATTGAAATAAACGAATAAACCGATAAACAAAAGCGACAGGGCGCTTAGGAACAGGACATTTTTTAGCGGTAATTCTCCGCCCAACATCCACGTTTCCTCCGTAAATGCCACCGGAACGGCAAGAATGGAGGCACCTACAATGATCTGCAAAAGGTCCCGCGGACGAAATTCGACCATGACGGGTTTCAGTGTATAGCTCAGTATCTTTCCGGTTGCATCCGCGACAGGAATGATCCGGTGAAGATAGCCGCCGATACGTTTAAGCGTTCCTTTCTCATCCGGTGGTTTGTTTTTCTTTCTTTGCATTTTCACCTCCCTGCATGTCCGGCTTTTATTTCTCTTTTATCAACTATTCTATTATTCAATATACTACATTGCCTGTTAATTATAAGCGGGTACCCTTGAGAACATCAATGCGGTATTTCCGTTTTTCCGGTCTTGTATTCTTCATCACACAAAAAAACAACGATATATCAGGAAAACGTTCAATATAAATGCTCTGTTTTTTCCCATGCGGTTACAATACCCCGGATCATTGCAGAACTGAAACCGGCATGCTCCATCTGATTGAGTCCCGAAATAGTAACGCCCAGGGGCGTGGTTACCTTGTCGATCTCAAATTCGGGATGATTGCCGCCGGAAATAAGCAGCATTGCAGCGCCTTTGGCGGTTTGGGTGGCTATTTTTTTCGCATCTTCTGCATGCAGACCGATCTCGATACCGCCCTGGACGGCAGCCCGGATCGCGCGCATAAAAAAAGCTATGCCACAGGAACCCAGTGAGGTGGATGCCCTGATCAGATCTTCTCTCAGAATAATGGTTTCACCCACATGACTGAAGATATCCACGGCAAGCGGTAAAAACTTTTTATCTTCATCCCGTGATGCCAGTGCGGTAATGGATTCACCGATCGCGATCGCGGTATTGGGCATCGCACGGACAACGGGGACCCCGCAATTCAGTTTTTGGCGGATCTTGTCGATCGGGACTCCCGAAACGACGGAAATCAACACGTGCTTATTCTCCACTACGGACGAACGGATCTGCTCCAGAAGCCGGTCTGTCTGCTGAGGTTCAACGCAGATTATCAATACGCTGGCAAATGCCGCCGCTTCGGCATTATTGTCCGTAACGGAACAGCCGTTTTCTCTCCACGGTTCAATCAGGGACAGGTCCGTATTGGTTAACATAATATGTTCCGGCTTCATCCGTCCGCTCCGGATCAATCCGCGGCAAATGGCCTGGCCGATGTTTCCCGCTCCGAGAATGGCAATTTTTTTCATACGATATCCTTTTTTAAAAATTAATTTACCCAGTAGACGGTAGAAATACAACAACTTATCCCGGACACAGCGTGCGGCGTGCAGTACATCAACCCTTTCATTTCGACATCACCACTGTCATTTCGACTGCATCCCTGTCGTTTCAACTATAACTCTGTCATTTCGACCGCAGTGGAGAAATCTCAGGGATGATAATAAGTGGGCGGAATGCAGGGAAAAAAGAACGATGAAATGAGTTATGAGTTATGAGTTATGAGTTATGGGTGGTATGTGTCAACACATAGGTAACACTTTTGTGTCAAGATATGGATAACACTTTCCGGAAATAAGGGAGCCATAATTTTGATTGTTGTCACACAATATTTTGCCGTATTCCCT
>JAWOEU010000078.1:0-33041 GCA_046482575.1 Fidelibacterota bacterium
AAATCCGCGGTTGCTGAATTTGAAGAAGAGTCCGTCCCGGCGCTGGTCCGCCAGGCAAAGATGCTGAACATCAGCCGGGATGCATTAATGGAAATGATAAAAAAACACTACAATAAATAAGAGGAGTCAACCATGATCAGCACATACTATCGCCACACCCGGTCCATCGCCTACCTGCAGAGCATGTCCAACCGTATCGTCCGCTCGGCAAAATAGGCGGCAGGGAAAAAAACAACAAACACCAGCAAAAAAAGGATAAGACCATGTTTTCCAAAAACACCATCATCAAACGTCACGGCAGCAGTATCGCCTATGTCCAAAACCTGAACATTCGCATCCTGCAGCCGGCGAAGTAAGCGTAATATCTTTTATACGGAGGACAATTTTTACCATGTTTAAAAAATGTGCCGCACGCAGATACCATCATAATACCATGCTGTATATTCACACGATGCCGCATCGTATTATAAGATCTGCCAAATAGTGGTGGACGGATAAAAATCATTATTTTATCTTATCGTAAAATACCGGAATCCATAAATGAGGAAATAAAATGGATAATATGATCAATGTAACGGGACTGATAAAAGACTATAAGCAGGTGCGCGCTCTTGACGGCATCGATCTGGACATACCGCGCGGTCGCATCGTCGGTCTGCTGGGCAAGAACGGCGCGGGGAAATCCACGCTGCTCAAATGCCTGCTCGGACTGCTGAAATACGAAGGGGATATCCGGATGTTCGGCAAACCCGCGGAAGAATGGAAACACAAACTCTATGAACACGTCGCCTTCATTCCCGATGTCAGCGGACTGGATCCGCGGCTGACCGTGCGGCAGACCATCGACTTCTCCGCCGGCGTCAACCCCGCCTGGAACGCGGAAAAGGCAGAGCGGCTCTTTGCCAAAAGTGATCTGCCCTGCGACCGGAAGGTGGGGACGCTTTCCAAGGGAATGAAGACCAAGCTTTATCTGCTGCTGACCCTGTCCAAGGAGGTGGACATCCTGTTACTGGACGAGCCGACGCTGGGACTTGACATCGTTTTCCGCAAGGAATTCTATGATCTGCTGCTGGGCGAGTTCTTTGACGAGAGCAAGACGGTGATCATTTCCACCCATCAGGTCGCCGAGGTGGAGAATATTCTCCAGGATGTGATCTTCCTGGATGAAGGAAAGGTACTGCTTAGCAAACCGGTGGAAGAGCTCAAGAACCAATGGCATATCGTGGAGGTGCCGAAGGACAAAAAAGACGAATTGATGAAATACGACCCCTGTGAACTTTCGTCCGGCCTGGGACGCGTGCGCGCTCTTGTCGAGGGAAAAGTAAGTGTCCCGGAAGCATCTGTCATGATGCCCGGGTTGTCGGAGATCTTCGTCGCCGTAACCCGTAAAAACGCATAAGAGGTTCATATGAAATATTTTACGATTTTGGTAAGAACGGAATACCGGAAAAGAAAGAACAGCTACTGGCTTCCCCTGTGGATCGTTCTGGCTGTTACGGGACTCATCCTGGTGCTGGTACTCAGCACGGCTGTCACCAACTGGGATTCCATTCAGCTGGGCTTTCTCAATATGTCCTTTGATTATGAGGATGTACAAGGTGGCGTAAAGGCCGCCGCGTACGGAATGAGTATGTTCGCGGCGTTTATTTTCACCCTCTTTATGCTCATCAATGCGCAGAACAGCCTTTCCAAGGAAAAGGAACTGGGATGCGAGCTCTTTTACCGCTGTCAGCCGGTGAACGCCTGGGCATACACATCGGTGAAATATCTGATGCATGTGCTTGCGAACACTGTTTTGCTGCTGGGATTCGGTATCCTGCTTGCGTTCATTATTGCGGTATTTTCCTTCGCGAGCATAGGAGGTTTCTACCCGGGAGCGGCACTTCACGGCATGTTCCTCGGCGTTGTGACCTACATCAAGGTATGCCTGGTTTTCGGGAGTCTGTATTACCTGTTTTCCTCCCTGTTCCGGAACAATGCCTTTATCAAAGGCACGGCGGCGCTGGGAGTGATCGAACTGATGTTCGTTATCATCGAGCGTCTGTTCAGGAATACCATCGAACTGCCGGATATTTTCCCGGCCCTGTTCTCCCTCCTGGGCAATCTGAACATTGAAAGTGATCTCAGTCTGCGTTATGCGCTCTGGGATTACCGCCTGCTGCTAGCGCTCGTATTCGCCGGCGCCTGCTTCGCACTGGCCTCGTTTTACTATCAATACAGAACAAAAAAAGTATAGGAGTTGTCATGAAAAAGAAAGTAATATTTATCGTTGTACTGATCAGTCTCGTACTTGTCAATACGGGATTTGCCAAACGCATTTTTGCCCGCGGCGACCTGGGGACCAAAGAGGTAAAGGTTCGCTCCTTCGAGAAACTGGATGTCCGCACGCAGATCGATGTCTACTTGCGCCAGGGGAACAAGGAGGAACTTGTGATCGAGACCTATGAAAGCATCATGCCCTATGTGAATGTTGATCAGAAGGGCAAGACCCTGAACGTCTATCTGGACCGTCGTGTGAATCGCATATTATGGCAGAACCGCCCGCATATGTTAAAAATATTCGTGACGGTGAAAGATATTGAGGATATTCAGCTGTCCGGCGCCTGCGACCTTTATATGCAGACGGAATTGTCCGTAAAGGATCTGAGGATCCATGCCAGCGGTGCTTCCGATCTTTCCATGAAAAAGATCAGCGGGAAGAATATCAGGATCGACGCCTCCGGGGCCAGCGATCTGGAAAACGCAGCGTTTGAAGCAGAGTCCCTGTATATCAATGCCAGCGGCGCCAGTGACGCGGAAGTATGGGTGAGGGCAAAGGATGTGACGATAATCGCTTCCGGCGCTTCGGATTTCGATCTCGATACCGAAGGTGAGAAACTTGTCCTCAGGTCCAGCGGATCGTCCGATTTTGATGTCCTTGGAAACTGCACATACTTACATGCGAATTTCAGCGGGGCATCCAACCTGGACGCGCTGAATTTGAAGAGCGAAGAGGTGAAGGTCAACGCTTCCGGCAGCAGTAATGTCAGCGTGTTCGCGAGCAAAAAGCTTGACGCCAACTGCTCCGGAATGTCCTCCATCTACTATACCGGCCGCCCGGAGAGCGTATCGACCAATATCTCCGGTTTGTCTTCCATCAAAGGTGAATAAATGACAATCCAACATTCAAAGGAGAATATTATGAAAAAAGTCATCATACCCTTATTCATGGTGTTACTGCTGTTCGGCTGCAATGTCGATACGGACAAGGTCGAACGTATCCGTATCAGCGGAGACATCGTCAGCAGGAATTATCAACTCGAGTCATTTGACAAAATGGTCGTCGCAGGTCCCATCCACATCTTACTCGACCAGAACCGCGGCAGCAGTGCAAAGGTGGAAAGCTATGAGAGCATGATGGACCTTTTCAATGCGAAGGTCATTGACGGTACGCTGTACCTCTATGTCGTAGATACCACCGGCGGGCAGCAATTTCATATCGAAAGTGATGTTGAAGATATCAGCTCGAATGCCCTGTTAAGCGGAAGCCGTATCAAATGGCCGAAGAACGAAAAACTGCTGGACGTGTATCTGTCCTTTTCGGAACTCAAAAATATACAGGTTGTCGGCGAGTGTGAGATCACGAATGAGACCCCCTTCAGGGGAAAAAGACTGGAGCTTGACGTGGCCGGTGCCCTGCGCATGGACACCGAACTGGTCCTGGAGGAATTTGACGTGGAACTTGCCGGAGCGGGAAATCTTGAGCTCCGCGGAAATTGTGAACGTTTTACCCTGGAATGCGCCGGAGCGGGAAATATCAAGGCCTATGAGTTCATCGCCAATGACATAGTCATCGATGTGGCGGGTGCATGCAACGCTCAGATATACGCCCTCAAAGGACTTGATGTGAATATGGCCGGACTGGGAAGTGTAAAATACAAGGGCAACCCGTCGCGGACGAACTTTCAAAAGGCCGGTATCGGCAAAATCCGCAAGGTGGAAAGCGAAGACGTTGAACTCTAAGTGAACCTGTAATACATCAGAGGAAAAAATGAAATTAAAAACAACATTGATCCTGATCTCAATGTGTACGGGCATGATCTTGTCCGCCGAAACCCTGGATCTCGGACAATGCATCAATATGGCAAGGGTCGGTAATCCCGCCCTGCAGCGATCCAGGATCGACACGGAGATCGGACAGTCCAGGGTACGCCAGTCCTACGGCGCGCTCATGCCGAACGTCTCGGTATCATCGGGTGTCTCCTCGTCCAGCCGGACCAGCTGGGATCCGGGGAAAAACGTCGGACTCAATGCCGGCCTGACCCTTTACAGTCCCGGAATGTACTCCGGCATCAAGTCCTCCAAAATGAGTGCCGATGTCAGCCGGGCCGTACGGAAAAGCACCGAGAACGAGGTCATTACACAGATAAGCAGTCTGTACTACCGCATCCTGAGCACCAAAAAGCTCATCCGGGTATACGAAGCGAATATCGGCGCAGCGGAGGAGAACATCAAAAAGACACGCGCGATGTACGAGATGAACGTGATCACGGAATCGGATGTTTTGAAAGCCGAAACCCAGAAAGGCGATTTTGAATCGCAGCTTCTGAACCAGAAACAGCAGTATAAGTCCTATATCCATTCCCTGAACATCCTTCTCGGCCGCGAACCGGATGCCGAACTGGAACTGGCGGATGTGGATGTGGAGTCCACGCAGATCCCGGAATACACGGAAGCGAAAAACATGATGCTCGAGCAGAATCCCGATTACCGTGCCATACGGTTACAGAAGGACATGAACAACGTTCTGCTGAACGCCTCCAAAGAATCCTATCTTCCGAGCGTTTCCGGCAATTACAATTATTCCAACACTCTGGAGCCCTCCGTGGATCCTGTCAATTCCGTCAGCCTGTCGGCGAGCTGGACATTGTTCAACGGTCTGTCGCGCCGGGAAAACGTTCAGCAACGCAAACTTCAGTTAAAGCAGACGGAGATCGAACTGGATAACACGGTCCGTGTTCTTGAACAGCAGCTGCGGGACCTCTATACGCAGTTTGAGACCTTTACCGAATTGATCCGGATCAACCGGCGCCGCCTTGTGTCTGCGCGCCGTGATTTTGAGATCGTGGATCAGCAATACCGCCTGGGCAATGTCACCATGCTGGAACGGATGCAGTCCCAGGTCGCGGTCCTGAGCGCGGAAAGCTCCCTGGTGGAAGCGCAGTATTCGCGGAAGGCCGTCGAATATGAAGTATTAAAGCTTATCAATAAAATATAGGAAATGGACATGAAGAACAAAAAAGCACTTATCATCATAGCCGTTGCCGTTGCTCTTGCCGTGGTGCTGTACTTTGCATTCCGGCAGGACAACAGCAGGAAAGTCGCTGTGCAAATGGAGAAAGTCGAAAGACGGACCATTGAATCGAAGGTTTATGCCGCCGGCAACGTACAGCCGGTCGTCAATGTCAATATCTCCGCCAATGTTGCCGGAGAGATCATGGAACTCTACGTGGAAGAAGGTCAGGCAGTGAAGAAAGGCGATCTTCTGGCCCAGCTGGACAAGGTCATGTACGAAGCCGAGGTCGATCAGGCAAGATCCTACTACCGTTCCCGCCTGTCCGCCAAAAAGGTCGCCGAAAAGGAATTCCGCCGGGTGGAAAAGCTCTATGAGGCCGACAACTACAGCGAATCGCAGTACGATCAGGCCCAGGCACAGTATGAACAGGCCGCCGCGACACTGGAGCAGGCATCCGCACGGCTGGAACAGGCAATGGACAATCTCCGCAAGACCACCCTGGTGGCTCCGATCGACGGAACGGTGATCGGCCTGAAGAAAGAAAAAGGTGAGATCGCTATGGGATCGACCTTTCAGGCGGATATCATTATGACCGTCGCAGATCTTTCCGGTATGGAGGTGGAAGTGGATGTCAACGAGAACGATATCGTTCAGGCAGAGCTCGGGGACTCCGTGGATATCGAGATCGACGCGCTGGAGGGAAAGGTGTTCCCCGGGGTTGTCACCGAGATCTCGCAGCTGGCGACCACGACGGGAACCGGCACCCAGAACGCGGTGACGAATTTCAAGGTCATTGTCAAAATGGTGAGCATTCCCAAAGAGATCCGTTCCGGCATGAACGCTACGGTGGAGATCCTGACCGACCGTAAAGAGAATGTCGTTGCTATTCCCATCCGTTCCGTCACCGTGCGTCCCGAAGACAAGGTGTACAAAAACAGGGAGGACATAAAAGAAAAGCCCGAACTGCTGGAAGTGGTATTTGTCGTCGATGCCGATACGGTCCGCGCCGTACCGCTGGAACTGGGTATTAACAGCGAGGACTATTTCGAGGTCGTCAGCGGTGTCGATACCAGCGATGTGATCGTCACCGGAGATCATCAGGCACTGACCTTTGATCTGCAGACCGGCACGGAGGTAGAGAAAAAAGAAGGTATGAACGGAAAATAAGCGGGAAACCGTGAGTAAAAAAAGGACACAGTATGTCATTACTGAAACTTCGGAACATATACAGGACCTATCATATCGGGGAAGTGGATGTGAATGCACTCAACGGGGTGGACGTTGATGTGAAGAAGAACGAATATCTTTCCATCATGGGACCCTCCGGCAGCGGGAAATCCACGCTGATGAACATTATCGGCTGTCTTGATACGCCCACCCGCGGAAGTTATGAGCTTGACGGGCAGTCCATTCACAAGGAAAAAGAAGAAGAGACCGGAACGGCAAGCGATGATCAGCTGGCCTTTATCCGGAATCACAAGATCGGTTTTGTGTTCCAGACCTTTAATCTTCTGCCGCGTATGACGGCCCTGCACAATGTGGAGCTGCCCCTCATATACGGCGGCGTGCCCAAAAAAGAACGCATGGACCGTGCACAGGAAGCGCTGGAAAATGTACAGCTGTCCGACCGCATGTATCATCATCCCAACGAGCTTTCCGGCGGTCAGCGCCAGCGCGTGGCGGTCGCAAGGGCATTGGTGAACAATCCTTCCATCATTCTGGCGGACGAGCCCACCGGCAACCTGGACAGCAAGACCAGCTATGATATCATGGACCTGATAGACCGCCTGCATGCGCAGGGAAACACCATTATCCTGGTCACCCACGAACATGATATCGCGGCAAGGGCGTACCGTGTGATCCATATGTTAGACGGAAAGATCAACGAAGACAATATAAAGAAGTAAGCGATGTTCAATCAACTATATGAAAGTTTTATGATCGGTTTTAAAGCGGTCTTTCAGAACAAAGGCCGCGCCTTGCTCACCATGCTGGGGATCATTATCGGTATTCTTTCGGTCAGCCTGATGGGAACGGCCATCAACGGTATCGATAATGTCTTTGACGAGACACTCGGAATGTTCGGAGAGGACGTGCTTTACCTTCAGCAATTCCCCTGGTTCATGGGAAATGCCGAATGGTGGGAGTTCCGGAACCGGCCGCCCATTCAGGAAGAATACGCCGAAAAGATCGCCGGGAGGGCGAAGTCCGTTTCCTTTGCCAGCGTGGAGACACAGCGCAACGTGACACTTTCCTACGATGATAAGAGCAGTGAGGGCGTGCAGCTGAAATGCTCCGGCTGGCAGTCGGCGTACATCGACGCCGCCAAGCTCAAATGCGGAAGATATTTCACCCAGCTGGAAGACCGGCACGGCGCCCGGGTCATCCTCATCGGATCCGAAGTGGACAGGCTGCTGTATGGTGACGTCGAGGATCCCTGCGGCGAGATGATCAAGGTAAATGGCCTGGATTTCAAGGTCATCGGCGTATTTGCGGAGCAGGGAAAAATGTTCGGTCTGGTCAGTGTGGACAATATGGCCGTTATGCCCTACCGGACAAGCAAATCCGTTTTTGGACGGGGACAGTGGCTGAGCGTTCCTTTGAAGATACGCGACGGTTTCGATAAGCAATACGCGATCAATGAAGTCCGTTCCATTACCCGTGGACTGCGGGGACTGCGGCCGCTGGAAGAGGATAATTTTGCGATTAACGAACAGGAAGCCGCGGAAGAAGAGCTTGGCCGGATCAAGTCCACGATCAGCATTGTCGGTATCGGGATCGCGGCACTCTCCCTGCTGGTGGGAGGCATCGGCATCATGAACATCATGTTCGTGAGCGTCAAGGAACGTACCAAGGAGATCGGCATCCGCAAGGCACTGGGCGCCAAACGCTGGGTCATCATGGTCCAGTTCCTCCTGGAAGCCGTGATCATTGCCGTGATCGGCGGTGCAATAGGACTTCTGCTGACATCCCTGCTGGTGGGAGTGGTCAATAAGTTCTTTGTGGCCAGTATGTCCGCCGGTCTGGTACTGACGGCGCTTCTGGTCTCCGTGGCGGTCGGTATCCTTTCCGGTATCGTGCCCGCGAGCCAGGCCGCAAAGATGGATCCCATAGAAGCAATGCGCTACGAGTAAAGGAGGCCCCGTGGATTTTAAAGAAATATATTTTTCAGCAATTCTCTCGATACGGCAGAACAAACTGCGGTCCTTTCTCACCCTTTTAGGCGTCGTGATCGGGATCTTTGCCATTATCGGCGTGATGACCGCGATCGATCTCCTCCAGCAGACCGTGGAAGACAACATGGGAGGACTGGGAGCCAGTACTTTCCAGGTCCAGAAATATCCGAACATGAACATCGGCAATACGCGCTGGAAATATCATAACCGGAAAAACCTGGATTACCGTGATTTCAAGCGCCTTCTTCCGAAACTGGATATCGTGGATTACGCCACGGCGGAGGACTGGAATTACGGCAAACAGGTCGTTTATAAAGATAAGGAAACAAAGAATAATATTGTAATGGCCGGGATCACGCACAACTGGGAATTTACCAACAATCTCAACATTGAGCGGGGCCGCATGATCACCCAGACGGATGAAAAAAGTGCATCGCATGTCATTGTTATCGGATATGATCTGGTGGACCTGCTTTTTCCGAGCCGCAATCCCGTCGGGGAGGATGTAAAGATCGACGGTATCAAATATCGCGTGATCGGCGTCGCGGAACGCAAAGGCCAGCGTTTCGGACAGTCCCAGGACAACCGCGTGTACGTCCCTCTGACCACCTATTTCAAATACTACGGTCAGGCCAGCTTTACCAGCCTGAACTACTGTTTTACCGTGATCGACCCCGATCAGTTCGAGGCCGGCATGCAGGAAGTGATCCATGAACTGAGGCTGATCCGCGGCGTGGAGATCACGGAAGAGAGCGATTTCGAGGTATGGACCAATGCCTCGCTGATCGACAATTTCAACCAGATGACCGCCGCCATTAAGATCGCCGCCGTCATCATCGCTTCGATCGCGCTCCTGGCCTCCGGGATCGGGATCATGAATATTATGCTGGTCACCGTTTCCGAACGTACACGGGAGATCGGTATCCGGAAGAGCATCGGCGCCAAACGCCGGGACATTCTGTACCAGTTCATGCTGGAGGCACTCATCCTGACGGAAATGGGAGGGATCATCGGCATTGTTCTGGGCATTATTGCCGGGAACGCCATCGCTTTTATCATGGATACTTCCGTGATCTTTCCCTGGGACTGGGCGGTCATCGGCTTGCTTGTATGTTCTGCCATTGCAGTGATATTCGGATCATATCCCGCCTACAAGGCGGCGAAACTTGATCCTATCAAGGCCCTGCATTACGAATAGAATCCTTTGTTTGTGGTGGTTGACAGAAAAGCGGTGCGCGGGCACCGCTTTTTCTTTGGGGTGTATTTATAAAGTTGAGCGGGAAAGTGCAGCAGTGAAAGAAGCTATTTCGCTTCCGGCGCGCGGGTGCCCGGTTCCCTGCGCAAAAAGGCATATGCACCCGGATCTTCCGGAAGCGGTATGCAGACGTTTTCCGCCCCGCCGTGGGCGGCGTCCTTTTGCCGTCCTTCCGTATCCCGGATCTCCGCGACCGTCAGCGGTATATCCCGCTCCGGGGTAATAAGCGTCAGCCGGTCACCGGACGCAAAGCGGTTCTTGACCTCGATCAAGGCGAGAGAGGATGCGGGATCGAAATCACGTACCACACCAACGACCGGAGCACCGGTCCCCGCGGAATATCCGTCCTCGAAATTCTCCCCGTACTGCCGCGGATTCCGCGTGTAGAAACCGCTGGTATAGGTACGGTTGCTCAGCCGCATCAGGTCGCGCAGATTCCCGGGATCAAAGGGACAGCCGGCCAGGTGATCGTCCAGCGCCCGGCGGTAGGCCCGCGCCGTAACAGCGGTGTAATAGGCCGACTTTGTACGTCCTTCGATCTTCAGGCTGACCGCTCCGCTGTCCAATAGCTGCGGGATCAGCTCAACAGCGCAGAGGTCCTTCGCGTTCATCAGATAGGTCCCGTGCTTATCCTCGGTGAGGGGAAATCGTTCTTCCGGCCGGTAAGATTCCTGCACATAAAAGCCTTCAGGCGGCGGGGCGCCGTATTCGAAAGTTGTCTGTTCCCGTTCAACGTCCAGGAGCGATCCTCTCTCGTAGGCGAGCTTGTATTGCCAGCGGCAGCTGTTGGTGCAGGTACCCTGGTTGGCATCCCGGAAATGCAGATAGTTCGAGATGAGACAGCGGCCCGAATAGGCGATGCAGATCGCGCCGTGTACAAAGGCTTCCAGCTCGATATCCGGAACTTTTTCATGCATTTCGGCGATCTCCTCCAGGCGGAGTTCGCGGCTGAGGATAATGCGGCGCACCCCGAGATCCCGCCAGAAGGCCGCCGTCGCCCAATTCACCGTATTCGCCTGGGTGGACAGATGTACCGGCATATCCGGATAGCGCCTGCGCGTCAAGGCGATCATTCCCGGATCCGCCATGATCAGCGCATCCGGTCCCAACGGTACCACCGTATCCAGTTCCCGCAAAAAGGCATCCACTTTCAGATTGTGAGGAAAGATGTTCAGCGTAAGGTATATTTTTTTACCCTGCCGGTGGGTGTATTCCACCGCTTCGGCGATATTGTCGGCCGTGAAACCCGTTTCCCGGGTGCGGAGGGAAAATTTTGGAATACCTGCATATACGGCGTCGGCGCCGAAGGCCAGGGCCGTTTTCAGCTTTTCCATATCCCCGGCGGGAGAGAGTATTTCGGGTGTTGCGTTCATATCTGAATCTTAGAGAAAAAAGCCACGAAAACCAAGGGGAAGATGTTGACCACGGATTAACACAAATGACATGTCGAAATATCAAGTTGTCGAACTGAAACGCATAAATACAGAATTTGTTGAAACGTTGAAGCGTTGAAATGTTGAAACGGGAAGACGCAAGGACAGAGGGACCACGTTATCCTGTCCGCCAGCTGGCGGATCCGCATCCCCAATATTGGACGACGAAATCCCGTTTAGGGTTTAGAAAGCAGAGTTAAGAGATTTTCAAGAGTTAAGATGGATCTCCACACTGTTTCTTACTACATGCTATTGGTTATTGGCAATATGAAAGTGCACCCCCTTAAGGGAGTTGCATGGAGACAAGAAGATGCCTAAATTTCGATAAAATATTTTATCAAATTGAAGAGAAAAGTCATGATCAAAAAAAACTCATTGTTCGTAGGTATCAGGTTCATCAGATGTACTTTGAAGGGGGCATGAGCAAGAACAAAATTATCAGAGAAACTGGGATGAGCAATCATTTTGTGATCAAGTGGACACAATCTGCGGAGCAGGATATGACAGAAGATCATCGCGGCAGAAAGCGCGGAGACCGTCAAAAGTGGACGAAACAGACCGAGGACCGGATCCTGAAACTCCATCAAGAATTAAGCGCATCCGAGAAAGAATTTTTCACTGGAGCAACCGCGATATCTCAGACATGGCAACAGCGTTATGAGGACGATCCGCCCCCCTTGCGGACCATTGGTCAGATCATGAAGGATCTGGGTCTGCCATCCCGGCCGAGGGGCAGAAGTAAAGGAGCCGCCAAATACCTGCGATATCCGGAGACGACGCTTTACGGAGGATATCTGGGCGATCGAGTGATGGAAGCGGACTTTATCCAGCGGCGCTATCTTCAGGGAAGCGGACAGCCGCTTCACTTTGTTGGATTTTCTGCCAAGAAAGGCCCCAAGTTTCGTTATTTCAAGCGGATAGAAGATTTGACGGTTGATAATTTTTTACGGGTGTGTGATGATTTTTTAGAAGAATTTGACAAACCGGATGTTTTGAAACTGGATAATGCGTCCACCTTTATTGGCAGCGTATCTGGTAAACGTACCCTAAGCCGTGTGATGCTGTATTTGCTCAAGCGCAAGATCATCCCGGTCTTTTCAGTGCCCAGAAAACCTTTCAGTCAGGGATCCATTGAAGGTAATAACAGTGTTTTTTCCCGCTTCTTCTGGAACCGCCGTCACTTTGAAGATCTGGAAGATCTTGACCGTCAACTCGGGTGGTTTAACGCAGCTTCATTGCGTTACAGCGGATATAAAAAACCGGAGCCAAAAGAGACTGTGAAAGAATTTTTGCCTAAGGTCTGTTTCCTGCGCCAGATCCGTGAAAGCGAAACATCTCCGGGTCAGGGAATGATCGATGTGGTAAACGAAGAGATTCTCCTTCCACCGGAATGGATCAACTTTTTTGTCTTTGCCGAATGGGATTTGAAAGCAGAAAAACTACTTGTGAATCTGGAGGAAAATACATCCTTGAAAATACTAAAACATATTAACTTTAAGATAAATAAAACCACCTTGAAAAAATTAAATCAGGGGGGTGAACTTTTATCTTGCATATAACCGCTATTTACTATTTACTTCTTACTTCTTACTGGTAATGGGGGCTGTATTTCTTATGTTTCTTTCCTTTGTACAGGCAAAAAAAAGATTAAGGATGGCAGGGCTGCTCCGAAAAAAAGAAATGGTTTTTTAATACGAATTACGGTATTATTAAACGTAAAATAATTCATTTAATATACAGCATAGAAAGGCGGTAAAATGAGCGCTAAACAATGGTACGAAATATTGTTTGAGAACTATGCCGAAAAATACGAGAACGAGGTCTTTACGCAGGGAACGGTCGGCGAATGCGATTTTATCGAGAAGGAGACCGGATACAATAAAGATCTGAAGATCATCGATGTCGGATGCGGTACGGGGCGCCACTCCCTTGAATTGACCCGAAGAGGATATGATGTCACGGGCATCGACTTGTCCGGATCACTACTGAAAAAAGCGAAAGAGAAGGCGAGACGGGATCATTTACAAATAGATTTTTTAGAGTACGATGCAAGGGATCTGCCTTTTGAGGACAAGTTCGACGTGGCGATCATGTTATGCGAAGGTGGTTTCCCGCTGATGGAGACCGATGCAATGAATTATGAGATCCTCAGGAATGTGTCGAAGTCCTTAAAACACAGGTCGAAATTCATCTTTACCACCCTTAACGGATTATTCCCCCTTTTTCATTCCATCAACGATTTTCATGCGGAAGGGGGTGCCGTGGAAGGCAATGCGAGCTATGACAGCAAGAACTTCGATCTGATGACATTCCGGGATCATAATATTACAAAAATCGAGGATGACGACGGGGTGGTCAGGGAGCTTGAATGCAATGAACGCTATTATGTGCCCAGCGAGATCACCTGGCTGTTAACGACCCTGGGCTTTTCTCAAATTGACATTTACGGTGCCAAACTCGGCGCGTATTCCCGGGAAGACAAATTAACAACAGAGGATTTTGAGATGCTGGTCATTGCGGAAAGGTGACCAAAATAGGTACGAACACTGTATTTTTCGAAGGCAGCAATGTCAAACATGTTTCTTGATCCGAATAGACCGCTTCACACATGCAGGTCCCAAAGCTGTGATGATTGTGAGTTGTCCGGAAAAATAAACTGCCATTTCACTATCGGGCAATTAATAAGATTCTTCATGATCGCGTTTCCTCCTTTCATTATCGGCGGGATCATGATCTCCCGATACGACCCTTTGCTGCTGATCCCGTGGATAATGATCATTCTATTCTATTTTGGCTTTGTTGAAATACGGGTCCTCTGCTCGCATTGTCCTCATTATGCGGAGCCGGATACCGGTATCCTGAAATGCTGGGCAAATTACGGTTCTCCCAAATGCTGGAAATACAGGCCCGGGCCCCTGTCTCTGACCGAAAAAACGATCTTTTATCTGGGGTTCATTGTTATCTTTATTTATCCCGTGATCTTCTTTATATTGGAAAACAGCTATATCCTGTTGGGAATATATATTGTGTTGATCATTATTCTCAAATTGCTGCTTAAAAGGCACTATTGCAGCCGCTGCATCAATTTTGCCTGTCCGTTTAACAATGTCGGTAAGGAAGTACGAAACCGGTTTTTCAGTAAAAACCCAATCATTGAGACGGCATGGAAAGATTCGTATAAATTATTTTCAGTAAAAAAGGGGAGAGCAAATCATGAAATATAAAATCCTTGTCATCGTTGTGTGTATACTGCTCCTGGCCGGGTGTCAGGAGACCGGCACGAATGATCTGCTGTCTCAGGACGGAAAGATCGTGTTTGGGATCGGCGAACGGCATGAAACGTACGGAGAGGCGGGCGATCCGCTTATACACATGTTCCTGTCCACGGAAAAGATCTATCCCTGCTGCAATTTTCTGATCGTAACGGATCATCATGTCAGCGGCGGCAGCATCGAGGTGGATATATGGGGTATCCGTGTTCCGGAGGTATGCCTGACAGCCCTGGGTCCCGCCGGCACCTCTTTCTTCCTGCCATTGTCGCCGCAAAGTTATTCCCTGGAAATACGGGGAGAGGATTATACGGATCACTATACGGTGGAGGTAACGGATTCCACCCTTGCCGTCACCGGCGATTCGACGGCGCATACCGTTCCGAAGACACCGTTACTCCGGCGGTTCCCTCCGAGATCCTTTGTCTATCTGTTCGGCAGCACTGCGGCGGATACCGCCCTGAACCGCCTTTTCGTGGACACCCTGCAGCAGGTGGTGGACATTGAGGAGTTTTCCTTTCCGGAAGATGCCGGTATCCCTTATCCAAGGTCCAGCTCGGGATACCATTGCAATACGCCCGCCCGCTATTTTTATTATGATACCGAAGCGGATTTTGACCTTGTGGGAGATGTGCTGAGAGATTTTACCCTGACCCGCCTTGGCGACAAGGAAGGCATCGGGATCTCGGTCCGCAACTGGCGGAACCGTTTTTTTGCCAGCTGGATCTTCAATTAGTTTAGAGTTTAGAGTTTAGAGTTTAGAGTTTAGAGTTGAGAGAGAGCAGTGTTTCAACCGCTGCCTGCGGATCCGCCGCCTGGCGGAGGCGTCGGGCTTCTTCGCCTTTTCTCTTCTCTGCTTCCGTGCTTTTTACTTCTCGATCTTCACTGTTCACGGATCACGATGAACATGCTTGACTTTAACTGTCCGAAAAGCTATTTTAACGGGCTAAGTAATTTATTTCAAGGTGAATAATGGAAATCAAAGCTGAAGATATAAAAAGAGATGAGAATAAACCGCAGCACGTTGCAGTTATTATGGACGGCAACGGCCGCTGGGCAAAAAAGCGCGGCCTGCCGCGCATGATGGGACACAATGAAGGCGTGAAGACGGTGCGTGAGATCGTCACCGCTTCTGCAGAAGCCGGTATAAAATATCTGACGATCTATGCTTTTTCCAAACAGAACTGGAATCGTCCCGAAGACGAAGTGAGTTCCATCATGTCTCTTCTCCTGAAAACGGCAAAAAAAGAAATAAGCGAATTACACAGGAACAATGTTCGCCTGAAGATCATAGGAGACAAGAACGATTTGCCTGCTGAAGCACGTGAGGTTCTGGAACAAGGAGAAGAACTGACAAAAGACAATCCCCTTCTCACCCTCGTTGTCGCTATCAGTTACGGGAGTCGCGACGAGATCCTGCGGGCGGTCAAAGAATTGACAGAAGAGGCGCTTCGCGGAGATA
The DNA here is from genome assembly GCA_046482575.1 of Fidelibacterota bacterium. Taxonomy (GTDB): domain Bacteria; phylum Fidelibacterota; class Fidelibacteria; order Fidelibacterales; family Fidelibacteraceae; genus M50B103. The sequence goes on from JAWOEU010000078.1 coordinate 15,871, forward strand.
TAAAACCGGAGGACATCGATAAAGCGTTATTTGAATCCCATCTTGATACCTGCGATATTCCTGATCCCGATCTCATTATTCGCACGAGTGGAGAATACCGGATCAGTAATTACCTGCTATGGCAGTCCGCTTACGCAGAATATTATTTTACGGAGGATTTCTGGCCCGATTTTCACCGGCAGGAATATTACCGGGCAATTAAGACCTACATGCAACGGGAACGGCGTTTTGGAAAAATCAGTGAACAGGTAACAGTATAATTTATGAAAAAAACAGCACGATCAATTTTACTTCTTTTCATTCTCGCACTCATTAATGTACTTTTTGCCCAACAGGAAAGCATGCGCGTTGCCAGCGTTACGGTCATGGGGAACGAAACTGCATCCGACCGCATTGTCAAGCTGTCTATGGGACTGATTGAAGGCAGTGAAGTCACATCAGCGAGCATTCAGAACGGTATCAAGAAACTTTATGATTTGCGCCTGTTCAGTGATGTCAAAGTCATTGCCGGCGAAGAAACCTCCTCCGGCGTTCATATCATCGTCCGGGTATCCGAATATCCCCGTCTCAATGATATTTTCTTCGAAGGGAACAACAAATACAAAGACGACAAACTTCGAGATGAGGTAAACCTGATCCGGGGACAGGTATTTACACCGCATCTTGTCAATAAGGCAAAGAACAGGATCGAGGAGAAATACAAAGAAGCGGGTTATCATAATGTTTTTGTTGATGTCACCGCAGAGTCCTCCGATGAGAAAGAAGGACGTGTGAATGTCACTTTTATCATTGAAGAAGGCCAGAGAGTTTTTATAGATGAGATCCGTTTTCATACACAGAAGGATATCTTTCCTGAATGGCGCCTGCGCTGGCAGCTGAAAGATACAAAACAACGCGATTGGTATACCTTTTTCCGCAGTGCAAAATTTGACCCGGAAAAGTTTCTGGACGATAAGAATAAGCTCCTGCAATTTTACCGCGATCATGGATATCGTGATGCACATATCACAAAAGAAGATATCGAACTTGATTCACTGAACAAAAAAATGGTGCTCAATATACATCTCGATGAAGGGCCTCAGTACGTCTACCGAAATATCAGCATAGAAGGTACCAATGTATATCCCGCAGGTTTTTTCCTTAAAAATCTTGACATGGTCGGCATACAAAAGGGTGAGGTTTTTAAAGAAAATTATTTCGAAATGGCGATTGATAAAAAAATACGAAGTCTATACATGGATACCGGGTATCTTTATACGCAGGTAACTCCCGAAATAACGCCGGTAGGAGAAGACTCCCTTGATATTGTCATAAAGATCGAAGAAAATCATAAAGTCACGGTACGGCGTATAAATTTTTCCGGCAACACCCGTACCCGCGAATACGTGATGCGCCGGGAAATGCGGCTCATGCCCGGGGATGTATTTAACCGTGAAAAACTTATGCGGTCCCAGCGCGAGATCTTTATGCTCAACTATTTTGCGGATGTTGTGCCGGAAATCGTACCGGTTGATGACAAGACGATCGATGTTGAGGTTGAGGTGGAAGAAAAATCAAGTGACCGCGCAAACGCTTCCATCGGTTACAGTGAATATGACGGACTGACAGGCAGCGTGGGCGTGGATATTAATAATCTCGGCGGGCGCGGTCAGCGATTATCCGTCAGCTATCAGAAGAGTGCAGGTACCGATCACGTGAGTCTTGGCTTTACCGAACCATGGCTGATGGGCCGGCCTAACACGGTAGGAGTGAATTTTTATTATTCCAAGCGCGAAATGACAGAGCGCACATATTACTGGGAACCATACGATCGTAAAACCATCGGCGCAACCACACAGTTCGGACGCCGCTTCCGCTGGCCGGACAGTTATTTCCGCGGAAGCTGGGCCCTGACCTTTGCTTATAAAGAATATTTTAATGTTCGTGATGAAAATTACTTTCTTCGATATAATCCCTCGGGACAAAAGAAACTCTGGGGAAATAGTTTTACACAGGTAATAACGAGGGACAGCCGCGATAAGCCGGAATTCCCCACCCGCGGTTCAAAATTCGTATGGAACTCTCAGCTTTCCGGCGGAATTTTCGGCGGGAAAGAAGAGTTCGTAAAAGGCCGTATCAACTTTGAAACGTTTACCCCCATCATAGAAAAAGTCGTATTTTATCAAAACTTTGATGTTGGAGCAGTCGTTCCCTACGGAGAATACGGTGTAATCCCCTATAATGAGCTTTTTCATCTTGGCGGTGCAAACGCAATGAGTTATATTACTCCATTACGGGGATATGCGGACGGCAGTATTTGTCCGCCGAATTCTTCTTATGAAAGCGGTAAGGCTCTGCTGAAGTATTCCAGCGAGTTGCGCGTGCTGCTGTCGCCCAATCCCACTCTCTACCTTCTGGCATTTGCAGAAGCGGGACGTATCTGGGATGATGTACGTGATATAAAAGTCGCCGAAATGGCGCGTTCAGCCGGAGTGGGCGCACGGGTTTATATGCCAATGATGGGAATGCTCGGTGTTGATTTCGGATACGGTTTTGATGAACTGTATTATTACAACAGCAACGGAAAGCAGGTTTATAAAGCTCCGGGCTGGGAAACGCACTTTGTATTTGGAATGCCATTTTAATATTAACGAAGGAGAATATGTCGTGAAAAACTGGAAAAAAATACTTGTATTATTAACACTTGTATTCACTGTCGTTCTTGTCGCACAGGAACCAAAGATCGGTTTTATCTATTCTGAACAGATCATGGTTGAATACCAGGAAGCGGTCGACGCCATGAAAAAGCTTGAAGCGGAGGCAGAGGAACTTCAGAATGTGTACAGGGAAATGCAGGCGGACTATCAAAAGATGATCGAAGATTATGAAAAGCGGAAAATGGTCAGCTCGGATGCCTGGAAAACGCAAAAACAAAAAGAGATCATAGAAAAAGAACGTCAGCTTCAGGAATATCAGATGGAAAAATTCGGGCAGGAAGGCGAGATCTATCGCAAAGAACAGGAATACCTTGGTCCGGTATTGGATAAGATCAACCAGATCCTGAAACGTGTCGGGGAAGAGCAGAATTATGCTTATATCATTGATGCTTCCAAGGGTACGATCGTTTATGCTGATGAAAAAAATGATCTGACAGATCTTTTACTGGAAGAACTTCGAAAATCACAATAAAAGAGCCGCGTGATCTGCCGGCATGAATACCCTTTTATGTATTTATGCCGGTTTTTTTATTTGCAGCAGTGATGAAGTCAATAATCTATATTCTTTCAATTTTTTCCCTGGGGACCGGCGTGTTGTTTTCCGGAACCGATGCCGAGTCTTCCTTATATATGCGCAAACTGAATATGTTGTCCCTGCCCCGTGTCCAGCATCGCTCAGCCGGCATGCAGGCAGGTGCCGCTTTTACATTTACAGAGTACGTTCTTCCTCAGCTCGGCGTGAATATCCCTTTCGGGGGAGCATATTATTTTACCGGTGATATCGGTGCCGTTAATGAACCGCTTTTTCATGAATTGCTGAATAAATATTCCCTTGGTTTCGGGACCGGAAGAGAATTTTCAACGGATTCTTCATATCATTATGCGGCCGGCACATCAGTCAGTAATTACCTCACGCCAACATACAGTAATCTGTCCGTCGCCATTTATGCACAGCTAATGAAAAAATGGCCGCTATTTACACTTGCGGCAGGAATGGAAGTCAGTTTCCAGCATCAGCAGATTCAGGAAAACGACATCCTGAATGAACGGGATGAGCATGTTTATATTCTGATGCCGGAGATCGGTCTTTACAGTCCATACGGAAATATCAGCATTAAAGCCCTGCAGGATGCATTTTCTGTGGGAATCTCCTGGACACTAAATCTGGAATAAACGTATATGAAAACGATCGGATTATTGGGTTCTACGGGATCCATCGGGAAAAATGTTCTTCGTGTTGTGCAGACCCATCCGGAGGAATTCTCCATTGAATATATGGTTGCCAATACACAGGTCGAGCTATTGGCGGAACAGGCAAAGATCTTCCGTCCCCAAATCGCGGTGATAGGTGATGGAAAAAAACGCAAGGTCCTTCAACAGCTTCTTGCCGGTGAGGGCATCCGGACTGCCTCCGGACATGAGGCCATTGTGGAGCTTGTCCGCGATACCGATGTGGATGTTGTGTTCAATGCCATTGTCGGAAGTGCGGGACTTCAGCCAACGATCGCCGCTGTGGAAATGGGACGCGATATTGCACTCAGCAATAAGGAAAGTCTGGTCATGGCCGGTGAACTGATCAATCATATATGCGAAAGGAGCGGTGCAAAAATATTTCCCGTGGACAGTGAACATTCGGCAATATGGCAGTGCATGAGCGGTGAATCGGATCAGGATGTTGAGAAGATTATTTTAACGGGTTCCGGAGGACCGTTTTTGCGCCGGGAGCTTTCAAGCTTTGGAAAAATAACTCCCGCGGAAGCCTTAAAACACCCAAACTGGTCCATGGGAGCAAAGATCAGTATAGATTCCGCCACGATGATCAATAAAGGACTCGAATTGATAGAGGCTTATCATCTTTTTCATCTTGATCCTTCCGATATTGATATTATTATTCATCCCGAGTCCGTTGTTCACAGCATGGTTCAGTTCCGGGACGGCTCGGTAAAAGCTCAATTAGGTGTTCCGGACATGAAAGTGCCTATTCAGTATGCGTTAGGCTTTCCGCGGCATTTACCGGCACACTGGCCGCGGCTGGATCTCAGCAAGACGGCGGCGCTGCATTTTGAGAAACCGGATAGGGAACGTTTTCCCGCTCTGGAACTTGCCCGGAACGCACTCGAACGGGGACAAACGTTCCCGGCAGTTTTCAACGTTGCCAATGAACAGGCCGTTCAGCGCTTTCTCAAGGGTGAGATCTCTTTTCCGGAAATAACGGCGACCGTAAAAAGAGCCCTTGACCGCCATAAAGCGCTTGATCCGCTCCGGCTGGAAAATATTCTTGCAATTTCCGGGATATAGAAAAAATATTTTTTATTTTTAAATGATTCCGCTATATTATAATGATTCAAACTAATTGGGGATAATATGAATGAGCTCATTGCAGTTGTTGATGATGAAAAAAGTATACTTGAATTAACGACCATCCATTTAAAGAAATCCGGTTTCCAGGTTGTAAGTTTTACCAATGCACAGGATTACCTGGACTTCATTCAAAAAACCATACCGGATCTGACCATATTGGATCTGATGCTGCCGGATATGGACGGGATGGATCTCTGTAAGGATCTGCGTCGTGAAGATAAGTATAACAATATGTCCATTATTATTCTGTCCGGCCGTATTGATGAATCGGATACGATCCTGGGGCTGGAACTGGGTGCTGATGATTATGTGAAAAAGCCCTTCTCACCAAAAGAACTTGCTGTGCGTGTAAAAACCGTACTCCGCAGAAAAAAATCTCAGAATACGCAGGATAAAAATCAGATCAATATCAACAACAATATCATTATTGATATTGACCGGTATGAAGTTCGTATAGACGGAGAAGTGGTGGCCTTTACTCCGACGGAATACCGCATACTGAAAATGCTTGCGGAAAAAAACGGGAATGTTCTCAAACGCGAGGAGATCCTGTATAATCTCTGGGGAAATGAAAAGATCGTGGTTGATCACACGGTTGATGTTCATATTAAACACCTGCGGGAAAAATTAGGAAAGTATGCCGAACTGGTAAAAAATGTACGCGGTGTCGGTTATAAACTCGCGATCTGACCGGACTGCGGAACCGTAAAAAATTGAAAAACAAAAGCCGTGATCTGCGGCTTTTGTTTTATACCGAAAAAAAACCATATCATAAATTATTTGCAAGTTATTATAATACAACAACATATCCTTAATAATAAATTTTAAAAAAGATATTGCATTCTGATAATTCAATTGTAAATTCAGTCAGATTAAATATGTGTTGAACAAGAAATTGACTGACGATCCAAGGGTGGGGTATGTCATTAAAAAACAAAGAGATAACTGTTCAAAAAAAGCGGCCGGGCATGCCCCCGTCGTTAAAATTGTCGCCCCTGGCGTCGTTTAATATTTATTGCTGTTGCCGTCATTGTTGACGGCTTTTTTATATCTGTCAGAAAAAAGGGGAAGGAGAAAGACGATGAAATGGAAAATACGGAAGGCAGCAGAGGAACGTTTACGGATTTTGCGGCGCCGGATGCCGCTGCGTCCTTTTTTTATTTCCGTTTTTGCCGTCATATGTTTGACGGCTTTTTTATATGCGCAGGAAAAAAGCGGGAAGATCAGCGGGAAGGTCATTGATGGAAAAAACGGTGAGCCTCTGATCGGTGCCAATGTGGCAGTGAAAGGAACAGCAAGCGGCGCGGCCACGGATTTGGACGGATATTACTATATTTCGGGTCTTTTTTCCGGGAATTATCAGTTGAAAGTAAGTTACGTAGGATATGAGACCCGTATAATTGCCAATGTGCCGGTAACGCAAAATAAGATCCATTCAGTGAATATTGTTCTTCAGCCTTCGGTAATGAACATGAACGAGGTCGTCATCGAAGCTCGTGCAGAATCCGGTTCGGACGCTTTTCTGCTTGCCGGGCAGAAGAACAGTGACAAAATCCAGGACGGTGTTTCCGCAGATCAGATGTCCCGTTCCGGCGACGGGAATGCCGCCGACGCCGTTAAACGCATTACGGGGGTTTCCGTGCAGGATGGCAAGTATGTATCTGTTCGGGGACTCAGTGACCGTTATGTGTCGACCGAAATGAACGGGGGACCGGTTCCAAGTCCCGAACCGGAAAAGAAAAGCGTTCCTCTGGATCTTTTTACGACCGGTATTCTGGAGAGCATTACAGCATATAAAACCTATACTCCGGACCTTCCGGGAGTGTTTGGCGGGGGTTTTGTCAATATAAGGACCAAGGCGTATCCTGATTCTCGCGTTTTAAATGCAAAATTCGGATTAAGCGGAAAGACCAGCTTCCTGAACGCGGAATATATGACCGGTACCCGGAGCGGAACGGATTACATCGGGTTTGACGACGGCACCCGTGCGGTGCCGGACCTGATCCCCCCGGATCAAATGCTAAGTGAATGGTCCCCCTTACCCGGATATTCCTACAGTGAATGGAAAGTTCAATTGGGAGAATACGGAAAAAGCTTCAATACGGATTTTACCTTTCAAGCGGCACGTATCGGACAGCCGCTTTCACTGGGCCTGAATTACGGGAACCGCTATGTCGTTTCACAGGACTTCGAATATGGTTTTTATACAAATCTGAATTTTTCGAACGGATACAGTTACAAACAAGAACTCTACCGGCGGTATGCCGTTTCCGATACGGATATTATGTCCCGCACCGATATCACAAACCGTAAAAGCGGATATACGACCAATATGAGCCTCAGCGGTTCGACGGGGTTCAAACTGAACGGAAAACATAAAGTCAAACTTTATGGTTTGTATACGCATAATTCCGAATCATCATTTACATTCGGTCAGGGACGAACACCCAATCTGGATGAAAACGGTATCTACATCAAAGAATACTTTGTAGAAAAGAGTGTTCTGAACACTACATTGACCGGCGAACATGTCTTTGATGATCGTTTGAACAGCCGTCTTGAGTGGGCAGGCAATGCCGGGATCTCCCTGTTACGTGAACCGGACGTGAAAAGCCACAACTACAAATACACAGCTTCCGGGGATTATTACGAGATATCCCGCTCCAGCGCGAAAGCAGGCCAACGGTATTTTACCGACGGTTATGACAGGAATGTAAATACCGATATCAATTATAAGGCATCGGTGAACGATCAGTTCGGCGAGCGTTATAAGATCAAGATCGGCAGCCGGGTCCAGTATAAGGATCGTGATTTCCGCAAACGGAGTTTTTATCATGAATACTCGGACGGCGCCTGGCCGCTGGAGCTGATCCGCGTACAGGATAATAACTTTGGTGAGATATTCAGGGATTCAAATTTTGTATCGTCAGAAGATGACGAAGGACTGATCCTGCTTGAATCCACTGATGTGGCATCAAGAAACGCTTACTGGGCAAACGAATTCATTACCGCCGGCTACATGATGGCGGATATTCCTCTGGGATTCAATACCTGGAGTTATCTGAACCGTTTCCGTTTCATCGGTGGATTTCGCTATGAATTTTATTATCTGAATCTGATACCCTACAACCCCGTGACCGGCAGGCAATATACCAGTCCGCTCATTAATGACGGACTTACACCGGTAGAGGCCGATATTGTTGAGAACGAAATCCTGCCCAGCATAAATTTTCAATACGATATAACGCAAAGTATGAAAATGCGTATGTCTTACAGCAAGACCGTTGCCCGGGCGGAGTTCCGCGAGATAGCGCCTTTTGAATTTCAGCAATTCTATGGAGGAAGCGCCATCGTGGGGTATCCCTTCCTTAAAACCACGGATATTTACAATTACGATATTCGCTGCGAATGGTATCACGGCACGGGTGAACTGCTTGCCCTGGGGGTGTTTTTTAAGAATTTTATCAATCCGATCGAAATATCTCAGATCGAGACAGCGGACGAATCGTACCTTACGTATCAGAACGCCCTGCACGCCGCCACCCGGGGGATCGAGTTTGATTTTCGCAACAGCCTGGGATTGATCGATCCTGCAAAAGGGCGTCTGATGGTAATGTTCAACACGACCTTGAGTTTTTCCGGGGTGCAGGCGGACGACATGATCACCATGTTCAACGGAGTGCGGATAAGGAATAATTCGACTACATTGAGCAGACCCTTACAGGGACAGTCAAATATCATGTGCAATGCTACATTGTCTTACATTGACATAAAGGGCTGGAATGCCGCTCTGGCATACAATACTTTCAGTAAACGTTTATCCGCCCTGGGCAGCGGTTCCATTCCGAACGAATATGAGTTACCGTTCAATTCATTGAATCTGACCGCGAGTAAGAAGATCCAAAACATAAAGATCAGTCTCAAAGCAAACAACATCCTGAATTCCCGGGTTCGTTTCGGCATTTTTGATGCGGATAATAATTTTTACGCCACCCGTGAATATCGTCCCGGGATCGGCTATAGTGCAAGTATACAGTATGTGTTTTAATAAAAACTCAAAACCAAAGGAGAGCAAATGAAAAAGACATACGTAAACGGTGTTGCCTTGCTGGCAGTACTCCTGACATTAAGCGCCTGCAATCTGTTTAACGGAGGCGGTGGAGGAGACACAAGCTATCCCGGCTTCGATGTGGTTCTGGACGGGAATATTACGGAAGATCTGACGTTGTATGAAGATGAAGCAATTTTACTGGCCGGCCAGACCTTTGTCGATTCCGGTGTTACCCTTACCATTGAGCCGGGTACCATGATCAAAGCTCTTCCCGATGACGGAGAGGGACTTGCGCCCGCCTTAGTTATCAAGCGGGGTGGTAAAATCATAGCTGAAGGCACCGCAGCAAACCCTATTACGTTCACCTCCAACCTGCCGGCAGACCTTCGCGATCGCGGGTCCTGGGGCGGTTTGATCATTCTGGGTAAAGCGCCCATCAATAAAAGCGGCGGACAGGCTTTTGTGGAAGGTCTGGTAGGCGTTCCCTATGGCGGGGATGACCCGGATGATAACAGCGGTGTACTGAAATACGTCCGCGTCTGGTACGGAGGGCGATCGATCGGTCAGGACAATGAAATTAACGGTATTACACTGGCCGGTGTGGGCAGGGGAACCACCGTTGAATATTGTGAGGTCGCATTCAATCTGGACGACGGTTTTGAGATGTTCGGCGGTACGGTGGATCTTCGATACTGCGCTGCCCTGTTCGTTGGTGATGATGCCTTTGATACCGACCTTGGTTATCAGGGGCGTGGACAATTCCTCTTTGTTATGATCGGTGAGGAAGACGGCAACCGGGGTTTCGAGATGGACAATGACGGCTCGGACATGGACAAACAGCCCCGGTCACATCCCAAGTTCTCAAATGTGACCATTATCGGTTCCGGAGATACGTCCGTTGTTGCGGACAATGATCAGGTGATCCGTATGCGCGAGGGTTCCGGCGGTGATTTTCGCAATATGATCATCGTTGATGGAAAAGCCAGCGGGATCCGTATCACGGATACACCTACATTGGCGCTGGTAAGCAACACACCCGGTACAGCTCCGGATTACCTGTATTTTTCTCCCAATAATATCATTTATAACTGCAAATCCGGTCAGTTCAATGACGATTACGGTTTAACGGCCATCGATACGGCGGTAGTGATCGGAGCGAACGGCCGTGAAGACGCAGAGGACGGTTCTGTGACCGTGCTGCCTGCAGCAGGCGGTCCCGCTTACCAGAATATCGATGCGCTTATCAATGATGATTTTTTTGAAACGGTCAATTTTAAAGGTGCTTTCAATACAACAAACTGGCTGTTGGACTGGTCCTGGCTGGATGAGAACAACCGCTTTTAGATACGACCCGCAGCAGCACGGTTTCCATAGAAGAAGCGTTGATACGTTGGCGCTTCTTCTTTTTAAAAAAACTGCTTTGTTAGATATGAACCGTATAGTAAATTCAAAGTCATAGAGGAGAGGAAAAAGATGTCAGTATACATAATAATGGTAATAATGTTGTTGATTTTGGCAGCATCAGACCTTGTTGTAGGTGTATCAAATGATGCTGTGAACTTTCTGAATTCCGCAAGAGGCGCACGGGCGGCAAAAAACTGGATCATAATGCTTATAGCAAGCATCGGCGTTTTTATCGGGGCTACCTTTTCCAGCGGAATGATGGAAGTTGCCAGAAAAGGAATATTTCATCCCCAGTCGTTTGTTTTTTCCGAGATCATGATCATTTATCTGGCGGTTATGCTGACGGATGTTATTCTGCTTGATACGTATAACTCTTTTGCTCTTCCGACATCAACCACTGTCTCCATTGTTTTTGAATTGCTCGGCGCTGCGGTTGCGGTCTCTTTGCTGAAGATCGGCCGTGATCCCCTTGAATCGCTCGGGGATATGGCGAAATATATCAATACCGATCAGGCGTTTCTGATCATTTCGGGGATATTGCTATCCGTTATCATTGCCTTTACGGTAGGTTCGGCAGTGCAATTTCTGACCCGGTTGATCTTTACCTTCAAATATAATAAAAGCCTTAAACGATACGGAGCGATATGGGGCGGGTTGTGTATTTCCATTATCACCTATTTTATTCTGATCAAAGGTGCAAAAGGTTCATCTTTTATGACTGATGAGGCCAAGGAATGGATCCAGCTGAATACCTGGCTGATACTGGCTGCGTCCTTTATCGGGTGGGGTATCATTGTTCAACTGGCGCGGGCGCTCTTTAAGATCAACATTCCCCGCATGGTCATTTTATTCGGTACATTTGCACTTGCGTTTGCCTTTGCGGGTAATGACCTTGTGAATTTTATTGGTGTTCCGCTGGCCGGACTAAAGTCCTTTCAGGGGTTTGCCGCCGCACCCGGAGCGGATCCGAATACGTTTTCCATGGCCTTTATGTCCGGGGAGGTGCAGACCGAGACCTATCTTCTGCTTGTCGCGGGACTTATTATGGTGACGACACTCTGGACATCAAGAAAAGCGCGCCATGTCAGCAAGACCGAATTAAGTATTGCCAGCCATGAGACCGGTAACGAACGTTTCGGTTCAAGCGCATTATCGCGTTCGCTGGTGCGTTCCGTAGTTTCTATGGGACAATTTATGCAGGGCATCGTTCCGGTAAAACTGCGGAATAAAATAAATGAACGTTTTTCGCGTCCCGTTACCGCCAGCGCTGCAGAAGCACAGTCTTTTGATATGATACGTGCGTCGATGAATCTGACCGTAGCCAGCAGTCTGATCGCACTTGCCACATCTCTGGGACTACCCCTCTCCACAACGTATGTCACCTTTATGGTCTCCATGGGCACCACGCTTGCGGACCGTGCATGGGGAAGGGAAAGCGCTGTGTACCGTGTTACGGGAGTGTTTACCGTGGTCGGCGGCTGGTTCCTTACCGCCATTATTGCATTTACCGTGTCAATGGTGTTTGCAACGCTTATTGATCTGGGTGGACTTTTTGCCACCATTGCGCTGTTCTTTCTGGCTGTTTTCCTTTTTGTGCGTACGTTCAAGAATTTTCAAAAAAGAGAAAAAACGGAAAAAAAGACTGCAGATGAAATGAACGGCGAAGACATACTCAGTATATGCAATAACTATACCACAAAGATACTTGACCTTATTCCTGAAATGCTGGGAGATACGTTCACGGCTTTGCATGATGAGGACCGGAAAGAAATTAAAAAGCTCAAGGAAAAAGCACAGGCATTGTTGCTGGAAACGAAAAACCGGAAAAACCATTTTACGATCCGTTTGCGCGGTATTGATGAAAGTTCTATGGAATATGGACACTTCTATTTGCAGATGCTGCATTATATGCGCGAATTTTCGCATAGCTTGTATAATATCATTGATTCCTGTTTCGAACATGTTGATAACACGCATTGCGGAACAAACCCGCAACAGCATGAAGAACTGATCAAACTGCAGCACGACGTGAACCGTATTTTCAGCACGGTCAGCAATATGGTCAAAAAACAGGACTTCAAGGAAAAGGAACCAATGAAAAGAATTCAGGAAAATCTTCTGGATGAAATTGTTGAATATCAAAAAAATCAGGTCAAGCGGATCAAGAACGGTGAAACAAATACGAGGAATTCTGTGCTTTATATGACAATTCTCACCGGCACAAAGGATCTTCTTGTTGATGTGATCCGTCTCTTGAAAGTACAAAGCAAGTTTAATCCGGTATCACCGGTCGTTGATAAAATACCGCCGCTAAGCGAAAAAACTTGAAAAGTCACACCGTTATCCTTATAATTTCCCGAATTGTAAGGAAAAATGAAAAAAAGGAGATAGCATGTTAGGAGTCCAAAACAACTTATTCTGGATCGTGCCCATTGCCTCAATCCTGGCGCTGACTTTTGCCTGGTTTTTCTTCAAGCAGATGATGAAGAATTCCGAAGGTACCGTAAAGATGGCTGAGATCGCTCAGCACGTACGTACCGGTGCAATGGCATATTTACGTCAGCAATATAAGGTCGTTGTTATCGTGTTTGCGGTATTGACGGTATTGTTTGCCCTGATGGCTTACGTATTAAAAATGCAGAATCCCTGGGTTCCGTTTGCATTTCTCACCGGAGGTTTTTTCTCCGGACTGGCCGGATTCTTCGGCATGAAAACAGCAACGTATGCATCGGCCCGTGCGACAAATGCTTGCAGGAAGTCCCTTAATAAAGGACTGCAGGTGGCTTTTCGTTCCGGTGCGGTGATGGGACTTGTGGTTGTTGGCCTCGTGTTGCTCGATATTTCTGTCTGGTATATTATTTTAAATGCTTTTGTTGAAAAAGTTGGTACAGACGCCACGCACAGAATGGCGATCATTACCACAACGATGCTGACATTCGGCATGGGTGCTTCCACGCAGGCACTCTTTGCACGTGTCGGCGGCGGTATTTATACCAAAGCCGCTGATGTGGGGGCGGATCTGGTCGGCAAGGTCGAAGCCGGGATCCCGGAAGATGATCCCCGTAATCCCGCAACCATCGCCGATAATGTAGGTGATAATGTAGGCGATGTCGCCGGGATGGGCGCGGATCTCTATGAATCCTATGCCGGATCCATTCTGGCAACGGCCGCACTCGGTGCAGCTGCTTTTATGCAGGATTTCGATATGCAGGTTAAAGCCGTTTTCGCACCGATGATAATCGGTGCCGTGGGCACACTGCTTTCCATCATCGGAATATTTGCCGTGCGCACTAAAGAAGGTGTGTCGCAGAAACGGCTTCTCGGTGCTCTGGGACGCGGGATCAATCTGAGTTCAGTACTTATTGTCGTACTTTCCTATGTGATTCTCCGCCTGCTTGATCTTCCGAATCATTTTGGTTTGTGGATCTCTATCGTCGTGGGACTTCTGACCGGCTGGCTGATCGGTAAAGAAACGGAATATTTTACGTCAGCGGCATTCAAACCCACACAGGAAATTGCCGAAAAAGCAAATACCGGTCCGGGCCCGGTTATTATCAACGGTATCGGTACCGGAATGATGTCAACCGCATTTCCGGTATTAACGGTCGTTACGGGAACTATCCTGGCGTATTTGTCCGCAGCCAGCTGGAATTTTGCAAATATGTCCATGGGCCTCTATGGGATCGGTATTGCAGCTGTTGGAATGCTGTCCACCCTGGGTATCACCCTGGCAGCGGATGCTTACGGCCCGATCGCAGATAATGCCGGCGGAAATGCGGAAATGGCCGGACTCGGTGAGGAGGTGCGCAAGCGCACCGACGCCCTGGATTCACTGGGAAATACCACCGCCGCTACCGGAAAAGGATTTGCCATCGGTTCCGCTGCACTGACGGCACTTGCATTACTGGCCTCCTATATTGAGGAACTGAAGATCGGACTGATCCGGCTGGGAGAGACCACCATGCAGATCGGCGACCGGGTCGTGCAGACTTCTGCGGCAACGCTTACGGATTTTATGACCCATTATGACGTTACCCTTATGAATCCCAAAGTGCTGGTCGGTATGTTCACCGGCGCCATGATGGCGTTTGTGTTCTGCGGACTGACCATGAATGCCGTGGGACGCGCCGCCGGAAATATGGTGGATGAAGTCCGGCGTCAGTTCCGTGAGATCAAAGGCATCCTGGAAGGGAAAACACAACCCGATTATGAACGTTGTGTTGCGATCTCCACCAAAGGTGCGCAGCATGAAATGCTGCTGCCGTCCTTACTGGCGATCATTGCTCCGGTCGGGATGGGAATTATTTTTGGTGTTCCCGGTGTTATGGGTCTGCTGACCGGCGGGCTGTCTGCCGGTTTTGTTCTGGCGATCTTCATGGCCAATGCCGGGGGATCCTGGGATAATGCGAAAAAATTCATTGAAACGGGAGCTCACGGCGGAAAAAATTCCGAAGCACACCGGGCAGCCATTGTCGGCGATACCGTCGGTGATCCTTTTAAAGACACCTCCGGACCAAGTCTCAATATTCTTATCAAGCTTATGACGATGGTCTCGATCGTTATGGCGGGTCTTACTGCTGTGTGGTCATTGCTGTAGACCGGTAACGATAAAAACAGATACGAACGCACCCCGTCCGTTGGTCAACGGACGGGGTTTTTTTAACATTTGACATAAAATGTTGCTTTTCCCCGTTTAGCCGGTGTTCAATTAAATTGACACACAACGAATTTATCGTTACATTAATATGATAGAAAAGTTCACTAACTTACGAGGGAACCATGACAGAAACAAAGCGGCTTATTGCACTTGATGTCTTTCGCGGGGCAACGATCGCACTGATGATCCTGGTGAACAACCCCGGTACCTGGGGCGCCATTTACCCGCCTTTACGCCATGCTGCCTGGCACGGCTGGACCCCGACGGATTTTGTCTTTCCCTTCTTTCTCTTTATTGTCGGTGTGGCAATGGCCTTTTCGTTCCGGAAATACGATTACCGTCTGAATGCACCCGCATTAAAAAAGATCATTCGGCGCACACTGATTATTTTCGGCATAGGCCTTCTTCTGAATTTTATGCGGCCGGTTGACGGCGACAACGTTGTGAAAAATCTCTTTGCAGACTGGCGCTTAGTCGGTGTATTACCGCGGATCGCCCTGTGCTATTTCTTCACATCGCTTCTTGTATTGAATTTCAGCAGAAAGAACGTGATCTGGATCTCGGCGGCCATTCTTATCGGCTACTGGGTTCTGCTTGCCGCAACAGGTGGCTACGGTCTTGAAGACTCTCTCGTAAGAAAGATCGATATCGCTATTCTCGGAGAAGGACATATTTATCATGGTTACCGCGACAGCATGGGATCACGTATCGCCTTTGATCCTGAAGGGTTGCTGAGCACACTGCCGGCCATTGTGACCACTGTCATCGGTTTCATGACCGGAATGCTGATCCGTGATATGAAGGATCAGAAGGAACTCGTAAAAAAGATGCTCATCCGGGCGGTTGCATTTATTCTTATCGGCTGGCTGTGGAGCAGGTTCTTTCCCATCAATAAACCGATCTGGAGCAGTTCCTATGTGATGTTCATGGGAGGCTGGGCGATGCTTTTTCTGGGTGTGTCCATCTTCCTGATCGATATTCTCGGCTGGAAAAGCGCAACAAAACCCTTTGTGGTCTTCGGCTCGAATCCGCTGTTCATTTTTGTGCTTTCCGGTATCTATGCGAAATTGCTTGCCTTTATAAAATGGATACCGATGAACGGCGATCTGGTATCGACAAAAAGCTGGCTATTCGCCAAGGTCTTTATGCCGCTGGCAAACTACAGCCGTATCGATGCGTCACTGCTCTATGCACTGATCACGATCACCATCTTCTGGGCCGTTGCACTGATCCTGTATCGCAAAAAGATATTTATTAAGATCTAAGGAAACGAAATGAAATATGGCATTACACTGATCCTGTCACTGCTTCTGATATGTACTGCCTGCAGTGACTATAAACGTATTTCAGGTGACTGGGAATGCACGCATTATGCCCTGCACAATGAATATGAAGATACATGGCGCTCTCAGCCGGAAGCTTTTCTTAATCTCTTCGAAATGACACTCTATGAAGACGGAAGGGCCGCAATGCATGTTTCGGGACAGAAGAATACCGGTTCTTTTACCCTGGAAAACGATACGCTTGTACTGAATATCCGCGACAATACTTCAAAATATCTGTGGAAGAAGAAGGAACTGCAGCTTATTGAACATCCGCGGGTCCGTATTACGTACACGAAAACAATAAAGGAATAAACATGAAAAAAGCAACGTTCATAATGATAGTATTTGCAGTAATGCTGTTTACTGCATCCTGTAACGGCAACAGTGAGCCGGCCGTAAAATTAGGCATTGATGTTCTGGAAGAAAACGGGTTTGATGTGCTGAAAGGGAAACGGGTGGGACTCATTACAAATCCCACCGGTGTTAACCGGCATTTGAAATCAACGATCGATGTTCTGTTTGAAGCGCCGGAAGTGGATCTGGTCGCTTTATACGGACCGGAACACGGAGTGCGCGGAAACCGAGACGGGGCGCGAGATCCGCCGCTTCGTTGGGCATGAGGCCGCGTTGTGGTCCGTCGCGTTCAGCCCGCAGGGCGAGACGATCCTGACCGGGAG